>DYEF01000100.1 GCA_020725805.1 Bdellovibrio sp.
AGAGATGGTAATGCCGGGAGACAACATAACGATAGAGGTAGAGCTGATAACCCCGGTAGCGCTCGAGAAGGAGCTTAGGTTTGCGGTAAGAGAAGGCGGAAGGACAGTAGGTGCCGGCGTTATTACTGAAATTATAAAGTAACTGGAGAATCAAGATGGAAGGACAGAAAATCAGAATTAAGCTTAAGGGTTATGATTACCGTCTGCTTGACAGGTCTATTGCAGAGATTGTAAGGACTGCCAAGTCAACAGGTGCGGAGGTCGTAGGACCGCTTCCGCTTCCGACGGAAATTCACAAGTACACGGTACTCAGGTCCTGTCACGCTGACAAGAAGTCGAGGGAGCAGTTTGAAATCAGGGTTCATAAGAGACTGGTTGACATTCTGAGGCCAACCCCTAACACTCTGGATGCCCTGATGAAACTGGACCTCTCTGCAGGCGTGGACGTGGAAATCAAGTAAGGAGCCATTGCTATGATTAAACTGGATGTTTATGATGTCAGGAAGAACAAAGTCTCCGAGATGGAGGTCAGCGAAAAGGTTTTCGGTGCACCGTTCAATGAGACAGTTATCTATCAGGCAGTCCGTGTAAGACAGATGAACAGGAGACAGGGTACGGCCTGTACGAAGAACAAGGCTGAAGTCAGAGGGACAGGAAAGAAACCGTGGAAGCAGAAGCATATGGGCAGAGCAAGACACGGAAGTATGCGCTCTCCGCTATGGAAGGGCGGCGCTGTGACTTTTGGTCCGAGACCGAGAGACTATGACCTCGCTATCCCCGAGAAGGTAAACAGAAAGGCAATGTGTATCGCCCTCTCTGACAGAGTACGGGAAAACTCTATTTTCGTTATTGACAAAGTTGATTTTTCTGATATTAAAACCAGACATTTTTGCGAGCTTCTGAAGAGATTTGAGATTGAAGGTGCGCTTGTGATAGACAACAAAAACAAAAATCTGATGCTTTCTGTGAGGAATCACAAGAACTCGAAATATCTGAACGCAGAAAATATCAATATCGTCGACCTTCTCAAATACAACAAGCTCCTTATTTCACAGGACGCATTAAAAAAGATTGAAGAGGTATTGTCAAAATGAGTACCATTAAGACTTTTACGGATTATGATGTTATTATAAGACCCCTTATTACCGAGAAGAGCAACATACACAAGGAACTCTTCAATAAGGTCTCCTTTGTTGTCAGAAGAGATGCAAACAGGATTCAGATCAAAAAAGCGGTTGAAAATATCTTCAAGGTAAAGGTAGCAAAGGTCAATACCGTGGTAGTAAGAGGTAAAATGAGAAGATACGGCAGATATACCGGTAAAAGGGCTTCATACAAAAAGGCCATTGTGACGTTGCAGCCGGGCTACAACATTGACATTCTTTCCACCATTTAATTGAGGTGTGATATGGCAGTTAAGACTTTCAAACCAACTTCTCCGGGACGCAGGTTTATGACTGTTGCGGATTTCTCGGAACTCAAAAAGCATCCCACAGAAAAGAAGCTTCTCAAAAGAATCAAGAGGAATTCCGGCAGGAATAATCAGGGCAGGGTTACCATAAGATTCAGAGGCGGCGGTGCAAGAAAGATCTACAGGATTATTGACTTCAAGAGAGATATCAGGGATATCCCTGCAAAGGTAGAGGCCATTGAATATGACCCGAACAGAACCTGCAGAATTGCCCTTCTCTTTTACAAGAACGGTATCAAGAGATACATACTCGCTCCGGACGGGCTCAAGGTCGGAGATACTGTTGTATCGTCCGAAAACGCAGATATCAAGGTAGGGAATGCCCTTCCTCTTAAAAATATCCCCGTTGGTCAGATGATTCACAATGTTGAACTTAAAATAGGAAAGGGCGGTGCGCTCGTCAGGTCAGCCGGTTCGGCTGCACAGGTCCTCGGTAAAGAGGGAAATTATGCTATTCTGAGAATGCCCTCCGGCGAGATGAGAAAGGTCCTTCAGGATTGTTATGCAACAATCGGTCAGGTCGGGAATCTGGAGTATGAAAATATCATCATCGGCAAGGCCGGCAGACAGAGACTGAAGGGGAAAAAGCCGCATGTGAGAGGAGTGGTTATGAATCCTGTCGACCATCCGCATGGCGGTGGTGAAGGAAAGGCCGGACAGGGTAATCCTCATCCTGTCTCCCCGTGGGGCTGGAAGACCAAGGGACTCAAGACGAGGCACAACAAGAGAACCCAGAAATATATCATCAAGCACAGGCATAAATAAGGAGGTCATAAGTGGCAAGGTCAGTTAAAAAAGGCCCGTATGTGGAAGAGAGTCTCCTGAAGAAGGTTATGGATATGACCAAGACCGGTCAGAAGAAGGTTATCAAGACCTGGTCGAGAAGGTCGACTATTATTCCGGAAATGGTGGGTTACACCTTTGCTGTCCATAACGGCAACAAATTTATTCCGGTTTATATCGTGGAAAATATGGTCGGTCACAAATTGGGCGAGTTTGCTCCTACAAGGACGTTCAGGGCTCATTCCGCCGAGAGAAAGGCTGAGAAGGCGGGCGAGAAGGCTCCTGAAAAGAAGTAAAATTATCCGGAGGCAAAGATGATAGCGAAGGCAAAACTGAGATTTTTAAGGATTTCACCCAGAAAGGTAAAGATAGTTACTGACCTTATAAAGGGTAAAAAGGCTACAGAGGCCGTGAATATTCTGAAGTTTACTCCCAATGCAGCGGCCAGACCGGTTCTGAAGCTTCTGAATTCAGCGATTGCAAATGCAACAAACAACCAGAAGCAGAAGGTCAATGCAGATGATCTGATTGTAAAGGAAGTTATTGTAGGTAATGGTCCTATAATGAAGAGAATAATGCCCCGTTCGAGGGGAATGGCTTACAGGATAAACAAGAGAATGAGCCATGTAACAATTTTAATCGACAACATTTAAAGGAGGTCGCTTTGGGTCAGAAGGTTAATCCGATAGGGTTCAGACTTGGAGTCACAAGAACTTGGGAATCGAGATGGTTTTCATCCAAGAATTATGTAAAGTGGTTTCACGAGGACCTGAATTTCAGAAAGCATCTCAAGGAGAAGCTTTATCCGGCAGGTGTCTCGAGAATTCTCATCGAAAGGTCTGTCAACAAGGTCAGAATAAATGTTTTTGTTGCAAGACCCGGAATGGTAATAGGCAAGAAGGGTTCAGGGATTGACGGCATAAAGAAAGAACTGCAGGGTATGTCCACGAACGAGATATTTCTCAATATTACCGAGGTAAGGAAGCCCGAGCTTGATGCGCAGCTTATTGCAGAAAATATTGCCTCACAGCTTGAGAAGAGAGTCGCGTTCAGAAGAGCAATGAAAAAGTCAGTGTTGAATGCAATCAAGTTTGGTGCTCTCGGTATAAAGATAATGGCGGGTGGCAGACTTGCGGGCGCCGAGATTGCCCGTTCGGAATGGTACAGGGAGGGAAGAGTACCGCTTCAGACTCTAAGGGCAGATATCGATTACGGTTTTGCAGAGGCAAACACCACATACGGCAAGATCGGTGTCAAGGTCTGGTTGTTTAAGGGAGAGATATTAAGCAAGAAATAAGGAGTTAGGTTATGTTTATTCCGGCCAAGGTAAAATACAGAAAGCAGCAGAGAGGTAGGATGAAGGGAAAGGCAATGAGGGGTAACAGGCTTGCCTTTGGTGATTTTGGTCTGATGGCGCTCGAGTGCGGCTGGATTACAGCCAAGCAGATTGAGGCCGCAAGAGTATCGATAACCAAGTTTATCAAGAAGGGCGGTAAGCTGTGGGTCAGAATATTCCCCGACAAGCCCATCACCAAAAAGCCTCTTGAGACCCGTATGGGTAGAGGTAAGGGAGCACCCGAAGAGTGGGTGGTGGTCATTAAGCCGGGCAGAATTCTCTACGAGATGGAAGGAATTACGGAGGAACAGGCGAGAGAGGCGATGAGACTTGCTGCACACAAACTTCCCGTTGTTACCAAATTTATCAAAAGAGGTGAAGTGTTATGAAGGCAAGAGAGTTCAGAAATATGGAAATTGACCAGATTAGGACAGAGATCCGCAATATGAAGGAGAGTCTCTTCAAGTTCAGATTTCAGCATTTTACCGGTCAGCTCGAGAATCCTATGAAACTCAGAAATACCAGAAGGGACCTCGCAAGAGCCTACTCGGTTCTGAAAGAGAAGACGTCCGGGAAAAAATCTTCCGGTAAGAATAAGTGAGGTAGAAGATGGAGAAGTTTGGTTATAATAAGGTTATGATCGGAACAGTGGTTTCGGACAAGATGGATAAGACCATTTCCGTCGAGGTAAAGAGAAGGGTAATGCACCCCAAGTACAAGAAATACCTGACAAGAAGGTCTGTATTCAAGGTTCACGACGAAAAGAACGAGGCCAAAACAGGCGACAGGGTTATGTTTAAGGAGACGAGACCTCTTTCCAAGACCAAAAGATTCAAGCTTGTAAAGATAGTTATGAAGGGCAAGAGGTTTGATTCGGAGAATCAGACCGCTGATAAATAAAGGAGCATGTTATGATTCAGATGAAGACACTCTTGGATTCGGCCGATAACTCCGGAGCAAAGACACTGCAGTGTATCAAGGTTCTCGGAGGTTCAAGAAGACGCTATGCCGAAATAGGCGACGTCATTGTTGTGGCTGTCAAGGAGGCAATGCCCGATTCGAAGGTCAAGAAGGGTGAGGTTGCCAAGGCAGTGATTGTAAGGGTTGCAAAGGAAATCAAGAGAGAAGACGGTTCGTATGTGAGATTCGATGACAATTCTGCAGTCCTCATCAATAACTGGGGAGAACCGCTGGGTACACGTATTTTCGGACCTGTCGCAAGAGAACTGAGGGCGAGGAGATTTATGAAGATATTGTCTCTCGCTCCGGAAGTCCTATAAGTATTTGGGAGAAGTAAAGATGAGTATCAGAAAGAATGACATTGTGGTAGTTATCAGAGGCAAGAAGAAGGGAAAGAAAGGCCGGGTCCTTCAGGTTATCAGAGAGAAGGGCCGGGTCATTGTCGAGAATGTGGTTGCGGTGAAGAGACACCTGAAACCCGGAAGAGACAAGTCGGCTCAGGCCGGAGGCATTGTCGAAAAACCGGGTTCGGTTGCCGTGAGTAACGTAATGCTTTACTGCAAGAAGTGTGACAGGGGAGTGAGACACGGTTACAGGATTTCAGGGGAGACAAAATCACGCATCTGCAAGAAGTGCGGCGAACAGATTTGACGGAGGATGAGATGGCACGATTAAAGGAGATTTACAGGAAAGAGATTGTACCGAGACTTATGAAGGAGTTTGAATACAAGAATCTTATGCAGGTTCCCAAACTTCATAAAATTACGATTAATATGGGACTCGGTGAGGCAATTACAAATGCCAAGATTCTTGATACAGCTTCATCGGAGCTGGCTGCAATTACCGGGCAGAAGCCGGTTATTACGAAGGCAAGGAAGTCAATCTCCAATTTCAAACTGAGAGCCGGTGCTTCGATCGGCTGCGCCGTGACACTCAGGGGCGACAGGATGTACGAGTTCTTTGACAGGTTTGTTAACATTGCACTCCCAAGAGTAAGGGACTTCAAGGGTCTCTCCTCACGTTCATTCGACGGCAGAGGCAATTATTCCGTTGGGATAAAGGAGCATATCATTTTCCCCGAGATCAATTTCGACAAAATTGACAAGATCAAGGGAATGACAATAACTATTGTTACGACTGCAAGAACTGACGAAGAGGCAAAGAAATTATTAAAATACCTTGGAATGCCTTTTAAGGATTAAAGGAGGAAATTCGTGGCTAAGAAGTGTTTAAGAATCAAGCAGAAAAGGGAACCTAAGTTTTCAACCCGCAGGTATAACAGATGTGCCCTCTGCGGAAGACCGAGAGGATATATGAGAGATTTCGATATCTGCAGAATCTGTTTCAGACATCTGGCGCTCAGAGGACTTATCCCGGGCGTAACAAAATCCAGCTGGTAAGGGAGGATTGAATATGAGTCATACTTATCCTGTTGCCGATATGCTGACAAGAATCCGTAATGCCGTTCAGGCCAGACTTGACATCATTGAACTCCCGCATTCGAAAATCAAGGAGTCTATTCTTGAGGTGATGACCAGTGAGGGTTTTATCAACGGTTTCAGAGTAGTCAAGCGCGGAGAGAAGAAATTCGTCTATGTCTCCCTGAAATATTACAATAATGACCCGGTTATCACAGAGATCAAGTGCTTCAGCAAACCGGGAAGAAGAATGTACATAGGCTACGACAAAATCAGGACATATACACCGGGTTATGGTATTGCCATTCTCTCTACCTCGAAGGGTATTATGAGCGGAGGGAAGGCACTCAAGGAAAAACTCGGTGGTGAATTAATCTGTACAGTCTATTAAAGGATGAGGTGTTTGCTATGTCAAGATTAGGAAATAAGCCGCTCTCGGTACCACAGGGTGTTAAGGTTACGGCAGGACCTGATGTGATTACGGTTGAAGGCCCCAAGGGCAGGAAGACCATCAAGCAGAACAGCAATGTAAAGGTCGAAATCTCCGGCAGTACCATCAAGGTCTCCCGTATCTCTGATGAAAAGGTGGCAAAACAGGCACACGGCGCTGTGTGGGCATTGCTCGCAAGTGCAATCAAGGGTGTGAGCGAAGGCTTCTCGAAGGTACTGACAGTACAGGGTGTCGGTTACAAGGCCGAGCTCAGCGGCAATACACTGAAGTTCAGTATCGGTTATTCGAAGCCTGTCCTGTTTGAGGTCCCCAAGGAGATAACTGTGAAGGTCGAGAAAGATACGATTATCACACTTTCCTGTCACGATAAGGAACTTTTGGGACAGGTCTGTCACAATATCAAGTCCATCAAACCGGCAGACCCTTACAAGCTCAAGGGTATCAAGTACGCCGATGAGGTAATCAAGCAGAAGGTCGGTAAGGTCGGCGTGGGTGGTGCAAAGTAATAACGGAGGTCTAAAGTGAGTATTTATCTGAACAGAAAAGAGAATCGCTCAAAGAAGATAGACAGAATCCGCAAGAAGATTTCTGGAACGGACGAGAGGCCGAGAGTCTCGGTATTCAAGAGCAACAGATATTTTTATGTCCAGCTTATCAACGATATTACCGGTAATGTCCTTCTGTCGGCTTCTACAAAGGACAAGGAATTTGCTTCCCAAACAGAGAAGGTCAAGCCGGTTGAACTTGCAAAGAGGCTCGGTTCTGCATTTGCATCGAAGTGCAAAGAGAAGAATATAGAGATGGTGGTCTTTGACAGAAGGGGATATAAGTATCACGGTATAATAAAGGCTTTTGCTGATGCAATGAGAGAGGCCGGTATAAAGTTTTAATTTTGTAAAAGGAGGTCTGACTTGACTAACATAATTAGCAATGAAATGGAACAGAAGGCTTTTCTTGAAGGGGTCATCTATATCAACAGAACGGCCAAGGTAGTGAAGGGTGGTAAGAGGTTTTCGTTCTCTGCCCTTGTAGTGGTAGGCGACGGTGAGGGTATGATAGGTTACGGACTCGGAAAGGCAAATGAGGTTCCGGAGGCCATAAGAAAAGGTACCGAGAAGGCAAAGAAGAATATGGTTAAGATACCTCTTGTTCAGGGTACGATTCCGAATCAGGTCATTGGAAAGTTTGGTGCCAGCAATCTTCTGATGAAACCCGCAAAGGAAGGTACCGGAGTGATTGCAGGAACGGTTCTCCGTACACTCTTTGAAAATGCCGGAGTGAGGAATATCGTTACAAAGTCAATCGGTTCGAGCAATCCTCACAACCTTATTAAGGCGGCGTTTGACGGATTCAAAAAGATGAAATCCAAGAACGAATATTTTAAGGCGAGAGGCAAGAAAATATCCGAAGAGCAAAAGTAAAGCCGGAGGAGTAAAATGAGTTCAAAGACAATCAAGATTCAGTGGTATAAGGGGACCATTGGAAGGGATATCAGGCAGAAACTGACCATAAAAGGGCTTGGCTTTAAGAGACTGCATCAGATTATCGAAGTAAAGGATACGCCGCAGATAAGAGGAATGGTGAAAAAGATTCCGCATCTTGTAAAAATTATTTCCGAATAAGGAGTTTTGGTATGGCTATATCACTCAAGAACATAAAGGTACCCAAAGGTGCTACACACAAGCCCAAGAGAAGGGGCAGAGGTGAGGGCTCAGGTCTTGGAAAGACCTCCGGAAGGGGTAATAAGGGGCAGTTGTCCCGTTCGGGCGGAGGTACAAGAGTAGGTTTTGAAGGCGGACAGATGCCGCTCATCAGAAGAATTCCGAAGAGGGGTTTCTTCAATAAGTTCAAAACCGAGTTTTCAGTTATTAACCTGAGAGACCTTTCCGTTTTCGCAGCGAATGAGGTTGTGGATGCAGAAAAACTCTATTCGAAGGGCCTTATAGACTCCAAATCGCTTCCGGTAAAGGTGCTCGGGGACGGCGAACTGAAAGTGGCACTCACTGTTAAGGCAAATAAGTTTTCCAGAACAGCGATTGAAAAGATAACCAAAGCAGGCGGAAAGGCCGAGGAGATTTAATCGTGGCAAACGTTTTTGGCAATATAGCCCGTATTCCTGAGCTCAGGAGGAGAATAATCTTCTCCCTTCTGATGCTGGCTGTTTACCGTATCGGGATATTCATTACCACACCCGGAGTCGACAGGGTTGTAATGAGCAAGATTTTTTCATCAGCAAAGAATACCATATTCGGTATCTTCAACCTTTTCTCCGGCGGCGGTCTCGAGCAGCTCTCGATATTTGCGCTCGGAATTATGCCTTACATCAGCGCTTCAATTATTATGCAGCTCCTCGGGGTAGTACTGCCCGCAGTCGAAAAACTGCAGAAAGAAGGGGAACTCGGCAAGAAAAAGATTACACAGTACACCCGTTATCTTACAGTTGTCATATGCCTTATGCAGGGATTCGGAATAGCCGTTTATCTCGAAGGACTCAGGTCATCAACCGGTGAACTTGTGGTTGCAAACCCGGGTTTCGGATTCAGGCTTTTGACGGCGCTTACTCTTACGACAGGTACAACTTTTATTATGTGGCTCGGTGAACAGATTACGGAAAAGGGTATAGGCAACGGTATATCTCTTATAATATTTGCCGGTATTGTGGCAAGATTACCGAATGCCGTATTCCAGAGCTTCTCGTTTGCCGAGAAAGGTATGCTGAAACCGCTTACCCTTCTGATTGTGCTGGCCATTATGGTCGGTGTTATCTATATGATAGTCTTCTTCGAGAGAGGCCAGAGGAGAATCCCCGTTCAGTATGCCAAAAGGGTAGTGGGAAGAAAGGTCTACGGCGGACAGACGACTCATCTCCCGCTCAAGGTAAATACGGCAGGTGTCATCCCCCCGATATTCGCCTCTTCCATACTGGTCTTTCCTGCCACGATGAGCAACCTTCTGCACTTCGACATCTTCAAGAATATTTCAAACTCACTTCAGCCCGGCACATGGGGATACGAGACCTTCTATGTTCTTCTGATTGTATTCTTTGCATACTTCTATACAGCGGTTGTCTTCAATCCTGTAGATATCTCCGAGAATATGAAGAAGTACGGCGGATTTATCCCCGGAATTAGGCCCGGAAGCAAGACGGCCGAATATATTGACAAGGTTCTCTCCCGAATAACTTTCGGCGGCGCATTGTACGTCTCATTCGTATGTGTTATCCCTACGGTTCTTATGAAATCCTTCAATGTCCCGTTTTATTTCGGAGGCACGGCTCTTCTGATTGTTGTAGGTGTTGCACTTGATACACTTGCACAGATCGAATCGCACCTGATTTCGAGACATTATGAAGGACTTTCGGGTGAGGGTGGTCCGCGTATAAGAGGCAGAAGGAGGTAATATGATTATTGTTCTTCTCGGTCCCCCCGGATGCGGCAAAGGCACACAGGCACAGAGACTTATGGATGCGATGCACCTTCCGCAGATTTCAACAGGCGATATGCTGAGAAAGGCCCTTAAGGACGGGACACCTCTCGGGCTCGAGGCAAAGAAATATATGGAATCCGGTCAGCTGGTTCCGGATTCCCTAGTGATAAATATTATGAAGGAAAGGGTGAAGAGTCCGGATTGTGCTAAAGGTTTTGTCCTTGATGGTTTCCCGAGGTCGATTCCTCAGGCGGAGGCACTGGATGTGATGCTCAGTGATATCGGGAAGAAGATAGACGTTGCTATCAATTTCGATGTTCCCGAGGAGGAACTTATTATAAGGATTTCGGGCAGAAGAAGTTGTCCGAAGTGTGGTGCGATGTTCCACATCAGATTTTCACCCCCGAAGACAGAAGGGATATGTGACAAGTGCGGTGAGAAACTCTATCAGAGGGCGGATGACAATGAGGAGACTGTCAGAAACCGTCTCAAGGTTTATAACAGTCAGACGGCACCGCTCATCGATTACTACAGCAAGAAGGGTGTCCTGAAGAATATTGTGGCAGGCGGAGGTACGCCCGATTCTGTATTTGCAAAGGTGAAGGAAATTGTCGGATTTTAGAGATGATAAATATCAAGACCCCGTCCGAGATTAAGATTATGGATATGGCAAACAAAATCGTAAATACAGCGCTGAGTGAAGTAGAGAAGAGGATTTCCCCTGGGGTCAGGGCAAGCCAGCTGAATGAGGTTGCCGAGAATGTGGTCAGAAAGTTCGGCGCAAAGCCTGCATTCAAGGGATACAACGGATATAAGTATTCGATATGTGTTTCGGTAAATGACGAGATAGTCCACGGTCTGCCCGAGAAGAATAAGGTTATAAAGGACGGGGATATAGTCAGCATTGATTTCGGGGTTTTATACAACGGATATTACGGTGATGCGGCAAGGACGGTCATTGTAGGTGATGTCGGTCAGCCGGTAAGAGATTTTGTAAAGACGGCAGAAGATGCTTTTTATGCCGGTGTAAGCAGAATGAAGGCCGGAAACAGGATAGGGGATATCTCGAATGCCATTCAGACCCTCGTGGAATCCAGAGGGTATGGTGTTGTGAGAGACCTTGTTGGTCACGGTATAGGAACAGCCCTTCACGAAGACCCTCCGGTCCCCAATTACGGGAAACCCGGAACCGGTCCCGATATCGTGGAAGGAATGGTCCTCGCAATAGAACCTATGATCACAATGGGTGATTTCCGTGTGTTATATGACAGTGATGGCTGGACAACCAGGACTTATGATGGTAAACTTTCAGCCCATTTTGAGTATTCGGTCGCCGTTGTTGACGGCGGTTATTATATTCTTGGAATTAACTGAGGTATATGTCTAAAGAGCAGGCAATAGAAGTAGAAGGAACTGTAGTGGAGACACTACCAAATACAATGTTCAGAGTAGAGTTGCCGAACGGCAAGAAGATAATTGCCTATCTCTCTGGCAAGATGAGGATGCACTTTATCAGAATTCTGCCCGGGGATAAGGTTATTGTAGAGCTGAGTCCTTATGACCTCAGCAAGGGAAGGATTACTTTCAGGAGTAAGAAATAATTAACAGGATAGGTGATTTATGAAAGTAAGAGCATCTGTTAAAAAGATTTGTCCCAAATGCAAGATTATCAAGAGAAAAGGTGTAATCAGGGTAATCTGTGAGAACAAGAAGCACAAACAAAAACAGGGATAGTTTTTAAGGAGGATTTTAATGGCACGAATTGCTGGTATCGATTTACCCAAGAACAAGAAGATAGGTATTGCACTTACTTATCTTTACGGTGTAGGAAGGTCTCTTGCAAAAGTTATTCTGGAGAAGGCACAGGTCTCACCGGACAAGAGAAGCTACGAACTGAGTGACGATGAGATTAAGAGAATAAGAGAGACCATTGAGCAGGAGGGAATCAAGATTGAGGGTGACCTGAAAAGAGAGGTCACTATGAATATCAAGAGACTTATAGAGCTCAACACCTACAGAGGTCTCAGGCACAAGAGAGGTCTGCCGGTCAGAGGTCAGAGGACTCACACCAATGCAAGAACCAGAAAGGGTCCCAGAAGAGGAATCATCAGACCGTCGGCATCATCTTCAACAGCCGCACCCAAGGCTTAACTGAAATACGGAGGTATCAAGAGTGAAACCCAAGAAGAAAGTCAAGAAGGTAGTAAACACAGGTATTGTTCACATTCAGTCAACTTTTAACAATACCATCATTACGATTTCTGATATGAACGGGAATGTGGTGGCCTGGTCGAGTGCGGGCGCCAAGGGCTTTAAGGGGTCAAAGAGAAGTACTCCTTTTGCCGCTCAGGTAGCTGCCGAGGATGCGGCCAAGAAGGCAATGGATCAGGGGATGAAGTCTGTCGGAATACTGGTAAAAGGTCCGGGAGCAGGCAGAGAGTCTGCTATCAGGGCTATTCAGGCGGCAGGACTGAAGGTTACAATGATCAAGGATATTACCCCTGTTCCGCACAACGGATGCAGACCGCCCAAGAGAAGAAGAGTTTAGTAATTTTTTTAAGGAGGATATACTTTGGCACGTTATACCAAATCCAGATGTAAACTTTGCAGAAGAGAGGCAATCAGGGAAGAACCCAAGATGTTTCTCAAATCAGAGAGATGTTACACAGACAAGTGTGCAATCGAGAGAAGGGCTTTCCCTCCCGGGCAGCACGGTTCGAAGAAGGGAAAACTCTCGGGTTACGGGGTGCGTGTAAGGGAGAAGCAGAAGGCAAAGAGAATTTACGGGCTTCTGGAGAAGCAGTTCAGGGAGTATTTTGATAAGGCAAAGAATAAGGAAGGAATCACAGGTGACCATCTGATAGTATTTCTTGAGAGAAGACTTGACAATGTGGTTTACAGGCTCGGTTTTGCGAAGAGCCGCAGCCACGCCAGACAGCTTGTGGCTCACGGGCACTTTCTCGTAAACGGAAGAAGGACAGATATCCCGTCATATCTTGTCAGGGTAGGAGACGAAATTCAGCTGAAGGAACGTTCGAGGAAGAACCAGACTATCGCAGAGACCTTCGAGGCAAAGAAAGGTACCGTTCCGAAGTGGCTGGAGATTGATGATAAATCCTTCAAGGGGATTGTGAAGAATCTCCCTGAGAGGAAAGATATCACAGACCTTAATATTAATGAGCAGTTAATTGTAGAATTGTATTCCAGATAGAGATTTAAGGAGGAGAAATGTATAAGGTATGGCAGGAACTCATTAAACCCAAAAAGCTTACTGTCGAGACCGATACCCAGACCGAAACCTATGCAAAGTTTACGGCAGAACCGCTGGAGCAGGGACTCGGGATCACTCTTGGTAACTCTCTCAGAAGAGTTCTCCTTTCTCTTATACCGGGTGCGGCTATTGCGGCAGTAAAGATTGATGGTGTTCTGCACGAGTTTACCAGCATCCAGGGTATTTCGGAGGATGTGACGGATATTATTCTGAATCTGAAGCAGATAGTAGTTCAGATGGACCCCGATGTCGAGGAGAAGACTTTTGTACTCAAACAGAAGGGACCAAAGACAGTATGTGCAAAGGATATTGAGATAGACCAGTCAGTCAGAATCATCAACCCTGACCAGGTGATTGCTCACCTCGATGAGGGTGCGACACTGAATATGGAACTGCTTTTCAAGCACGGAAGAGGGTATGAAGGTGCAGACAGAATTAAGAGCAAATATGACCTCCCTGTCGGCATGCTGCCTATTGATTGCCTCTTCTCTCCTGTAAAGAAGGTCAATTATAATGTAACATATTCGAGGGTCGGGCAGATTACCGATTATGACAAGCTGATTCTCGAGGTATATACCAACGGTGCGATGAAGCCTGAGGATGCGGTGGCCATTGCTGCAAAGATTATCGAGAAACAGATGGCGATATTCATCAATTTTGAAGAGGAGGCCGAGGAGGTTTCCCACGTTGAAATTCCCCAGTCAAAACTTAATGAAAATCTCTTTAAGTCAGTTGATGAACTGGAACTTTCGGTCAGGGCAAGCAACTGTCTGCAGGCAGCAAATATAAAATATATAGGCGACCTTGTCCAGAAGACAGAGGCCGAGATGCTCAAGACAAAGAATTTCGGCCGGAAATCCTTGAGAGAGATCAAGGATATTCTGGCAGGTATGGGACTGAGTCTCGGTATGAAACTTGAGAACTGGCCCCCGAAGGAGTTCCCCAGTACGTCGAAGGACAAAGATATAACCTGATTTCACTAGGAGATTAATATGAAACACAGAAAAGCAGGCAGAAAGTACAGCAGAACCAGAGAGCACAGGATTGCTATGTTCAGAAATCTGCTTATGAATCTGATTAAGTATTCACGTATCCGGACTACGGATGCCAAGGCAAAAGGGCTCAAGAGGATTGCCGACAAGGTGGTTTCCCTTGCAAGGACCAACAATCTGGCAAATATCAGGAAAGTCAGCTATTTTGTAAACGATAAGGATCTGATAAAGAAGCTGTTTTCAGAGATTGGCCCGAAGTTTGCAAACAGATCAGGCGGATATACGAGAATCTATAAGGTTGGATTAAGAAGAGGCGATTCGGCTCCTGTCTCAATCATTGAATTTGCCTATGAAGAGGAGAAGAAGACCCAGAAGAAACAGGCCAAAAAGGCTGCAGGTAAGGTAAAGAAGGATGTCAGGAAATCCGAGAAGACGGTACAGCCGGACAAGGTAACGGATGAAGAGAAGAAGGAAAATGTCTGAAATGGATTCAGATTTAATGTACGGAGCAGGGCATAGCCCTGCTCTTTTTTTATAAACAGACCGGGAGATGAGCGATTGGCAGTAATTATTTCAATTGTCAACCAGAAGGGCGGAGTAGGAAAGACTACTACGGCTGTTAATCTCTCTGCATCACTTGCTGTAGCAGGCAGAAAGGTCCTTCTGATTGACCTCGACCCTCAGGCGAATGCAACGACCGGACTCGGTGTCAGCAAGAAGGAACTGAAAATAAGTGTCTACAGATATATTATGGACCCGGAAGCGCCATTAGACGGGATAATTCCGACAATGATTGACAGGTTCTTCCTGCTTCCGTCCAATTCGGAACTGGTAGGTGCCGAGGTGGAACTTGTCGAGGCAGACGACAGGGCGTTCAGACTCAGAAACTTTACCGAGAGAGTAAGAAAGGATTATGACTTTATTATAATAGATTCGCCTCCTTCACTCGGTCTGCTTACCCTCAACTCTATTGTGGCATCGGACGGAATAATAATTACACTGCAGTGCGAATTCTATGCGCTTGAGGGATTATCTGCCCTGATGAATACATTCGAACGTGTAAAGGAGAGTCTGAATCCATCTATAAAGATATTCGGAATTATTCTGACGATGTATGATATCAGGAATAATCTCTCCAGACAGGTTATGGAGGAAGTCAAAAAACACTTTGGTTCTCTTGTTTACAATACTGTAATACCAAGGAATGTAAGACTAGGTGAATCCCCGAGTTTTGGAAAACCCATTATTCTTTATGACGCTACAAGTAAGGGGTCACAGGCTTATATTGACCTCGCAAGGGAATTTTTATCAAAAGTGGGAAAGTGAACCATCAAATTTTGCTCTCTTTACTGCCCTGCTGAAGGTAAATACCGAGAGGGGCCAGAGAATCAGTGAAAATATTATCAGTGCAAGACACTGGGGCATAATATCGGAGATATTTATCTCGGTCAGAAGTGATTTTCTGAGTCCTTCAAGTGCGTGTGTCATCGGAAGGATTTTCGAGACAAACTGGAGCGGTTTGGGCAGAAGCGAAACAGGAAAGTAGACGCCGCTGAACAGATATGAGAGAGCACTGTATATTATTGCAACAGGGTCGCCTCTCTTGAACATAAGTACGAAGCCTGCTGACAGGACCCCCATAGAGGAGAATGCAATAATCGAGAGAGAAAGAATCAGCATTGAGTAATGTAACTGACCGAGGTAAAATCCGCCCGAGGAGAAGAAAAAGGTAATGATGAGATATACAAAGATTCTCAGTGTCGAAAATAGGAAATCGTACAATGTACTGAATATCAGAAATTCACCGGGTTTTACTCCGCAGATCAGTACGGATTCGAGGGTTCCTGTCAGCTGGGATTCCCGGATTCTCTGGGAGAACCCCCTTGTGGCTACAGAGAGATAATTTGAGAGGGCAATGCCAGTAATGACATACGGAAAGTATTCTTTATATTTTATCAGTTCGGGAGTCTGACTCAGGTCAATTATTTTTGACAGAAAATAGAATGTAAAGACCGAGAAGAATATACCGAGGGTCTGCATAACAGCATTGAAGCCGTAACTGGATTCAATCAGAAAA
The DNA here is from genome assembly GCA_020725805.1 of Bdellovibrio sp. Lineage (GTDB taxonomy): Bacteria > Myxococcota > SpSt-1050 > SpSt-1050 > SpSt-1050 > SpSt-1050. Next base: position 16,186 of record DYEF01000100.1, read on the forward strand.
TCCTTTATGACAAAATTTATGGCTTTGAGTATCTTATGCCTCATTCGATTTCAAAAATCCTTTTTATGTCTTTTTCTGTTTCTTCAAACGACCCTATTGAAACGATTCTTCCCTGATTGATAAGAATTATCTGGTCTGATAAATCCCTGATTTCGTTTATCAGATGAGTTGCAAATATTATTGTCTTGCCTGCCTTTCTCAGTTTCTTCAGTAAGGAGTAGACATAGTGCTGTTGTTTGATATCTATTCCTTTTGTAATTTCGTCAAATAGTAGTATGTCCGGGTCAAATAACATAGCACGGGCGATTGCAAGCCTTTGTTTTGTGCCGGAGGAGAGTTCCTGAAATCTTGTATCCTTTTCTTTTGTAAGTTCAAAGTCATTTAGTATTATTTCGATCTTGTCATTAACAATCTTCCTGTCTTTATTTATGAGCGAACCGAAGAATCTGAGATTTTGCCAGAGAGTGAGGCGCGGGAAGAAGCCTTTGTCTGATTCGGCTATCAGAAATACCTTGTTGGGGTTCAGTCTGAATGCAACATTGTCAATCAGGACCTCTCCGCTGTCCGGATACAGGATTCCGCTGATTATTCTTAAAAGTGTTGTCTTCCCGGACCCGTTCGGACCGGTAAGTGAATATATCCCGGAATTTTTGAGGGATAGGCTGAAGTCATTAAGAACCTCCTTATACCTTTTCCTGAACGGGTGTAATATAAGTTCGGTTCTGCCTTTTTTTATTTCGAATCTCTTGCAGATATTTCTCAGTTCGATGACAGGCATAAGACGGTTTTTATATGAATTACTTACTGTTGTAAACTATTTAAAATAAAAAAAACCCTGCAAACCAAAAGGTTGGCAGGGTTTTGAATTCGGTAATAAATTATATTACTTTGCCTTTGCAGGAGCAGCCTTGAACTTCGGCTTCTTTTCCTCTGCAGGGGCTGCCGGCTTCTTCTCTTCTTTCTTCTCTTCCTTCTTTGCAGCCTCTTTCTTTTCAGGAGCCTTTGCGTCCTTCTTTGCCTCTTCCTTCTTCTCTTCTTTCTTCGGGCATGCTTCCATGTCCTTCTTGAGCTGCTCGTTCTCGGCCTTTAATGCATTGAGCTGATTGTTGAGGTCATCTCTTGCCTTGGTGAGCTCAGCCTCTTTTGCCTTGAGACCATCTCTCTCCTGAGTAAGAGAGCTTACCTGCTCATTCAGCTTCTTGATCTCTTCCTGATTGCAGCCTACAAAGAAAATGCCCATCAGGAAAACTACTACTGCTAATAATACTACTTTCTTCATCTAAACACCTCCTTGGGGTTATTGTTGAAAAAAACCAACCTAATTAAGTTGGTATTCATAACAAAGTTTAGTAAATGTGTCAATAAAATAAATTCAAACCATTCAGTTATCAAAGAACGAAGGCTAATTATAATCAGTTTCTCCGAATGTCAAGAAAATTATTACTGCAAAATTAGCGAGGCTTTTCAGTAGTCCGGAAATATGTCTGGATTTGTCAGGAGTGCAAGAAACAGACCGTTTGGCTCTACAAACCAAAAACCAAAAAAATAAAGCCTTTTACTTGCAAATATTTAATAAGTTTAATATAAGTAAATCCTCAAATAACTTCAGAGGTTATTATGGCAAAGAAGAATAAAAACAGAAAAAAGAACGAATTAAGGGAAGAAACCGGAAAGATTCAGGAAAATCTGGTGCAGGGCAACGGTGATAGTCCGGTACAGGGACAGCCGGAGAAGGACTCTGCAATGAAGGGCAGAACAGGTATCTTCGAAGAGGAGAGAGTCAAGAAGTATCTTCTTGAGAACAGATACAACGAGGCGGCAGACTATCTCCTGCAGTCTCTTTTGCTTGCAGAGGAGAAGGGTGAGATTCAGTCAGTTTTGCGCCATATAATTGATATAGGGACACGTTTTGAGCTGAGGGACCCGAACATTCTTCTTCTCGCAATTAATTTGCTTGAATCTTCCGGCGGAATTGATGTAAGTCTGGTCGGAGTATTAAAGGATTATTTCGAAAAGAGGAGACGTTCGGGGAGGCTCAGGAACCTGATTATCGGTTATGCCATTGCATCGAATGATGTAAAGGAACTTCTGGACTTCGCAGACAGGACGTCAAAGAGCAGTAAACTTGAGGCACTCGAATATTACATACTTTGCGGTCAGAGGTTTGGCAATGTTATGGCCTATGAGAAGGCCGAGACGATAGCACTGGAATTTTCCCTTTTTGAGACATTATTCAGGATAATTCAGAGTGAGGAAGCGCTTTTTGAGGACAAACAGCTCTATTCCAACAAGCTGAAGGATTTTCTTACACGGACGGCCGAACTTCCTCTGTATCTCGATCTTAACAAGCAGGTACTCGAAAAACTCATTGCATATAAACCTGATTCCAGAAGTGTCAAGAACTTCCAGAATGTACTCTCGGAAATCGAGAATAATCCTCAGGGAGCACTTGCCAATCTGAGGGCACTGGCGGTGGAGCAGAAGGAGAGGGCGGCATCTGCAAGGATTTATCTGAACATTGCCTATCTGTTGATGAACTATTTTGGCGAGAGCCATATTAACGAGATCGAAGATGCGCTTACAAGGGCAATCTCGCTTAATCCCGTTTCATATCCCGGGCTAAAACTTGTCAATGAATTCTGTCAGAGATTCAGGAAAATGAGTTTTGCTGAATTTGTTAACAGGGAAATCCTGAATCTGAAGATAGTATCATCGAAGATAGACTTTCTTCTTATTGCAACCCTGTTTATGAATAATTCTGTTCAGGATATAGAACAGACTGCGGACCTGCTGAAAAGTATCCAGAATGAAAATCCGGATATGATGTTTCTGAACGGATTTCTGGGTGAAATGTATATAGAAAAGAACGATTATGCTCAGGCCATAAAACTCTTCAACAGATGTGTTTCGGTTATAAAAAATGATGAACAGAAGGCAAGGTACTGGGAGCTTCTGGGAAGACTCTGTGAATCTTCTGATAATTTCGAGGATGCATATCTCTATTTTATTGAGGCAATCAAGGTCTGCGGGCCCGAGCCTTCCGTTCTTAAATCAGTCATTAATGTCGCGCAGAAGGCAAATGTATTATCCGAGACTGCAGATATATTCTTTTACAGCAGCTTCTTTGCCGAGGACGACAGTGAAAAGGCAGAACTCCTTCTTAAGTCCACTGAACTCTATCTTGCAAAAGGTAATGTTCAGAATGCCCTGAGGTCCTTTAATGTCTATGTCAGACTTGACCCCTCAAGCAGGATGATTATCAGTTTTATAGATGATTTTCTGGCAAAGGGTCTTTTGGCACAGACCATAATCGAATCTGTGGCTCCGGTCGCAGAGAAGGCTCTTGGCGAAACAGATGACAAATATTCGCTTATTCCCCTTTTGAAAAAAATCGCCTCACTCTACCACAAAAATATCAATGATATCGAAGGTGCTGTCAGATTCTATAAGACCATTCTGTCTGTTGATTCGGAGGACATCGAGACTGTCAGGATTCTGTCGTCTATAGCAATGGCCACTCAGGCGATTGATGATATTGAGGCGGCGATAAAGAAGGAGATAGACCTTTCTAACAGACTCTCCGACAGGGTTGCGGCGATGAAAAAGCTTGCCCAGATAAAGGAGGAGAGACGGCAGGATTTCAGTTCTTCGGCAGAGATATACAGGGAGATTCTTTCTATAGACCCGACTGATGAGTTTGCCAGAAACAAACTGAAGACTCTCTACAGAAGAATGAGAAAGAGGGATGAATTTGTGGCTCTTGTCAGAGAGGAGATAAATTCGGCATCACACACAAACGAGAAAAACCGGAAGAGAATCGAGCTCGCCGAAGTACTTCTGACGGATATGGATAATCCGGAAGATGCATTTTCGTTTATTATGGACGTTTACAAATCGGATGAAACAAACGAAGATATTTACAGACTCCTTTCGGTCTTTGCGGACAGGGGACTACTCTACGAAAAGATATCTTCGCTGTACAAGCCGTATCTGATTCAGAAAGGGGATTACCAGACCTTTATCAAACTGGTTGAGGCCGAGCTGAAGACCGAGACTGATTTGCAAAAAAGGATTGCGGCTCTGAGGGAACTTGCTGATATCTATGAAAAGAGACTGAATCATAAGGACCTTGCATTTAATACCAGAATCAGGATTTTCAGGGAGAGGCCATCGGATAAGGAGAATATTCAGATGCTCACCAGAATGGCCGAGGAGGTAAGGGGCGAGGAGGAACTTGCACGTCTGTTTGTCGAGGTGGGTTCCCAGAAGGATTGTGCAGAGGATATAAGACTGACATTACTCAGGTATTCCGCCGACATATATGAGAAGAAGCTCAACGATATAAACGGGCTGAAGACGACGTTGAGTATTATGAGCAGTTATGTCTCGGGTGATATCGAAATACTCAGCCGTCTGATAAATCTGGCACAGGAGACCTCTGACTATTCCGCCCTTGCGGAATCTTTCTATAAGAGAGCGATGCTTCAGACAGAGAAGAACGAAAAGATAAAAGACCTGATGGAATCTGCAAGGATATACGAGATAGAACTCAAGGATGACACAAAGGCGATATCCGCATTGGGTCAGATACTTGAGGCAGATTCATACAATCTTCAGATACTGAAAAGACTCGAGAGACTGCTTGAAAAGACTATGATGTGGGAGAATCTTGCCGATGTACTCAGACAGGAACTCCGTATTATTTCGGAACCGCTTGACCGTTCACAGGTCTTCGTGAAACTGGGAGATATTTATCTCGAGAAACTGGAGAGGGATGCCGAGGCACTGGAGGCTTACAAAGAGGCGTTCAAAACGAACATAGTATCGGAGGCAGTTCTGATTAAACTGCTGGGCTTTATGAACGAGTCGGCCGATTATATGCCCGTATTCCGTTTTATCGAAGAGACTTATATAAATAGTAACGAATGGGGTCTTCTGGCCAATTTCTATGTGAGGTCTGTGGCGATAATCAAAGACAGGGAACACAAAAAGGAGATATACTTCAAGCTTGCCGATATCTACAAAGACCGCCTTAATCAGACCGATATTCTGTATTCGACTCTCTGCAAGGCACTGAGGGAACTGCCCGAGTACGACGATATAGCACAGAGGCTCGAGGAAGTGGCACTTGAACTGAATCTCTTTGAGGAGACGATTGAATTCTTCGATGAGATTACTGAGGACGAAAGGATAGATGCATCTGTCAGGGCATCTCTGTATGCCAGGGCGGCAAGACTTTCAAAGACGGCACTGAATAATATCAACAGGGCGCTCGAATATGCCAGAAAGGCAAATAATCTTGTTCCGGACAAACCGGAATATATAAGCCTTCTCGAAGAGTATCAGAAGGAGGCGGGGCAGTATTCGGACCTTGTAAATCTGTATGAGCAGAAGATAAGACTGGCGAAGGATGAGAGCGAAAAGAAGAAGATATATTTCGAAATGGCATCCGTGATTGAGAAGAATCTCGAAGATGTCAAGGGTGCAGCAGATGTCCTGCTTGAGCTTTTCAGAAAGGACCCGTCTGACAGGGAGGTCTTTGACAGGATTGTGGACCTTGCCTTAAGAGGAGAGCAGTACAGTATTCTTTCGAGAGTCTATGAAAAGAGGATTGAGTTTGCGGAGAACGAAGAGGTCCAGAGGGAACTGAGACTGAAGCTTGCAGAAATCAAGAAGGATAAGCTTGCAGATTATGACGGAGCCACCCAGATTATCGAATCTGTTCTGGCTGCTGACCCCGGATGCAGCAGGGCAGTGGTTCTGCTCGACGGTATACTGGAGAGTTCACCGGACAAACTCAGACCCGGCAAGCTGCTCCTTGGTGTGCTCAGGCAGAGCGGTCAGAAGGCAGCAATGGTCAGGGTTCTGGAGGTGCTTGCCTCCTGTGTGGAAAATCCTCAGGAGAAAATCGGGTATCTCGTGGAGGCGGCAGAGATATCACAGGAATCCGGTGACAGACAGAGGGCTTTTGAATTCTATCTGAGGGCATTCAGTATCGATTATGAAAACATTCACTTGCTCAAGAAACTTACGGAAATAGCCGATTCATCCGATTTGTGGGAGCAGATCGCCATGGTCTGTGAAGATGCTCTTTCGCAGATGCTCACCGAAGAGACTATGAAGTTTATCAAGAAGCAGCTTGCTGATATCAGGCAGAAGTATCTCGCAGACCCTGATGGTGCATTTGTCCTCTATAAGGAACTTGCACTCGAGGATATGTCCGAAATGGATATGGTTGAGATACTTTCTGCGCTCGAATCCCGCTACAGGGAGACGGACGATAAAGAGGGGCTTCTGGGAGTGCTCAGAAGGAGACTGAAGTATATCGAGGATGCAAAGGATAAGACAACGATACTGATCGAGATTGCGGAAATTCAGATAGACCATATGAACAGGCTCGATACCGGTTTCGAGACACTGAAGCAGATAGTCGAGATATCTCCGGATAACGAATTTGCACTCAAGAAGATATCTGAGATCGCTAGTGGTCTCGGAAGGTGGCAGGAGCTTCTGGACGCCCTTACAAGACTGCTGCAGATCGTCAGGGATGAGTCCGAACTTTCCGAATACAAATTCGAACTCGGGCTTATTTATGAAGAGCGTATGAATGATATCAAGACCGCTTTTAATCTCTACAGGGAGTCATTTGCCCACAACAGGGGAAATACAGTGCTCTTAAGACACCTTAATGAGCTCTTCGAGAAGGGCAAATATATTCAGGATGTGGTTCCGCTTCTTGCTGAAATATATCTGAGTAACGACAATTTCGAGGAGGCTGTTGCCGTTTATGAAAAGGCCTCGAAGATGAATGTCGAAAAAGGTGTCAGATATGAATATATGCACCGTGTTGCCGAGATATACAGGAAGAGGATGGAACAGCCCGAGATGGCATTTCTGGCGGTTGTAAAGCTGCTGAGGGAATTTCCGGAGCAGACTGAGATTCTTTCCGAGCTCGAGGATATCGCAAGGGAGATTGGTTCATTCGAGGAGGTTGTCGCAACACTCGAGGAGATATATATCTCGGTCAAGTCAAAAACGATCAGGAACGAATATGCACTGAGACTCGGCAAGATCTATGAGGAAGAGATAAAGGACCAGGAACAGGCAATGATGTACTTCGAGGAGGTATTTGCGAATAATCCTCAGGATGAGGCCGCACTCGTCTCGCTCGACAGGATTTACCGTCTGAAGGGTGAGTGGGAGAAGCTGACGTCTGTTATCGAGGAGGAAATAAAGATCAGCAGGGAGGAGGACGAGAAGATAAACCTGATATTCAGGCTTGCCAAGATTCTCGAGGAGAAACTTCAGGATGCAAAGGGAGCAATAATTTCATACAACCGTATCCTTGAACTCAAACCTGACCACAGACTGGCAGTAAGGTCTCTGGAGAAACTTTATGAGAGTCTGAAGGACTTCGGTAATCTCAAGAAGATACTCGAAAAAGAGCTGGAACTTGCAACGGAAGACGAGGAAAAACTCAGGATAAAGACCCGTATTGCCGCAGTACTCGGCTCCAAAATCGGTGAGTCAGATAAGTCCATAGAGATTTTCAGGGAGGTGTTTGAGGCAGACAGCTCCAACGATGAGGCATTTGAAGCCCTTGAAAAACATTATCTAGAAAATGCCGCGTATAATGAACTTGTTACGCTGTACCGAAGATATATCGAAGCGATAGTTGACAAGACAAAGTCTATCCCTTTCAGAATCAGGCTTGCTGATATAATGATTCACAATACATCTGATTATGACGGTGCAAAGCTGGTGCTGAACGAGGCGCTTGCAATCGACCCTCAAAATACAAGGCTCCTGCTTTTGCTAAGGGAGGTATATCGGCTGACCGGTGAATTTGTCGAGGAGGCAACTGTTCTTAAAAAACTCATCCCCCTGCAGGAAGATACAGAGAAACTGAAGGAATACAGGCTTGAGCTGATGGAACTTCTGGGAGAGAAACTTGGCAGAAGGGAAGAGGCCATTGAGATTTCCAAGAGGGTACTTGATATTGAACCGCATACCCTTGAAGAACTTAAGAGGATTGCAGCAGTTCTCAGAACACTATTTGCATATGAAGAACTTATCTCTGTCCTTGAAATTATGGTCGATATGGTTGAGGGAGATGAAAAGTTTGAAATCTTAAGGGAAATGGGTTCTGTATATCTTGAAAATCTGAATGACGAGCGTCAGGCCCTGATACATTATGAAAAGGCCTTCGATATTGCGAGTTCGGATACTGAGGTCTTCGAAAAACTTATACAGCTTTTAAGGAGTTCAAATAAGATTACAAAACTCCCGCCCGTTTATGAGAAGAGGATTCAGTCTGAGACAGACAGCAAAAAGAGGAAAGACCTTCTGAAGTCTCTGGCTGAGATATACGAGAGTGAAACGGATGATACAGAGATGGCATTCCTTACGTGGTGCAGGGTACTCAAGGAGGATTATTCGGACAGGGATGTGCTGACCAAGGTCGAGACGCTTGCTGAAAAGACCGAACTGTATGAGGAATTATATGCTATCTATGAAAATGCAATCGACGAGGTTACGGATAACGAACTGCTTGAATACCTGAAGAGACGTCAGGCCGAACTTTCAATCAGCAAACTCGGCGAAAAGGACGAGGCAGAGAGACATTATAAGGAAATCATAGAACTCAATCCGAATAATCTGGATGCTTATCACAAACTGCAGGAATTGTACGAAAAGGATGAGAGGTTTATTGACCTGATTGACCTTATCGACAAAGAGATTCAGGTGACAGGGGAGACAGAGAGGAAGATTGAACTCTATATAAGAATTGCGGATATCTACCACAAAAATATCGGTAATCCTGATGAGGCATCGGCGATACTCAAAAAGGCTCTTGTTATCGACGGTACCAATAAGAGACTTCTGAACAAAATGATGGAGTTCTATCAGGAAACCGGGAGATACGAAGACCTTGTGCAGAGCATAAGGAGATTGATAGATAATTCGGAATCCCATGAGCAGGCTGATTTATATCTAAGACTTGGTGAGGTATATGAAAACAGACTGAAACAGGATGAACGGGCGATCGAGGCGTATCTCTCCATCCTTGATATTGACCCGCAGAATTTAAAGGGGATGAAGGCTCTCGAGAATATATATCAGCGTCTCAATATGCACGAGGAACTGGTAGGAATTTATGAGAGTGAGATACCTGTACTTTCAGAGCCTTCCGAGATCGTGGATATCCATTTCAAGGCCGGAGGGGTCTATGAGGATATCCTCTCTGACTGCAAGAAGGCTATAGAGCACTATAATGCGGTTCTGGATATTGACCAGACCGATATGAATGCCGTGAAAAGCCTCGAGCGGTGTTATCAGGCAGAACAGAATTACGAATTTCTGGTTGATACCTACAAGAAGCATCTTGAACTGACCGATGACCCTGATGAAAAGATCGAGATTCTTCTGAAGATGGCATCTGTCTGCAGGGATGAACTTAAGAGGGCTGATTTTGCAGAGACATATTATTCTCAGGTCCTTAAATATGACCCCAACAACAGAGAGGCAATTCACAATCTTGCAGAACTCTACGAAAAGAGCGGTAACTGGTTCAACGCAGTTGAGATGCTGCGACGTGAGGCCGACGGTCTGGGCCAGACAAATGAGGCCGTACAGATATTCTTCAGACTGGGGAAGATCCACGAGGAGATGCTTCTGGACCTTGAATCCGCAAAGGAGTCATACAGAAGGGCTATAGAGATTGACCCGTCATTCATCGATGCAGTAAGGGCATTGAGAGGTATATACGGTTCCGAAAAGAATCTGACGCAGTATCTGGATATAATGAAGCACGAGGCTCAGTATATCAGTGACCCGGAGGAAAAGAAGAGGCTCTTTTTTGAAATCGGAAAGATCTATGAGGAAGAGAAGAACGATATTGAACAGGCAAAGTTCTATTACGAAGAGGCATTGAAGATCGATTTCGGTTACGTCGCCGTTGCAAAGATACTTGCAGATATCTATTTCAGGGAGGAAAACTGGCAGAGGGCTGAATCCTGTCTTGAGGTTGTCGTAAAGGATATGGAGAAGTCGGGTGACAGGAAAGAGGTGGCAAGACAGTATTACAGACTCGGGTATATAGCCGAAAAACTCAATGATATCCAGAAGGCAATCAAGAGCTATCAGGCAGCTTATGACCTTGACCCTTCGTATCTGCCGGTTATGGAGAGCCTTGCAGCAGGTTATACTCAGCTCGAGATGTGGGAAAAGGCGTCGGCCATATATCAGAATATGATTGTCAAACAGAAGGATGTCCTCTCCGATGCCGAGATGGTCGATATATATTATCAGATCGGAGACATCGAAAAGAGGCTCGGGAATCTTGAGAAGGCATTGAGTTTCTTAAGGAAGGGATACGAGATAGACGACAGGCATACTAAGATTCTCTCCCTTCTGAAAGATATCTATTCGGAGAGGGCAGAGTGGGATGACGTCTATGATATGTATCTGCAGCTGATAAGTGTTGTTCCCGAACAGGAACGTTTCGATATGTATATGGAACTGGGGTCGATATGTACCGATAAACTCAGCGATGTGTTCAGGGCTATAGATTCCTATTCGGGTGCAATAAGGAGTGCCAAATCTCCCGAGCAGAAGCAGAGTGCGATGGAGAAGATATATCCCCTGTATATAGATGCCAGACAGCCGCAGAAGGCAGTGACAATACTTAAGGAGCTTTCTCAGGTAGATAAAGATAAGGATAAGCAGAAGCAGTATTTCCTCAAACTCGCCGAACTCAACCGCAAATCACTCTCCAATCAGGATGAGGCCCTTGCCTATTACAATAAGGTTCTGGACATTGACCCCAATTATACACAGGCCTTTGCCGAGATAGAAAAGATACTCGCTGACAGACGCGACTGGAAGGGACTGGAAGAGGCCTACCGTACGATGATACAGAGAACACCCAAGGAACAGAAGGCGAGAAGACTCATTCTCTGGAAGACGCTGGCAGACCTCTATTACAGGGCGCTGAGAAATCCGGAGGCGGCAATAATGGCCTATGAGGTGGTTTCGGGGCTCGACAAGGATAATGCAGAGGTGCTGGATATGCTGGCAGAGCTCTATTCCTCGAAGGAAAAATACAGGGAAAAGGCGATTAAGACATATCATCAGCTTATAAAAGTTACTACAAATCCTGTAAAGGTATGCAAGGCACTGAAAAGACTCTATATAGCAACCAAACAGTATGACCGTGTCTATATCATCTGCAATGTGCTCAAATTCCTCAAACAGGCTGATGCCGAGGATGAAAGGATTATCTCGCAGCTGAGGACGAAACTAAAGGATGTGTCAGCAAGGTCATTGACGGAAAACCTGTGGGAGAGCGCCATTCTGCACGAACAGGCAAAAGGTGTAATCTCCGCAATCTTCGCCGCGGTTCTCAAAAAATATCCCGAATTGTTCTTTATGCCGCCCGAGGCTTTCGGGCTCAAAAAGACCGACTACATTGATATCAACACGTCACAGCTCTTTGCTGCCTCCATGCTGAGGTATGTAAAGGGAGTTCTCAATGTACAGGCCCTTCAGGCATACAAGGGGCAGATGGGTTCGAGCGGGATAAGACTGATTCCGACAAATCCTCCGGCGCTGGTACTTGGTGAGGATATGTTCAGGGAGAGGTCAAAGAAGGAAATCTGGCTGCTTATGGCAAAGGAACTTACATTTATCAGACCCGAATTTTTTATCCTTGCAGGTAAACCACAGGAACACCTTGATGCCATACTCAATGCGGTCCTTGCCGTTGTTCAGCCTTCGGCTCTTATGGACGGAAATCCGGTCCTCAATCAGGAATATGCGAGATTGTTTGCTCCCAAGATGACACCGGATACACTTATGCTCTTCAAGGCCCTTGCCTCCAGATTCTACAGTGAAAAGGTAAGACCGAGGATGGAGGACTTCAAGGAGGGGGCGGAACTCTCCTCGATAAGGGCGGGTGTTGCCATAACACAGGACTTTGAATTTGCACTTTCCATGATTCAGAAGATTCCGTTCAGGCTTTACAGGATTCCGCCGAGAACGCTTCTGAGGGAAATCGTAATCTATTATATGTCCGAGGAGTATATGGACCTCAGGGAGAAACTGGGATTGAGTGTGTCGGTATGATGCTGATGTGCAAAAAATTTGATTTATCATTTCAATATTGGTATATAACTAAGCCAGGAGTTATTATATGATTTTTACCTGTAACAATTGCAATGCACAGTATAAAATCAGTGATGACAGGATTCCTGCCAAAGGGGCTAAGGTAAAATGCAAGAAGTGCGGAAATATCATTACTGTAAAACCGCCCGAAGACGATTCGTCAGGTCAGGAGGCTTTTCAGAATGAGGCAACCGTTGTTCAGAGGTCTCCTTTTGCGGAAGATGGTGAATCTCCGGTAGACTCCACCCGTGTGGTATCACAGGAGCAGGCCGCAGGAATCTTCAAGAGCCTTATAAATGAGCACTCCCAGACTGTATCACAGGAAGAGAGCGGGTATAGTCCGGAAGAGAGTCAGCAGGAAAGTTCCGCTGCTGAATCGGAATCATCGGCAGCCTATCAGGATTATTCCTCGGAGAGTCAGGAATCGGCAGACGACAGACTGACATCTGTATATGAGAGCAGTAGTCAGTCAGAGGATGCCGGTACCGGAGATGATGTTGAACAGAGGGTAAATGAAATGTTTCAGGATACACCGGAGGAGGAGGATATCAGCAGGGAAGCGACAAGAGTCGTATCGACTGATCAGCTTAAACAGATGGTCGGGGATGATGATGTCAGGAGCGAAGAGCCGCGTACCGATAGTTCTGTCCAGAACTACTATGCACAGGCAGCGCAGCCTTATGTGGCACCAAAGTCGAGGGGTGAGTGGTATGTGGCCATTGGTCAGATGCAGGTTGGCCCTCTTTCGATGAATGAAGTCGAGGAGAAATGGGGTCGCGGAGAGATAAATTCCACGACTCTTGTATGGAAAGCGGGAATGGCAGGATGGCAGCCGCTTATGTATGTCCCGGAACTATCCCATCTGGTTCCGCCCGCACAGGAGAGCAGGGTGGAAGAGCAGCCGGCGGTAAGGGAATTCAGACCCGAGCCCAGACAGGAGCAGCCTCAGGAGACTCAGCCGTCATCCGAATCTTCGGCATTCCCGTCGCTTGATGAGCTTACAAAACAGGAAGAGGAACTGAAATCCCGGAAGGAGGAAGAGGCTCCGCTTGACTGGAAACCGGCAGCCGGCGAGGCGCTCGCATCACTTGTTCAGGATGAGATGGAATCTATGCAGAGAGGGTTTTCAACAGATATTCCCATTACATCAAAGCAGGATTCCGGTATCAGTATTTCTCCGCCTTCTGAATCACCGGTATTACCGTTCGATAAACCTCAGGAACCAATAGCCCCTTCACCGGTTATACCGCAGACGGTATCGACTCCGCCGGTAGCAGTGGAACAGCCCGTAATTATTAACACACCTGCCTATCAGTCTCCATACCCGCAGGCTTATCCCAACATTTATTCACAGCCGCCCCAGAAGGCCGAGAAGAGCAGGTTTGTGCCGATTCTGGTTGCAGTTCTTGGAGCGGTTCTGGTTATCGGTGCGGTTCTGGGTTATGTATTGTATACTAAACTCTCGGGAGAAAAGGTTAATCCGAATAATCAGGCTGTTCAGCAGCAACCGCAACCGCAACAGCAACAGCCTCAGCAACAACCTCAGCAGCAGCCCGTACAGCAGGTACAGCAGCAGGAACCTCCCAAAAAGGAAGAACCTGTAAAACAGGAGGAGCCCAAGAAAGAGGAGCAGGCAAAGACAGAAGAACTGAAAAAGGAGAGTACAGAGCCCAAGAAAGAGGTCCAGAAGCAGAAGGTTGCAATGAAGGAAGAAAAACAGGAGAAACAGACCTCTAAGAAGGTTGTCAAAAAAGAGGAAGAAGAGATGCCTCCGCCTCCGCCCAAGGAGGAGAAGAAGCCCAAGAAAGAAGAGGTTGCAGCCAAGGAAGAGGAACCACCGCCAAAGAAGAAATCAAAAGGGGCTGACCCGCTTCTTGATTTTGAAGGGGACCAGGGCTCCAAGGGCAGTTCCGGCGGATTACCCAAGACCCTTACTCAGGAGCAGATTCTCGAGGTTGTTAAGGCAAATATCGGAAGAATAAAGACCTGTATGGCGGAGCAGGCTCAGAGAGATGCATCTGTCAAGGGCAAACTTATTATAGGGTGGGAGATTCAGCCCAACGGCAAGACCAAGAATGTTCAGATAAAGACCCCGCAGTTTAAGGGGACATACATAGGGACCTGCATTTCATCTGTGGTGACGGATTTTTCGTTCCCGAAATTTGCCGGGCCTCCGATTCCGATCGAGTTCCCGTTCAATATAAAGTAGCCTGAAATAAGTGATTTTAAATTATTTCGATTAAATAGGTAACTGGAAGACCAGACGTGTATTTTATTTGGGATTTCAATGAACCTGTGTGTTAATTTATATTCTTTTTGAATTTTAAGAGGCTGAAGGTAAAGATGGATACTCCTATTATTGCAAGCATAGTATACTGCAAGTATAGTTCTGAAATTGTGTTACCCCTCAGAAAGAGACTCCTCAGAATTTCGATGAAGTAAGTAAGTGGCAGTATATAGGAAAACCATCTGATTGAATACGGAATATTCTCGACAGGAAAGATAAATCCCGAGAGAAGCATCGAAGGAAGAAAGAAGAGAAACATTACTGACATCATTGCCTGTTGCTGGGAGTTTGTAACTGACGAGAAGAATGTTGCGATTCCGAGCGTTGAAAAGAGGAACAGAAATATTGCAATAAAGAAATCCGGAATACTTCCCCTAAACGGCACATCGAACCAGAAGACTGCAATCAGTGTTACTATGATTACATCGGCTATTGCTATCATCATAAATGTCGTCATCTTTCCGAGTATTATCTGATATGGCTTTACAGGTGTTACGAAGAGCTGTTCAATCGTTCCCGTCTCCTTCTCCTTTACAAGAGCCATGGAAGGGATGAGCATTGCAATAATTGAGAGCAGAATTGCAAAGATGGCCGGAACCATAAAATTTGAACTTTTTAGATCCTGATTGTGCCAAATTCTGAGTTCGTATCTGATTTCAGGTATGTTTAATACCTGTTGTGAGTTGAGACTGCCGGTATATCTGTTTATAATGGCTCTTGCATACATCAGTGATACATTCCCCGAGGTTCCCTCAGTTCCGTCAGTCAGAAACTGGATTACGGATGTCTTCCGTGCATACAGGTTCTTTTCGAAGCCATAGGGAATAACGATTGCCGATTTGATTTTCTGTGATTTAAAGAGCGGATCTATCTTATCCGGGCTGTCTATATAATAAGCCGGAATGAAATATGAACTGCCTGTAAATTTCTCGATAAGTGATCTTGAGGATGAACTTCTGTCAAGATCACAGACGGCAAGCTCGATATTTCTGATGTCGAAGGTGGCTGCATAACCAAGTACCAGTAACTGCAATATGGGTGCGACAACAAGGAGCGGGAGGAGTCTTTTATCCCGTCTCAGCTGTTTCAGCTCCTTGATGACGAAAGAGATTATTGTTCTCATCAGATGAGCCCTTTCTTTTTGATTCTGACAACCGAGACCGCAATGATAAATACAGCATACATCGTCAGCATAATTGTCTCCCATGCGAGGTCGGACGGATTTGACCCCTTCAAAAGAATTCCTCTTATAATGCTGATAAAATATCTTGCAGGGACAATGTATGTAATCAGCTGAATGAGCTTCGGCATATTGTTTATAGGAAATACGAATCCCGAGAGGATGATAGTCGGGAGAAGAGTTGAGAAGACAGCGATTGTAAAGGCTGTCTGCTGGGATGAGGATATGGTCGATATCAGCATTCCGAAACCGAGGGCGCACAACAGAAAAATCAGCACTGAATAGGACAGATAAACCGGAGAACCTTTTATAGGAAGTTCGAACAGTAATATCGACAGCAAAATCATTACAGCAGAGGAGATTGAGGATATAAGAAAATATGGTGTAAGCTTCCCGATGATCAGGGAAAGCGGGCTGACGGGACAGAGGACGAGCTGTTCCGTTGTTTTGTTCTCCTTCTCCCTGACGATTGAGATTGTTGTCGATATGGCACCAGAGATCATTATGACAAATGCAATAAGGCCGGGAATCAGGTAGAGAGGACTCTTAAGAAGCGGGTTGAAAAGGATTCGTTCGCTGAGTAGAAGGCGGGGAGTAAAGGGTGTGCTTTCCTTTTTCAGAATTTGTTCCTTGATGAGCCCTTGTGAAAACTTTTCCAGAAGACCGGTCAGATAATTCAGGGTATACTGCGAAGACTGTGCATTGGAACCATCAACTATTATCTGGACTGATGTTGAATTATTCCTTACCAGATTTTTCTGGGCCGAGGGATAGAAGATAATGCCCGCCTGAGCTACGGAATTTCTTATATCTGACTCAACCAGATTCTCTGACTCCCTTATGGCGACTATTCTGAAATAACCGCCGGATGTAAAACTTTTTATAAGGTCGTTTGTGAGTTCTGACCTGTCGTAGTCACAGATACTGATTTTTATTTCCTTTATATCAAGCGAAATGGCGTATCCGTATATGAAGAGAAGAAGTGAAGGCAGGAAAAGAAGGGTAGTGAGGCTGAGTCTGTCGCGGTATATCTCGATAAATTCCTTCCTGATAAATGGCAAAATCTTTCTAATCATTTGTAAGACTGATATAAATATCCTCGAATGCCGGGGATATCTGAGTTATCCCCCTGCTGTCGATGTCTGCCGCCTCCGCAATCCGGCCGCAACTTATATGCTTTTCGGCAATTATTCTTAAATACTTTCCGAATATGTAGACCTCCGCTATCCCATTCAGATGAGCGGGTAAAGAGAGTATTCTCTCTTCGTTCTTATCTCTTATTGTTTCGAATACGTTATATCTGAAATTGCCGATTATCTCTTTGGGATTCCCTCTGAGTATTATTCTGCCTTGCTTGAAGAGGAATATTTCATCGCAAAAGGTCGCCTCTGCCAGATAGTGTGTTGAGATTACTGCCGTAGCACCGTGGCTCTTTACATATTTCCTGATAAAGTCAAAAAACTGAGTCCTTGACAAGGGGTCAACACCGCTCGTGGGTTCATCGAGAAAGAGAAGGACAGGATAGTGAAGCGTGGCTGCTGCCAGAGCGACACGTTGTCTTATCCCAAGTGGAAGTTCACCTGTCAGATTATCCTGATAATCCCTGAGATTGAGTTCTTCGCTCAGGAGATGAAAACGTTCGTCTCTGATTTTCTTCTCTATTTTGTACAGGTCGGCAAAAAAGAAAATATTCTCCCTTACAGTCAGGTCTGGATACAGTGAAAAATTCTGAGACATATACCCTATTTTCGCCCTTGCCTCTTCGGGATTTTTTACGACATCCGTATTTTCGACAGTTATCTTGCCTGAGCTTGGTCTTAAGAGTCCGCAGGTCATCTTTATCGTTGTGGTTTTGCCTGCTCCGTTTGGCCCCAGAAACCCGTTTATGGTAAAAGGTTTCAGCCCTACTGAGATATTGTCAACGGCGGTAAAATCACCGAATTTCTTTGATACTGATTCGAGAGTAATGATATCCATAATTACCTGTTTATTCTGCTGATATAGAATTCTTCTACGGATTTATAGCCCTCTTTCTGCATAATATCCTGCGTCTTATAGTCTCCTATGACTTTCCCCTGACTGAGCATAATGACTCTCTCCGCCCTCTCTGCCTCGTCCATATATGATGTACTGAATAATACTGTCATTTTCTGAAATAATCTCTCCTCTATGATTCTGAAGATCTCTCTTCTTGAGCGGGGGTCTACGCCGGTTGTAGGTTCGTCCAGAATGAGCAGTTCGGGTGACCTTACGAGTGCACAGGCGATCGAAAGCTTCTGTTTCATACCCCCCGAGAGGTCTTTTGATAACCTGTCCTTAAACTGTATAAGACCTGTTGCCCCGAGCAATTCTGTTATTTTCTCTCTTTTCTCTTTGACTTCGAAAAGAGATGCAAAGTAATCGACATTTTCGTACACAGAGAGATTTCTGTACAGGGTAAAGGTCTGGGAGAGATATCCTATCCTGAGGCGGACAGTATTAAATTCTTCCGGAAGCCTGAATCCGGCAACCGTTACTTCTCCCGAGTCAAAGGGTGTCAGACCGCAGATGATTTTAATGAGGGTACTCTTGCCGGCACCGTCAGGACCGATCAGGGATACATATTCTCCCTTATTTACGGATAATGAATCTATATTCAGTGTGAATTCACTCCCTTTTTTGCTGGCATAGGTCTTTTTGATGTTCTTTAATGTTATCATTTCTGTGTAATCCTGAAAATTGCGTCTGCCGGCAGGCCGGGTTTCAGTATCTGGTCATTGTTCTGAATCTCGAGTTTGACCATAAAGACGAGTTTTGTCCTTTCGTCCTTTGTCTGTATAGTTTTGGGAGTAAACTCAGCTTCCTCGGATATGTATGTTACGGTCCCGTAGATTTCTTTTGTGCCGATGTCGGTCTTTATGGCTGCTCTGTCACCTGTTTTGATTTTGAGTATATCCTTTTCCGGCAGATAGATTTTGAGATAGATTTTCGATGTGTCAGTCACCAGAAATACAGGGATTCCGGGATTAATGAGTTCACCCTCGCTGAATATCTTTCTTGTAATGGTTCCGTCTAAGGGAGAGGTAACGTTGCAGTCCGATATCCGCTCCTTTAATATATCAGTCGCTATTTTCGAGGATTCGACCCTTAATCTTGCCGCCTCTATCTCCTCGGCTCTCGAGATATTCTTGATCTTCTGATAGTTCTGTCTTGATGCCTCAATCTGTTTTTCTATTATCTTTACCTTGAACTGTGCATCTTCCAGCATTTTCTGACTTATTGCATTCGCCTCGAAAAGCCTTTTTGCCCTCTCGTAGTCGTTTCTGGCAATCAGAAGATTGGTTTCTAAAATATCAGTAGAATATTTTACCTGTTCGATATCCTCTTTCCTTGCACCTTTGACTGTAAGAGAGTACTGATTCTTTGCAATCAGAAGATTCGTCTCGGTCTGCATAAGCTGCAGCTTCAGTTCGGTACAGTCGGTCTCGAAGAGTATATCTCCTTTTCTGACCTTCATCCCTTCATCCGCATATGTTTTGATTATTTTCCCTCCGATTCTGGATGATATTCTTACCTGTGTCGAATCAAGAACCCCTGAGGCCGAAATAATATCGGGATTCTCTTTTCTGCATTCGGTGAAAAAAATAAGGAAAAGTAGCAAAATCAGGATTTTTTGATTAATCATTTTTGATTTCCCCTATCTGTTTTCTGGTTTCTTCACTCAGAATACCTAAAAGCAGGATTCTTAAAATATATGTTATCCCCTCTCCGGGTGAAATATTGTGCGATATAAGATATTCTGGAATCAGTATGTTATTGGCCGAAAGCAGGAGAATATCCATCAGAATATCTTTGTTTATGTCTTTCCTTACAAAACCTCCTGACTGTGCAGAATTGATTATCTCTTGGTATCTCAAAAGCATAAATTCCCTGAAAGAGAGAAAGTCCTGATACATATCCGGGAGATACAACCTGATGTCATTTAAGAAAGAGGGTGGTATTTTTGAGAGTTGAGGCAGGAAATTTTTCACAATTTCGGTAATCTTTTCGAAAGGCGTATAATCCGGTCTGTTGAATATCGGTACAGCTATATCGACAAGTCCGAGAAAGACAGATAAAGAGACTTCCCTGAAAAGCTCCTTTTTGGACTCAAAGATTGTATAAATAGTTCTTTTCGAAATTCTGAGTTCTCTTGAAATATTGTCCAGATTGACGTTTTTATATCCGTTTTTCAAAAATAAATCGATCGAATATCTCAGAATCTGCTCGCGCAGTTCATCGTATTTCCGGCTGTCCTGAATTTTGTAAAACTTATTTAGTTTCACAAGTTTTCTAATTAATACTGTTTACACCTGATGTCAAGTTCTTTTTTATTTCTACCTGGCACCGCTTCGTATGATTTGCCAAATTATACAAATATTTCAAAGGGTTAAAATATGCCTGGCACCTTTATACGCATTCTATACCGGTGATTCCGGAATCTGTTCCTGATGGGTTTCGATGGTTCAGGACTTCACACCCGAGGGCTGTTCAAGACCGTAGTTTTTGATTTTATCTTCCCTTTTCAGTAAAAAGGCAAAGAATAGTCCGAGTAACCCGAATACGGCAAATGTCAGCATCGGGATAGTGTAATTGTAGACTACCTGAAATGAGCCATCCTCGAGCTGCGTCCTCGATACGGTACAGAAACTGTCGAGTATCCATCCGATCAGGGCAGGGACCCCCATAAGACCCCAGTTCTGAATGTAAAAAATAAGGGCATAGGCAGTTCCGAGCTGTCTTTCGGGGATAAGTTTGGGGACGGACGGCCACATTGCCGACGGGACGAGTGAGAATGCAACTCCGAGTATTATCATAAGGAAGAGGGCAAAAATCCAGTGATTGATTGCCGGAATGGCAAAGAGGAGGTGAACTACTATGAGCATTGAAGAACCTAAAAACATTATCGATGCCGCCTTACCTTTCTTATCGACCATTCTGCCAAAGAAAGGCGTCATAAAGATATTTCCGAAAGGTATCAGACTGGGAATCAGACCGGCAAGCGTCGGTTCCACACCATATTTCTGAACCATCAGGTCATTTGCATATTTCAGAAATGGGAATACAGCGGAGTAGAAGAGGACGCAGAGCATCGCAATATACCAGAATCCCTTGTTTGACAGAATCTCCTTGATATCAGAGAGTCTGAAGGATTCCTCTTCTGATTTGTTCTCTAATGCGGCGGCCTCCTTCTCCGAAAGGTCAAGTCTTTTATCCATAAATGTGTAAACAATGAATGTAATAAGTCCTATACAGAGCATTACAAAACCGAGTAATACCGGTGTGGCAACATTCCTGAAATGCTCTGCCATCGGGGCACTGATCTGTAGGGCAAGCATAGTTCCGAGTCTGGCAACAGCGAGCTGAAGTCCCATTGCCAGAGCCATTTCTTTACCCTTAAACCATTTTACTATTGCCTTCGATACAGTGATTCCGGCGATTTCAACACCGACTCCGAAGATTGCATAGCCGATTGCTGCAAGCATAACCTGTGTCTTCCATCCGAACATTGTGCTATCCGGTCCGAATGAGGAGTTGATGGCGAAATATTTTAGGAATGCACCTGCAGCCATTATTGCGGCGGCCGTAGTTCCCGTAAATCTGATACCCATCTTATCAAGGATTATTCCGCCGATAATGAGCATCAGCAGGAACACATTGAACCATCCGTAGGCGCTTGTGAAAAATCCGTATTCGCTGCTTGTCCAGCCGATCTGTTTTTCGAGAAGCGGTTTGAGCGGTGCCATAACATCCGCAAAGAAATATCCGCAGAACATTGTCACAGAGACGATTGCCAGCGCCCCCCATCTTGCCTTCGGTGAATCTCTGAGCGATTTTACTATTGCTTCTGTCATATTAACCTCACAGAAAAGTTGTGAAAACTAAAATATCAGAGGCATAAATAGATGAATAATTGCACAAATACAACATAAAAATTAGTCTGTTTGGCTGTTAGTCAATTCTGAAAAAAATTAATATTTGGAGGTGTATGCTTTCCTTATGGAGTGTATACGATTATTTAGGAGAGTTTGGAACTGCAGATAGTTGGTCCAAAGTTCACAGGCAATTTAGTGCTGATGCGCTGAAGGCGTATTAAGGTGGCTGAGTAGCGTTAGCTTATCGAAGCCGCCGCCAAGATGGACATTTCGATACGGTTTCGTCTACTCAATGTCCTTTTAATACTAAGGTCGCTGAGTCATTGAGTGTACCGAAGCGATGTAGAGCTGAAGGCGAGAGGGATGAAGTTTTAAGTTGAGAGCTTTGCTAAAAGTTTATTAAAACTTATTGGCATTTCCAGAGAGGAATAAAAATTTTTTCTTTTGTAAACCTCATCAAAAGTGGGATTGTTTGTTTGGGGTTGTAAAATTTAGTTCACACACCTATCTATCTATCTATCTATCTATCTATCGTGTAGTTTACTCAGAAAACAGAAAGAATAAATTCATAGGAGGGAGATATGAAAAAGGAGATTTATTGGATTTTTATCCTGTTTTGTGGGATAATATTGTTAGAGATGACAGGCTGTTCGAATAAAAAAGAGAGATAAAAGTTTATCAAGAGTAGATAGATATGATAGAGGCAGGAATAGCGACGATACTTAATGAGAGAGATGTAAATGGTGGTAAGAGAGTAAAGGGAATAATAATATACAGCGATAGTTTAGCAGAGTCACCAGAATATTTGGACTGGCAGTTTCCAACGAAGAGAAAGCCATCGGAT
>DYEF01000101.1 GCA_020725805.1 Bdellovibrio sp.
AGTTATTGCAACGGATGTATATGTGGAATACGGTATTTGGTGCAGATAATCTGATAGGTCTTGGCATAAAGCATACACCTCCAAAAAGAAAGCATGATTTTAATAATGACATCAAATTGCGTTCCAGATTTTTGGCAGGCATCTTTATATGACATTTTTATCAAGCATATTTAAAGTTTTTTACAATGGATTTGATAACAGATGTTGTGTATAGTATATAGCCAGAAGGCCTTATGGCCTTGGGAGGTTGTATGAAAACCCTGATAGTATCTGTTTTAATTGTTTTGTTTTCAAATACAATTTATGCGGGTGGTCTTACCTTGAATGAATTGCAGAAAATTCTAAAGGAGACAAATGCCGGCTGGACTGCCGGTGAAAACAATATTACAAAACTGCCGGAGGATGTGAAGAGGAGGCTGTTTGCCAATGAATTCAGAAGGACCGTAGATGGACCTGACGTCTTTAAGGGTGGACTTGGTGTAGTTCCTTCAAAATTCGACTGGAGAAATAAAGACGGCAAGAATTATGTTACACCTGTTAAGTATCAGGAGGATTGCGGTGCCTGCTGGGCATTCGCATCCGTTGGCGCAATTGAGTCCAAATATCTTATTCAGACCCAGAAGGCGTTTAATAATCTGCTTGACCTCTCTGAGCAGATACTGGTTTCCTGTAACAGCTTCGGAGGCGGTTGTAACGGCGGTTATCTGGATTCGGCAGCCAATTTTCTAAAAAACTCAGGTACGTACGATGAATCCTGCTATCCTTACAGGGCATCTGATTCTTCCTGCTCCTATGCCTGCAAGTTCTACGGGACCTATGTCTATAAGATTTCATCATATCAGATGGTCAGTCAGTCTGTTACCGCTCTTAAGGAGGCAGTTTACAATTACGGACCAATTCCGGTTGCAATGATGGTCTATGAGGATTTTGAGTATTATCAGAGCGGGGTTTATACACATAAGACAGGATCGCAGACAGGGGCACATGCGGTTCTTATTGTCGGATGGGATGATTCCCAGAGCTGTTTTATAGTCAAAAACTCTTTTTCAACTGCATGGGGCGAGAGCGGATATTTCAGAATTGCCTATTCCGAAGTGACCGGTTACAGTGATTTCGGATACTCTGCTGTTGCATACGGAAATGTAACTGCAACCAATTATGTGCAGACTATGCTTGCAACGGACCCGGGCGGGAAATCCATCAAATTCGATGGTTACTCAATAACGACACCGGTGATATACAGTCTGCCCTCCGGTTCTTCTCATACGGTAAGCATCAATAATGTTTTTACGGAATCTGATGGTAAGACAAGATATTTGTTTGATAGCAGGTCTGACGGGAAAGGTATAAATGACAATGTCGTAATTCCTTCCACAGACTCTTCGATACTCTGGAGTTACAAGCTGCAGTATCTCTTCAAGACATCAGTAAATAATTCTGCCTATGGGAGGGTTGAGCCGGACTGTTCTTCGGGCTGCTGGAATGATTACTGGACGAGTGTTACCTTCTCCGCACTTCCCAATACGGGTTATCAGTTTAAAAACTGGAGTGGCGATATTCAGAGTTCAACAAATCCTCTAAAGTTTACAGTAATGGAGCCGTTGTCAATTACTGCCAATTTTGACAAGGCGACCGTTAAAACATATACAATTACCGCATCGGCAGGTCCAAACGGAAAGATTACTCCTTCAGGGAATATAAATGTGCCGGAGAAGGGTTCGCAGGCATTTGATATTACCCCCGACAACGGATATTCGGTCGAGGATGTACTTGTTGACAATCAGACAGTAGGGGCAGTAACGAAGTATGTGTTCAGTAACGTAACGGCAAACCATACCATTTATGCAAAGTTTGTTTCGAATACGATTCCTACATATACGATAATCGCTTCGGCATCAGAGGGGGGGAGAATTCAGCCCGAAGGTTCGATCGTTGTGAGAAGGGGTGCATCTCAGACATTTACAATGATTCCTGACAGCGGCTACATAATCGACAACGTTATAGTGGATGGGAATTCTGTCGGGGCAGTAAGCAATTATACATTCAGTAACGTCTCTGCAAATCACGGTATATCCGCAATATTCAAGAAGCAGAGCCAGAATAAGGAGTATGTTAAGCTCTCGGTTAAATATTCGGGCGGCGGAGAGGGGGGTGTAGTCAGTAATCCGGCAGGACTCAACTGCAGTGGCGATTGTTCGGGATGGTTTGTAAAAGGCAGTACGGTTCAGCTGATCGCAAATCCCAGATCTTCGAGCACATTTGAGGGATGGAATATCGGCAGTTGCGGAAAGAGTCAGGCCTGCAATATTGTTATGAATTACGATACACCGGTTACTGTATACTTTAAATTGAAGGACGGCGAAAATCCGGACGGGAATACTGACGAAGAGGCACTTCAGGAGTCCATCAAATCAGCATCAGGTTGTAGCTGCAGTTATATTGATTGATGCAAGTCCGGATTCTATTTTACCTTACTATACTATCCCTTTATTAACAGCTTAATCTGTAATTTTTTGTGGTTTAACGTAAGGTCTATATTCTATAGTTTTTATTGCCTATCTGCTATGGCGCTATGGCTCTACCTGGCACCTTATAATAGTGGATTAATTATTTGCCAATGATTTCAACGGGTTAGAAGCATGCCCGGCACCCAAAGCATACGCAAAATGATGATTGCTGATTATATGATTATCTTGAAAAGAGACCCTTCAGCCAGCTCATAAATCCGTTCTTTTTAGGGCCTTTTTCAGTTCTTGTATCGGTTTTGTCTGATTTTCTGGGAGGCCCGGCATCTCCCGGTGAATCTTCTAATCTGACTTTGATAAGATCCTTGCGGTTTGTAAAGTTGATAAATCTTACGGGGAGACTCTCTCCGCTCTCAAGGTCGACTGCCTGTATCTTAAAGATTGATTCCGGGTCAACCGAAAATTTTACGTTTATGCGGGCCTTGCCTTTGGGGACCTGAGGAATATTGAATATGGTAAGTTCGCCTACGATCTCGTTTGCCTCGATGAAAGGGGATTCTCCCTGATAGATGCCGAGTGTCATCTCCTTTACGAAATCGGCGGGGTTCAAAAGAGTTATCGAACGCTCTGTGGGGAGCTGTGAATTACGCGGAATTACCTTCAGGTATTTTTTGCCGTCAAGTGATATCCCTACCGACATCGGAAGGACATCAATGAGCAGCACGTTTTCGTTTTTCAGTATCGAGTCTGCCAGAAGTGCTGCACCAATACCTACTGCCTCATCCGGATGAACTCCCTTATGAGGTTCTTTACCAAAGTATTCCACAATCTTCTTTTTGACAAGAGGCATCCGGCTCTGGCCGCCAACAAGGAGTATCTCGTCGATACTCTTTATGTCGATATTCTTTGCGTTGAGTACCTCTTCACAGACTATAATCGTCCTGTCCACAAGGTCTGATGTCAGCTCTTCTACCTTCTGACGGGTTATCGATTGTCTTATGTCTACTGCCTTTCCGTTTATAAGAGAAACAAACGGGATATGGACCGCCTTTTCCTGTGCCGAGGATAGTTCTATTTTTGCGTTTTCTGCCGCAAATAAGAGCCTCTGCATTATCACCATATCTTTTGAGAGGTCTACTCCGTATTGCTTATTGAATTCGTCTACTATGTAGTTGACAATACGGTTGTCAAAATCGACACCACCCAAAAATGTATCACCACCTGTAGAGAGGACCTCGAAGACATTGTCGTGAATATCCATAATTGAAACGTCGAAAGTGCCGCCGCCGAGGTCATAGACCATTATCCTCTTCTTCATCCCTTTATAGAAGCCAAACGCTATTGCAGCCGCGGTTGGTTCATTCAGTATCCGCTCCACTTCCAGTCCGGCGAGTCTTCCGGCCTCTTTGACCGCCTGCCTCTGGGATTCATTGTAATATGCAGGAACCGTTATGACAGCGCGGTTTACCTCTTCCGCAAAATATGTCTCTGCAATCTCCTTGAGTTCTTTCAGGATGAAGGAGGATATCTCCTCAAGCGTAAATTTTGTGTCCGCGATACTGACGATACAGTTTTCATTTTCCCCTTCCAGAATTTCGTATGAGAATCTGCTCTTTATGTCCTGTACTATTTTGGATTTGTATTTTCTGCCAATAAGTCTCTTTGCACCGTAGACAGTGTTTCTTGGATTGATAAGAAGCTGCTCCCGCGCAGGGTTGCCAACTAGTAATTTACCTTTTTCATTGATTGCAACAATGGACGGGACAGTCCTGTATCCCTGCCTCGAAGGAATGACAACAGGTTTATTGTTTACCACAGTTGAAACGCAGGAGAATGTTGTACCTAAGTCGATTCCGATTATCTTGCGTGATTTTTTTATTGCCGGGGTCTCTGCCGGTTTGGATGGTTCTATGTCTCTCCCTTCCTTATATTCCTTTATTGCTCCCGACCTCTCGATTTCCTGTGCGACAATCTCCTCTATAAGACGGGCTGCCTGCGGAGAAAGTTTTGTAAATCTGATACCGCATCCGTGTTCCTTTTTGTCGTCGCTTTCCGTCTTCTTCCATACAACTGTCCCTTCGCCCGAGAAGAGAATTTCTCCTGTATTCTTCAGTATCTCGAATTTTATTGTCTGTCCGACTTCCGGCGGGTTATGTGTATGAACAAAGCATCCGCCCTTCGAAATATTTACCGCAAAATCCTTTTTTACGTCAGTAGAATCAGTACTTAGCCTTATCAGAAGGGGATATTTTACTCTTTCATCCTTTCGTCTGTTTGAATAATCCATATAATCAACTAAATAAGAAAACCTTTTTGCATTTTTATTATACCCAGAATTCCTTTCTGGGCAAGTAAAAAGAGTCTGTCGAACTCATCTTTTGTAATTGCCCTCTTTTCTGACGTGCACTGAAGTTCGACAATCTTCAGGTTTTCTGTCATAACCAGATTCAGGTCGAGCTCTGCATTCGAATCTTCGTAATAATTGAGGTCGAGAAGTGGTTCGCCGTTTACTATACCCGCGGATACGGCAGCGACCTGCTCTTTTATTGGCATTGAAGGTATCACTCCCATATTGTAGAGTCTCTTGAGTGCGTGCTGGACGGCAATGAAGGCGCCCGTAATTGCACAGGTGCGTGTACCACCGTCTGCCTGCAGGACATCGCAGTCGATAATTATGGATTTGTCTTTTAGTGAAACAAGGTCGGTTACTGCACGGATCGACCTTCCGATAAGCCTCTGGATTTCGTGAGTTCTTCCTGATTTCAGTACAGAATCGCGCGGCGAACGTTTCTGATTTGCCCTTGGAAGCATATTGTATTCGGCTGTAATCCAGCCCGAGTCCTTTCCGGTCAGCCATTGCGGAAGTTTCTCTTCGAGTGAAACAGTTATCAGGACTCGTGTATCACCAAAGGAGATGATAAGTGAACCCTCTGCATATTTGTTGATATCTGTTTCGATCTCTATCTTTCTTAGCTGGTCATTTGCCCTTGCATCTATTCTCATCTGAAACTCCTATACATTGAATCTGATGCGTATTATATCTCCGTCCTGTACGACATAGTCTCTTCCAACAATAAGTATTCTTCCCTTTTTTGCCGCACCTTCCTCCCCGTGACAATCCATAAAATCGTAGTAATGAATTACCTCTCCTTTGATAAATCCCTTTGCCATATCCGAATGTATCTTTGCTGCCGCATCAATAATTTTGCTGCCGGCTCTTATGGACCATGCCCTTGTTTCGGTACCGACTACTGTATAGAATGTCAGAAGGTCAAGAATTTCATAACCTGTTTTGATGATCTTCGATAGTGCACTTTCCTCGAATCCTGCCTCACGCAACATCTGAATCTTTTCCTTTTCGTCAAACTCGAGAAGGTCGGCCTCAAACCTGCATGCGATTTTTACATATTTTGCGTTATTACGGCTTATGAAGTTTTCGAATGAAGATATAACCGACTGATTCTGTTTTGAATCCGAAATATTCAGCACATAAAACATTGGTTTGATAGTTAAAAGAAAGGACTGCCGGGCATATTGTTTTATCTCTTTCGGAAGTTTCGAATCTGCAAGAAGGATTCCTTCGCTGAGGCACTTTTCTATCTCATTAAGCATCTCCATTTCGTGAGTGGCCTCTTTCTCACCGGTTTTAGCGGCATTCCTGACTTTCTCGATTCTGCGGTTTATTGTTTCAAGGTCTGCGAGTATAAGTTCGGTATTGATTATTTCGGCATCTCTTACCGGATCGGTATCAGGATTTACATTTACTATTCTGTCATCTTCAAAACCTCTTACAATGTGACATATGGCATCGACTTCTCTGATGTGGGAGAGAAATTTATTGCCGAGACCTTCTCCCTTTGAGGCCCCTTTTACAAGTCCGGCAATATCTACAAATTCAAGTGTGTTATATGTGATTTTTTCGGGTTTCAGTAATCTGGTAATATTCTTCAGCCTTTCATCAGGGACAGTTACAATCCCTACGTTTGGTTCTACCGTGCAAAACGGATAATTTTCTGCCGGTACATTGCTTTTGGTAAGGGCATTGAACAGAGTCGATTTTCCCACATTTGGCAATCCTACTATTCCGCATCTGAAACCCATACATTTCTCCTCAGAAATATTTAATACGAAATATATTACATTTTTTCAATATCTTTTTATTAACTACTAACTATTAAAAAACTTTGAATATTGTAAGAATCAGAAAGCTTGATAAAATTTTTATGAAAGTTGTATTTCTGAGACTGAATTTATATAAGTAAATTGATGTCGAAAACCTGATTCTGAATATTTTGTTAGCCTTTTATGTTTTGTATGTTTTTGTACCTGTATTTATGAAAGGTGGGTTGTCCTCCATATTTTTTTGTGGTCAAATGCCACATTCATTTATTAGAGGTCAACGATGGTCGTTGCCTCATTTATTAACA
>DYEF01000102.1 GCA_020725805.1 Bdellovibrio sp.
CTTGGGGACGGATTATCTGAAGTACTTAAAATCATTATGAAAAGGATAAAGCAGATGCTTAGTAAAGAGAAAAAAGTGAATAAAAACCAGCTAAGATTTAGTTTTACGGAGGATTTATGAAAAATTTTGGGGTATTTCCAGGCAGGATTTGGTTTTTCATTGACTTTTAAATAATATCGATTATAAATTTTTTCAATTGATGAAGCAGAAGAAGTAAAAAATCTCTTAAACGAAAGAAAGTATATAGTTCTTCAAGGACCTCTTGGAACTGGAAAAACAAGGACTGCAAAAAATGTTGCAGATAAAATGGGGGCAAAAACTTTCTTCACTCAATTTCACGCAGAGACAAGCTACTCCGATTTCATCTACGGTATCAGACCTGATACAGAAAACAAAGAACTGAGATACAAAGAAAATTTGGGCAGTTTCACAGAGGCCTTAACATATGCCGTTGACCATAGCAATGAAAAAGTCATCCTAATTATTGACGAAATAAATAGAGCCAATCTCTCCAATGTATTAGGACCTGTTTTTTACCTATTTGAACATAAAATGGATGTCTCAAATGTTGAAATTGAAATTGCTCCCAATTTCAAAGTAAATAAACTGCCTAACAACTTCTTTGTCATTGCAACAATGAACACAGCCGACAGGAGTTTGGCCGTTGTTGACTTTGCTCTAAGAAGACGTTTTGCTTGGTATACTTTAAAACCTAAAGTAATTGAAGTTAAAGAACCTAATAAATTTTACGAAGAAGATTTTCTAAGAATTCAAGAAATATTTGAGTGGTATGCCACAAGTGAAGAGCTTAACTTACAACCTGGACAAGGCTATTTTATTGCAAGTTCAGAAGATGAAATGAAAAATCGTATTCGTTATGAAATATTCCCTTTGATAAAGGAATACTTACAAGAAGGACTTTTGCGAAGTGCTAAGGAAGAGTTTAATAATTATTTTTTGACTAGAATAAATCTATCTCTTTTCGAATGACAAAGCCATTAGATGTTTTTTGCGAAATTCCATGTCTGACTGAACATTCAAAACAGCTAAGTGGAATTGCTTTGCAAAAAAAATGGTTTAAAAAAGCAGACCCTAGAATAATTGGGCAATACCTCCAGAAATTTATTGATTACAATTCTGAGCAATTTAAATTTATTGGTGTTCAACCATACATTATTGGTTCAGACCAAAACACCGCACTTGCATTTCGTACATCTGGCTTTGTTGGATCGATTCCTTTAAGGGCTTCTGATACCGGAAAGCAAATTGGCGATTTTGTAGTATTACCTCGATTTACTGGTCGTGATAGATTTGAGGATTATATTGAAATTTTAAACCTACTTGGTACTGAAATTAGTCCAGAAGTAATTGATAGTTTACCATTGGCATCAGGTAAAAATTTCAGGCCACCATTGTATTTGGAAGCCGTAAAATTCATAGCAGCTCTTGAAAAACTGACAATGAGACCGTGGAGAAAGTTTGACAATATTGAAAAGGTATCAAGTCAGCCTACTGGTCAAATCAATTGGACAAAATATATAAACAACGAATTCAAAGTCGAAAACAGGTTAAAATTTCCAGCAAGAACAAATGTATTGAGTGAATTTCATTCTGAATATTCCGAAATTAGATATGTCTTTGACATTTGTAAAAGTGAATTACTTTCAGCTAATACACCGCAGAGAATTAAGAATACTTTGCGAACCAAATTGAGTTTCCTTGAAGAACGTTTATATCATCATAAACCAAAAGCAACCAATAAAATCATAATCCGATTTTCCGATAGTCCAACTGTGAAAGCCTGCAAAGAACAGGCTAATAGGATTTTAAACTTTAACCTTGTAGACAGCACAGCTTGGCGAGTGGACTTTTCAGATGTATTCGAAAAATTTATTCAACATATTTTTAAAGAAGCTGCAAAAGAAACTGGCGGACGCCTTTATACAAACTTTAAGTTTCATTCAAAGACGTCTAAACAATACTCTTGGGAATTAAAGCATATCGAGCCAGACGCAATTTTTCAGAAAGAGAAAGTTTTGGTTTTCATAGACGCCAAATACAAATCTAATTTATACAACAAGTTTGACCAAAGTGAAGTACTGAAAGAAGACCATAGACATGACTTACATCAAATAATGGCTTATTCATCATTCAGTAAGACTGATTATAAATTTGGTTTTCTGTGTTACCCATCGGACCAAATCGAATTAAAAAGTATTCAATATAAAAACGGCATAAACGAAGCGACAAACACAATATTGATTTTAGGCGTGCCATTAAAAAAAGACAGCATTAACGAGACCAAGAGACTACTAACAAATGAGCTGAATGAAATTGAAAAAAGAACAACTACCCTTTAACATGCGATATAGTTAATTTCCAGCACAGTGGGTATTCGAATAGCACAGACGGAACAGTTCGTATTAAGAACTAATTCTACCTGGCACCGCTGTGTCCACCGCTGTGTCGTTGTAATTATGTGTATTGATCGGTTCAGAATTTATAGCCGCGCGGGATGACTGCGACACCGTTTTCGGATACGTAAAACCGCCTTCTGTCAGCCTCGATGTCATATCCTATGACAGTCTTTTCAGGGATATATACATCTTTGTCGATTATTGCTTTTTTTATCCTTGAGTGTCTTCCGATGACTACATTGTCGAATATTACCGATTCCGTTATATCGGAGTATGAATTTACTCTTACACAGGGCGAAAGAATCGAACGTCTTACTACACTTCCCGAGATAATACAGCCCTCTGATATCAGCGAATCAAGTGCGTATCCTGTTCTGCCTGAGCTGAAATCAGCAAAGACGAACTTTGCGGGGGGCATATTCAGTGAAATTGCTTTTATTGGCCACTGGGCGTTGTAGAGAGAGAAGGGAGGTGATACAGAGACCATTTCCATAGAGGTGCTGAAGTATCCGTCTATCGTTCCGACGTCTCTGAAATATCCGCGTTCGTTTTCATTCATACCCGGAACCGTATTTGTATTGAAATCATATGCATAGACTTTGTGTGTCTTGACAAGACGTGGAATAATATCTCTGGACAAATCGTGTGTACTCCGGTCATCATGGCTGTCTTCGATAACTGCGTTAAGAAGAACGTCTTTCTTGAAAATAAAATTTCCCATCGAGGCAACCGGATTATCAAAGAAGATCATATCCATAGAGACGGGCTTTTCCACATAGTTGATTACCCTGCCGGACGGGTCGGTTGCCAGTATTCCGTATCTTTTGAATTCGTTTTGGGGAAATGTTGTTGTTGCTATGGTCAGGTCTGCGTCTTTTTCGAGATGGTAGTTAAACATTTTTGAAATATCCATCCGGTATATGTGGTCGGCTCCGAAGACGAGGATATGCTCCGGTTTTTCTGCTTCGATAATATCGATATTCTGAAAAATAGCATCGGCAGAGCCCTTGAACCACTCCTTTGTTACGCGCATCTGGGCAGGGACGACATCTATGTAATGGTCAAGTACATTGCTGAGCCTCCATGTCCGGAAGATGTGCTGAATAAGAGAGTCGGCCTTATATTGCGTGAGAACCTTGATCCACAAAAACCCTGAATTTACCAGATTGGAAAGTACAAAATCAATGAGCCTGTATCTGCCGGCAAATGGTACGGCCGGTTTTGCCCGTGTCATAGTAAGAGGGTAAAGTCTTCTTCCTTCTCCTCCGGCGAGAACAATTGCTAATGCCCGTCTCATAGGTAAAAAGATTGTATATCATTATATAATATTGTCAATTTTTACTGGTTTTAATGAATATCATTGTACGGGATGGGAACGGGTCTGAAAATGTCAGCTTTACTTGATGTTGCAGTGCCAGGTATTGTTCTAATTTGTTGATTTTGTTGTAAAATATTCGGGCAGGTCTTTTGTGGTGCCAGGTAGAGATGTCAAAGATGGCGTCGTTTATGAGTTTTTTGTCTTGGACAGAAAAGATCTTTTATGGTAAGTATGGCGGCTATGAATTATGCAGGAATTGTTCTGAAGATTACTCATCCGCAGATAGAGCAGATATTCAATCAGATTATCTCTGAACTTAATCATTATCACATTAAGGCATATCTCGATGAGGCTTCGGCGAGAAAACTTCAGTACGAGCATATACTTACCCCTGAGACGGCCAGACTAATTGATTTCCTGATTGTGGCGGGCGGTGACGGGACGTTTCTCCGGTCGATAGATTATCTTTTGAGTAAGGAAAAGCCTGTGGTCGGGATAAACCTGAGCGGGTCACTCGGTTTTATCACCGAGATTACTCTTGAGGAACTTCGTGAGACCCTGAGCGATATAGTCAACGAAACATATAAGTTTATCTATAAATCCCGTCTGAGATGTTCTGTGATAAGAGATAGCAAAACACTCACCTGTGCAGATGTGCTGAACGAGGCGGCTATCATACGGAATTCACTAACGCCTATCGTCAACTTCGATATATGGGTTGACAATCTGTATCTGAGCAAGATAAAGGCAGACGGTATCATTGTAGCGACACCTACCGGTTCAACGGCTTACAATATGGCGGTAAACGGACCTATACTTCATCCTGAGACCGAGGGCATTATTATTAACGCCGTCTCTCCACATATGCTTTCTTTCAGACCGATAATACTTCCGGCAGGGGTAAGAATCAAAATAAGGATTTCCAAGGCGATTGGTCCGCTGTATGCGAGTTTCGACGGTCAGAGAGGGATAGAACTTCTGAGTATGGATGAGGTCAGAATTGAAAAGAGCAATTTCCCGGTGAAGGTGGTGCAGTCCAGAAGAAGGGATTTCTTCGATATAATCCGAACCAAGCTCAAATGGGGCGAAAAATAAGTCAGATGCTCTCTCATCTGAGGATAAAGGATTTTGCAATAATCGACGATGTGGATATACAGTTTGGCGGCGGGTTTACCGTTATTACAGGTGAGACCGGTGCCGGAAAGTCTATCCTTATCGAGGCAATTACGCTCCTTCTGGGCTCAAAGGGAGATACGGATTTCATCAGAAACAAGAGCGAAGAACTGATTGTGGAGGGTGTTTTTGAACAGGGCGGAAAGGAACTGCTGATCCGGAGGTCACTCAATATTTCCGGAAGGTCGAAAATCTATATCAACAATGAAATTTCGACCCTGAGCCAGCTCAGGGATCTGATGGCACTCGTGGTGGATATCTCAGGTCAGCATCAGCACCAGATGCTTCTGAATGAAGAGTTTCATATTGAGATAGTAGACAGCTATGCAGCAGACACTAAGCTTCTCGGCGAGTACAGACTGCTCAGGGATGAGTATCTCTCCCTTCTCTCCGAACTGAACAGACTCGAGACCATAGTCAGGGAGAAGGATTCCCGTCTCGATTTCCTGAAATTTCAGAGACAGGAGCTTGCCGGTGCAGCCATTGAGCAGGCAGAATATGAAAGACTTCTTGAGGAATCGAATATCCTGAAAAATGGTGCAAGATTTCAGCAGATGCTTGCCGATGCCGAATCCCTTCTGTATGGTCAGGACGAGAGTATCTCCGCTATGCTGGGGAGGCTCAGAAAGAGGATTTCGGAGCTTTCTGTTATTTCAAAGGAGTTCGAGTCTTTTCAGGGAGAACTTAGCGGCGTCGAAGCTGTTTTGAGTGAACTGGAAAAGCTTATTTCCCGTAAACTGACAAAGACCGATTTTTCTCCGGAAAGGCTTGACGAGGTTGAGAGCAGACTCCATCTTATAAAGAGATTGTGCGAGAAGTACAGGATATCTGTCGATGAACTTGTGCCGAGGCTTAGAAAGATCGAATCGGAGATAGCGGAGCTTGAAAATTCCGAGATTGTAACAAAGGATATCAGAAAAAGACTCGAATCTGTATTTTCAGAACTGAACAGGAAGGCAGAGAGACTTCATCAGGTCAGGCTAAAATCTTCGGCAGAGATTGCCTCGAAGTGTGAACAGATTCTGCAAAGACTCGGCTTTAAGGGGGCAGAAATCAGATTCGAAATTCAGTACGAAAAGCCGTCCGGTATATATGACAGAGAGAAGGTTTGCGAGAGGGGATTCGACCGCGCAAGAATATTATTTGCCCCGAACGTAGGAGAGGAGTTTAAGCCGCTCTCGAAGATAGCCTCCGGCGGAGAGCTTTCACGGGTTATGCTGGCATTCAAGAGTGCACTGTCGGGCAAGGACGTTGTAGATACTTATATATTCGACGAGGTCGATGCGGGAATTGGCGGGGCAGTTGCCGAGTCGGTAGGGAGATTCTTAAAGGAACTTTCTGTGAAAAAACAGGTGATATGTATAACGCACCTCCCTCAGATTGCATCTCTCGGTTCGGAGCATTTTACAGTCGAGAAGGTCGTACAGAACAGGAGGACCACAATCAGAATTCGCAGAATAAAAGGTGAAGAAAGGGTTGAGGAGATTGCAAGAATGCTCGGCGGACATACAATTACCGAAAAAAACAGGGCATACGCACGTGAACTGCTGGACAGAAGCAGCTGAACAAAAGGCTGTATAATGGATAGTTTCTTATGATTACCGGTGAATTTTGCAGATATCATAGAAGTATATCAAAAGGTGTCAGATGCGGAAAGGGATTTGCTGTCTTTTGGTGGGGTGCCTGCCTAATCTTCTTCTTGCTGCTGTTTAACAGCCCGGTATATGCCTCCGAGGTCGCTGTAGTAAGGTCTGTTTCGGGTGATGTCTATCTGCTCTCTTCCGGCAACAGGTGGGAGAGGGTTTATGAACAGGAAAAATTTTCATCAGGTTTCAGAATCAGGACTGAAAAAAATTCTTCTGTAAGTCTGCTGATAGGCGGCATTCTGCAGGTAACGTTGCCGGAAAACTCACTTTTTGAGCTGAATGATAATTTTTCGGAGAGGTCGAACATAATATCCTCTGCCCTCTTCAGCGGAGCCGCCCATTTTCAGATCGAACAGGGCGAAAAGAAGATCAGAGTTGTCACACCCGCCGGTGTATTTCTTTCAACAAAAGGAAAATTCAGACTCGGCATTCTGTCAGCGTTCAGCGTCAGTGCTGAAAGGACGGGCGGGAACCTGTTTTTTATTAAGGACGGCAAGGAGGTTGCTGTTACCGAAAATACGGTTTCTTCGGGCAGGGATTGTCCTGATATCCTGAAATGCTACACCGATATTATAGCCGGGAATATGGATTTGCTCAGAAAGAGTATAGAGATGTTTGAACAACTCTCAGGTTCCTTTGAGACTCTTTCCGAGAAGAAACTTGCTGCCAAAAAGTCAGACCCGTCTCTGATGAAGAATATAGAGCAGAAAATTTCGGAGATACTGGAGACCGTCCTCAGGATGAATGAAGCCAAGAACCAGATAAATATGTATTCCGGCTATCTTAAGGGTGAGATAGATGAAAAGGCCGTTTCAGGCGGCGAGGATGAGGGAGATATCCCGGATATCATCGAAAAACTCAAACTGCGTCATCAGGAGATAAGTGACCTGAAGAAGAGATATAACAGCATAATATCCTCCGAGCTTGTCTCTCTTTTCAAGACATATGATTCCCTGAAAAACGGCAGGAAGAAGAGATAAGAATCTGTAATCTGTCTTCCGATAATCACGTCCGTTCGTTTTTTTATCTGTATTTCAGAAATATTCCGGTTATCTCTATTGCTTTTTTTATGGCTTCATTTATATGCAGGAGCCCGGAGCCAAGTCTCAGGTCTGTCAGAGATAATCTGCGGTGATAATCCGCCATAATTATATTGCAGGGATTTTTCTGAATGCTCTCTTTGTAGAGTTCCTTAATCCTTTTGCAGGTTACGATCTGTGGTCTTGAGGTCTTATCCCTTATCGAGGAGAATCCGAACAGCCTGCATACAAGACCCCGCTGTTCGTAGAAGAGGCATCTGCCGGTCTCCTGAGAGTACAGCACACACAGGCCGTCTTTTTTTGATTCGGCCTCATTGTGAATTTTCTCTGATATCTGAGTGTTGTGAAGAAAGAAGGCAAGCGGGATGAATTCAATTACCGTTGCACAGATATCGTCTTTATTACAGCATTCTCCACCGCAGTTCTGGGGGCAGAAAATTCCCGATGAGGATTTATACTCCGATATTTCTCTGTCGAGTTCCTCAAATATTTCCTCAACAAGTCTGCACTTTTCGTAAAGGTCCATAAAGCAGGTTCTATACCTCTTTTCTTGACTCCGAGATGTTCTGTCTTAGAAGAGCATTTTCCTGAATGAGATGCTTCAGCTTGTTCTGCATATCGGAAATTACTATTGAAAAATGAAGATTCAGAAGAATGATAAAGAAGAAGGCAAAGGCAAAGAGTGTGGATGTGGAGGAGACTGCCCCTGATACATTGGTGAGAAATAGGAGCAGGTCATAGCGCCAGACGAGAAACGGAATTGAGAGACCTGTCAGAATCCACAGCCAGCTGTATTCGATCTTGAGCCTTCTCCTCCTTACGAGCTCGAATACTATGACGAGAAGGATGAGTGCGAGTATTATTGCAAAGACTTTCTGTTTGAGGGGCATATCCATATTTATTCCTCCGTTTCTGTTTTGTTGTCTGATTTCAGCAGGCAGAGAAGAAGTGAGAAGAGCATGTTCATCATATATGTAACGGCTCTCAGTCCGTAATGCATAGACCTCCCGCTTATCCTGTCTTTCATTCTGACCGGGATTTCGGATGTGCTGAGCCCGGATTTCAGTGCCAGAATCATCGCATCGGCGTCCGGAAAAGAGAGCGGTATTACATCGGATATGTAATACTTCATCGCCCGCCGGCTGAGGCACTTGAAGCCGCTTGTCGGGTCCTTTATCCTGACACGGGTTGCAAGCAGTATAATGAACGAGAAGAATCTCAGGGCCAGAGATTTCAGAAATCCGGTATCCCTGTAGCCCGAGAGAAAACGGCTTCCTATGACGATATCTTTTCCGCTTTTTTTCTGTTCGGATGAGATGCTCTCTATTGATTCGGCAGGATGCTGCCCGTCCCCGTCAAAGAGAATAACCTGTTCGTAGCCCTTTTCATAGAGATATCTGAGACCAGTCTGTATGGCGGCACCGTAACCCGAATTGATACAATGTCTCAGTACGGTAACATTGTAACTCCCGATAATCTCCGGAGTATGGTCGTATGAACCGTCATCAACGACCAGTATGTCGAATCTGTCCTTCAGATTGCTGAGTGAATCAAGGACAGTCTTTATGCTCAGCTCCTCATTGAATACCGGTATCAGAATTGCCCTTTTCAAATCCTAGTCTCCTCTTATGGCCCTCAGGACTCCCGATGCCACACCTCTTAGTGCCTCTGACGGATTCTTTGTCCTGAGTCCGAAATACAGAAGATTATATCCGACCGTCAGTGAGTACGGGATGAGTTTCAGTATCCTGTTTTTAAGCACAGAATGTTTTCTGATCGTTCTGATATGGTTTCTGGTAACCATCTCTGCGATCTTCTTCGGCTCAAGTGAGGATATGCTACTGAAACCCTTGTGAATGATTACAGCATTTTTCAGGACCACCGGTCTTGAGCCGAGCTCTGTTGCACCAAGGCAGAAAGAGACGTCCTCAAAGTAAAAGTCGTATGCCTCGTCGAACCGAAGTATCTTCAGAAGCGGGACGGATAACATAAAGAATGTCCCTGCCACGGCATCGGGGAGTATGATATCTTTTTCAAGAGAAGATATGTCCTTGCCGAAAAAGAGATTTATGTGTCTGCCCGTAATCAGATTGATTCGTATGCCGGCACTCTGGATTTTCCTGTCTTCGCCGAGAATTACCGGTCCGGCGACTGATTCCGGATTAGACAAAATGAATTCGTACAGATTTTTTATAGTATCTTTTTCAACAATTATGTCGTTGTTTGCGAAAATGACATAGTCGTATCCGTTTCTGATGGCATATTCCGAGGCCTTGTTCAGTCTAAAGGCGTATCCCCTGTTTTCGTTGTCAGTAATTACCGTTATGCCGTTTCCTGAAAAGTGCAAGGCGTCATTTTCACAGGTTACAACGGCGATATCGGGTATAAGACTTCCTTTTCTCACTGATGAAATGGCCTCATCGGTAATCTTTGTGTCGAGAAAATGAATTATTGCAATAAGGATTTTCTTTTCTTTTACTTTATCCATAGAAGTCTGTTCTTCAGGATATCAGGAATTTTCTCTTCGTTCAAGCCCGCAATAAATGACATAAGCTGCAGACTGCGGAGCAGGGGCTCCCTGATAAACCAGAGGATTCTCTCTCTTAACGGAATATCTATTGCTGTCAGTGTAATCGAGTCGAGCAAAAAGGCCGAAGGGAGAAAAGTGAGTGTATATTTCAGGCCGAATTTGTCTCTGTGATGTGATTTGAGTCTGCCTTCCTCAAAGTGTCTTCTGATAAGCAGCACGGCACTTCTGTAAATGGAGTGGGAATGAATGACGACCGATTCGGGTACATATGCAATGCGACCATTCTCCCTGACAAGCCTCTCTGCCCAGAGATAATCCTCTCCGAACGGTACGTCCGGAAACGGCAGGGCGGCGAGTCTCTCTCTTCTGATGGCACAGGAGACCGTGTCGAAGGCGACAGGTAATCCGTTTTCGCGGGATATAACCGTCTTTCTTGTGAGTCTGAAGAAGTGGTGGTTGACCAGATCTGTAATCCTGAGAGGGTCACAGCTTTCGTCGGGAATCTGCCTCGAGAAGGCGGCGTCACAATTCCTGATACCGGCAATAAGGGCACCAAGCCATCCTGTCAGAGGCACAGCATCTCCGTTCAGAAAGACGAATATATCTGCATCCGAATATTTCAGTGAAAGATTACGTGTCCTGCCGTGTCCGAACTCCTCTTTTCTTATATCTGCCGTCCTGATTCCGTTCGAGAGAAGCATGTCCTTTGTCTTATCTTCTGACTCTGTGACGAGGGCGGTTATGTTCTCTTTTTTGCACTCTTTAAGTATTACCGGCAGTGACTGCCTGAGGTTTGTTTCGTTATTCCTGCAGAGTAGAAATATGTGATATTCCGGTTTTTTATTCCTTTTTCTTTTCACTTCTGAACTCCGATAAGGTGCTGTTTTCTACTACCATAGGGACATTTGGTCTGATGTTTTCCGGAATCTTGTATAAAACGTCCGAGATGTGCGGGACGATTATTGTGTCATTCGGAATCTCCCTGCCCGGTGCAATGTATATATCCGGACCGATAAAGCACCTGTGACCGAAACATGAGCCGAGTATCTCCAGATTTACCTCGACGGGTCTTTTTTTGTACAAAACGGATATCTTCCCTCCGTATTTCAGGTCCATAGGTCTTGCGAGTCCTGTCAGTTTTACATTTCTGCCGGAGAGACAGAACTGCATTCCGTCGATGCATACATCTCCGTCGGGGTAGGCCGCCACACCGTTGAGTATCGTTATCTGGCTGACATAGCATCCGCTGTCGATGATCGAAAAGGTGATTTTGGTCTTCTCCTCAATGATGACATTGTTGTTTATGACGGACGCCCTGAGGTATGACTGAGGTCCTATTCTGACATTGTCCCCTATGATCGAAAATTCGAGTATGGCGCTCGGATGGATTTCGCAGTTTTTCCCGATGATATTAAACCACCTCGTAATGGTCGAGAGAAGAGAGGCTTTAGAGAAGGAGGAGCTCAGACTCTGGTACCTGAACAGGTCTGCAAACCCCCTCAGAAGGAATGCAAAGAGTGCGATGAGAAGTTTTATGGTGACTCTAAACGGGTGTGATGTAATGTATTCGACCCACTTTACTATGATCTCCATCTGGTTTGCGTTCAAAAGATTTACCCAGTGATTTATGTGAAATGCAATAGACGTGGTCACGGGCTGTTCGAAAAAACTCTTGCCGAACATATTGGGCGGAATCGGTTGTCTGAATACTATTTCGCGGAATTTTATAAAGACAGGTCTGATTCCCGATGTATCTTTCAGCTCGTCTTTCTCCCTGATATAAAAGAAGTTGTAGGCCTTGCCCTTTGTGTTACCGAGTTGAGCATCCTTGAGTTCCTGAAGGGGCTCGTATTTACGGGTAAACAGTGAGTCGGGAATTGCCAGCTGACCCGACCTCTTCTCTTTCTTTATTGCACTGAGAAAGTATCTGATGGTGCGTCTTGTGAAATAGACATTGTCATAAAAGAACAGAAAGTCCGAGTCGTCGATCTGAGAGATATCACTGACATCGGTTATTTTGATTCCGAAATCATTCAGCACTTCAGACTGATAATCCCCAAGTCTTCTGAAGCCGATTATTACATCGCCCGCATCTTCGTTAAATGGTGTTATTATTGTATTTGTCTTTAATCTGTAAGCCTTCATAAGATTATTCCCGATAAGTAAGGAGGTATATAGCACAAATTAAATAATTTTTCCTTTTAAATCTTGAGATGGGTGCTTTTAAAAATTCCTTTACTTTGCATAAGTAATATCATACTATACCACCAAATTCCTTACGTAAAGGAGGATGAATGAAAAAGTTTATAGTTTTTATCTCTGTTTTTCTTTTCTGCGGACTTGTTTATGCCGAGAGCAATAGTGAAGAGATAGCAAAAAAGGCCGATGAGGCTTGGGCCGTCAGGGACAACCCTGCGAAGGCAAAGGAGTCTCTTGAACTGCTGAAAAATGCTCTCGAAAATACTCCGGAGGACTACGAACTTTTATGGAGGTATGCAAGGATAAATTTCTGGCTGGCAGATTCATCCGACAATAAGGATATAAAGGCAAAGCACGGCAAGGAGGGATATCTCGCGGGACAGAAGGCAACGTCAATCAAGCCGGAGAGAGTGGAAGGTTATTTCTGGGGAGTGGCATCGCTCGGGATGTACTCCGAAGGGATAGGTATTCTAAAGTCCATCAAGGAGGGGAATAAGAAGAAATTCGAGGATATGCTGAATAAGGCGTTGAAGATTGACAAAACCTACGAGGGCGGCGGACCGGTCAGGACACAGGGGAGATTCTTTGCAAGGCTCCCTTGGCCGATGAAGGATGTAAAGAAGGGGCTCGGTCTTCTGGACGAATGTATTGCTATGAACAAGAAGGTTATCAGGGCTACCTATTACAAGGCGGAGATTCTCTTCGACGACGGTGAATATCAGAAGTCGAAGGAACTGCTCGATAAGGTACTAAAAGATGATTTTCCGGGAGATGATGAGCCCGAGAAGAAACTTGTTAAAAGATGGGCCGAGAGACTGATAAAAAAGGTTGAGGAGAAGCTGAAATAATCCGGAGGTGCACTATGGGTAATCTTGGTCTTCCTGAACTGATTGTAATTCTGGTGATAATTCTTGTAATATTCGGTGCAGGAAAGCTCCCTCAGATAGGTGAGGCGCTCGGTAAAAGCATTAAAAACTTCAAGAAGGCCTCATCTATGGACGACGAAGATAAGAAAGAGAAGAACAAACCCGAAAACCCCGAAAAATAATCGTTATGTACTGTCCCTACTGCGGTGCAAATATTCAGAATGATTCGGTATTTTGCAGAAACTGCGGGAAGCAGGTGGGGATGCAGTATCCTCCCGTTCAGCAGCAGGGCAATACCTCGCAGTATAATGTGCAGACCGGGAATGCAGGCAGGGAGTGGGTAGTGAGCATTTTACTTTCATACTTTCTCGGGGCATTAGGGGTTGACAGATTCTATCTCGGCTATACCGGACTTGGCATTCTGAAGCTTCTCACCTGTGGCGGGTGCGGGCTCTGGGCTCTTATCGATTTTTTGCTGATAGGTTTCAACGCTATAAGGGACGCAAGCGGTCTTCCGCTGACCGGCAGGGAGGGTAAGGAATGGGTATTCTATCTGTTAATCGGTCTTTCTGTACTGAGTTTCTTTATAGGATTCTTTTTGTCATTTCTGGGGCTTGCCTGATATGGCTTGCAAAATTATGAGGAATAAAATAGGATGCTTTATGTTAAACTTTTATGAGGTGATGATATGAAGAAATTACTAATGGTAACAGTTGCTTCTTTGCTCCTGTCCGTCTTTTACGGCTGTCCTCCCAAATATATTCCCGGCACGAATGTTATCGACAATGATGAGAACCGGGCGATATTTATTCTGGTCGAGAAATACAGAAGGGCATACGATGAAAAGGATATCGATACCATAATGTCCTTGGTTTCGAAAAACTTCTACGAAAACGGTGGCAATTCGGACCCCTCCGATGATTATAATTTTGAAGGGCTCAGAAAGAATCTGACCGAGAAATTCTCGAAGACGAAGGCTCAGGGTCTGGAGATAAGGATTAAATCGATAGATTTTGACAAGGATAACAACAGGGTATCGGTAAAGTACAACTACTTCGTGAAATTCCAGATGGCACTCTCGTCGGGCGACAAGTGGGAGACTGCATCAGATACCGCGGAACTCCTCTTCGTCAGAGAGAACAGCGAATGGAAGATAATCAGGGGGCTGTAAATAATACCTTTTTCTGCTTTTCACTTGCATTACTGTTCTGACACCATCAGACCGAGGTGATTAATGGAAAAGAGAGACCGGCTCGTTATTATCGACGGACAATCGTATATCTACAGGGCATTTTATGCAATAAGAAGGCTTTCCAGTTCAAAGGGTATGCCCACAAATGCGATTTACGGATTTGTACAGATGGTTCAGAAGGTAATCAAGGACCTCGGTCCCGAATATCTCTGCATTGTCTTTGATTCAAAGGAGAAGACCTTCAGGCACGAGATCTACAGCGACTATAAGGCAAACAGACCGCCTATGCCCGACGACCTTTCTGTTCAGATTCCTCACATACACAATGTTGTCGAGGCATACAGAATCAAAAAGATTGCAATCCCGGGATTCGAGGCAGACGATATAATCGCCGCTCTTGCAAAAAAGGGGAAAGAATGCGGCAAAAAGGTGATTATAATAACCGGTGACAAGGACCTGATGCAGCTCGTTGACGGGGATATATGCGTCTATGAT
Source organism: Bdellovibrio sp. (assembly GCA_020725805.1). Classification (GTDB taxonomy): domain Bacteria; phylum Myxococcota; class SpSt-1050; order SpSt-1050; family SpSt-1050; genus SpSt-1050. The sequence continues at coordinate 14,877 of DYEF01000102.1, forward strand.
ACTATGAAAGATAAAATGTATCAACCCTCTGACGTAGAGGAGAAATACGGGGTGAGACCCGAATATGTTATTGACCTTCTGGCCCTTTCGGGAGATTCATCTGACAATATTCCGGGCGCAAGGGGAGTGGGAGAGAAGACGGCCTTGAGTCTTGTAAAACGTTTCGGACATATTGAGGAAATCCTGAAGAGGACTGAAGAGATCGAGCCCCTGAGTCTGAGAGAGAAGATAAGAAAGTCAGAACCGGATATACTGCTCTCTCACCGGCTTCTGACCCTGAGAGATGATATCAGTACCGGGATAGAAATAGACGACCTGAAATACCCGGGCCCCGACAGGGAGAGACTAAACCGGCTTTTTGCCGAATTCGAATTCAGGACACTGATCGAAAAGACCGATAATTCGGGTGTGGACACAAAGATAACCGAACTTAGACGGAAAGATTACAGGACTGTAAATACCGAAGAGGCTCTCGGAAAACTTCTCCGGGAACTGGAAGAGACCGAATACCTGTCGGTGGATACCGAGACAGACAGCATAAATCCGCTTAATGCAAATATAGTCGGAATCTCTCTGTGTATGAAGGAGGGCAGGGCGTTTTATGTCCCTGTCGGGCACAGATATCTGGGCGTCCCGAGACAACTGAATCCGGAATATGTAAAAGAGAGGCTGAATCCTGTATTTGTCAGAAAGAAACTTCTGGGTCAGAATATCAAGTACGACCTGCTCGTCTTTCTGTCGAACGGATATCAGGGAATAAAGGCCAATGACGATACAATGATTGCGGCATATCTGCTGGACCCGGAGGCGGAATCACACTCCTTAAAGACACTCGCAAAACGTTATCTGAACTATGATATGTTTACCTATAGTGAGGTTACATCACAGAGAAGCGGGAAGAATCTGAATTTTTCAGAGGTGGATGTAGAGACAGCCACACTTTACAGCTGCGAGGATGCCGATATAACTTTCAGACTGATGAACGTGCTGGGAAAGGAACTGAACTCCTCCGGACTGTATGAACTTTACAGAAAAGTAGAGATGCCTCTTCTGAACATACTCGCGGATATGGAGTTTACGGGTGTATATGTCAATCCGGAGAAACTGCATAACCTCTCTGCATATCTCAGGGAGAGGATTTTGGAAGAGGAGGAGATTATCTACAGACTCGCAGGTGAGAGATTCAATATAAATTCTCCCAAGGCTCTCTCTGTTGTGCTCTTCGAGAAACTGAAACTGCCGGTTATGAAACAGACCCGCACAGGTATATCTACGGATTCTGCCGTTCTGGAGGAACTTCAGGAGAAGCACGAAATAATAAGACACATCATAGAATACAGGGGACTGAGCAAGATAAAGAGTACCTATGCAGATGCACTACTGGAACTGATAAACAGAAAGAGCGGAAGGATTCATACCAGTTTCAATCAGACTATTACTGCAACCGGCAGACTCTCGTCCTCGGAGCCGAATCTTCAGAATATCCCTGTCAGAACCGAGATAGGTAAGAAGGTAAGAGAGGCGTTTGAGTCCCGGCCGGGTTATCTTATCCTCTCCGCAGATTATTCGCAGATAGAACTGAGGGTCTTTGCACATCTTAGTAAAGATGCCACTCTGATAAATGCCTTCAGAAACGGAGAGGATATTCATACCAGAACGGCCTGCGAGATATTCGGCAAGAGGCCTGAAGAGATAGACTCCGATATGCGCAGGCTGGCAAAGACAATCAATTTCGGGATAATCTACGGGATGGGGGCGTTCAGACTGGCAAAGACCCTCGGAATAAACAGAAATCAGGCTCAGGAGTACATCGACAGGTATTTCGAGAGAATAGCAGGAGTAAAATCGTTTATCGGCAGGACCATCGAAGAGGCGAGGAAGAACCAGTATGTAAAGACTATACTCGGCCGTATAAGGTATCTCAGGAATATCAATTCCAAATCTCCCTCGGTGAGACAGCAGGAGGAGAGAATGGCGGTGAATACCCCCGTGCAGGGGAGTGCGGCGGATATCATCAAACTCGCAATGATAAATGTAAGCCCTAAAATAGAAAATACAGGTATCAGGATGATACTTCAGGTGCACGATGAACTCGTCTTTGAGGTGCCGGAAGAGAAGAAGGACGAGGCCGCAGGAATTATAAAACAGGAAATGGAGAATGTAATAAAACTCGACGTTCCTCTTGTTGCAGACATATCAACGGGCAGAAACTGGGCGGAGGCAAAATAACCGGTCATTAAAAATCAATGAAATTGGGTGGTCTGTATATTGCAGTTTACAGAACGTGTCTGCTGCCAAAACATATAGAAAAACAGTGCTGAAGGCGAGGGAACTGCAGTTTAATGTTGGTCCACAGACCATAGTCGACAGTCCACAGAAAGATAGTGCTATAGAGCTGAAGGCTGAAGAGCTGAAGGTGATAGGACTATTAAGGTGGCTGGGTAATATAGTGTATCGAAGCCACCGCTTAAATTGGATTTTTCGGTATGGCTTAGTTTACTCAATGTCCTTGTGATATTGAAGTTGGCTGAGTAGCTTTAGCGTATCGAAGCCACGGTAATATCAGGCGTTTCGATATGCTCGCTTTGCTCGCTACTCAACGCCCTTGTGCTTGAAAGGTCGCTGAGTAATTGAGTGTACCGAAGCGATGTAGAGCTGAATGCGGAAGAGCTGAAGTTTTAATTTGAGAGCTTTGCTAAAAGTTTATTAAAACTTATTGGCATTTCCAGAGAGGAATAAAAATTTTTTCTTTTGTAAACCTC
>DYEF01000103.1 GCA_020725805.1 Bdellovibrio sp.
AAAAAAATATGGAGGACAACCCACCTTTCATAAATACAGGTACATTATTCAATAATCGCCTAAACTTTGTGCATAGTGCCTGTCAATAAGCATTAATAATTTTATTTCAAAAACCAATCTTCTAATTCAGACTTTGTAAAATGTGTTTTTCAGACAGCCGCTCTTTCGGAGAGCCTCATATAAGACTATTGAAACCGCATTCGAGAGGTTTATTGAGCGGATATTCTCAACTGTTGGTATGGCAAAGAGTCTGTTTATGAACCTATCCGTAATCTCTTTTGTAAGTCCCGTGCTCTCTCTGCCAAAGACAAGTGCATCTCCCATCTTAAAATCACAATTGAGATAAGACTTCTCTCCCTTTGCCGAAAAGAAAAAGATATTCGAATCTCCGCTCTTTTCTATAAACTCATCAATACTTTCGTATTGTTCCAGCTCAACAAACTCCCAGTAATCTACCCCCGCCCTCTTGAGGTCTGAGGATTCGAGTGAGAAAGAAGGCTTTCCAATAATTACAAGCTTCGAACCTGTTGCGGCGCAGAGCCTTGCAACAGAACCGGTATTAAGCGGAATCTCCGGCTCAACGAGAAGAATTCTGAAGGGCTTTTGTGGCCTTTCAAACCTAAGCCTCATCTCCTCTGTAAATGTCTTATCGATTCTCATTGAAATTCTGACTCAATCTCTTATAATTACTAATAAAACAATCTGATTTCGACACCGAAACTCTCTTTCGATTTGATTTCGAACTCAGATATCTTCTTATTCTCAGAGAATATCTCGAGTTTACTTTCTGAGCTGATAAATAAAGAATATCTGCCGTTATTATCTCTCAAATAACAATTGCTCTCTTTATCTTTGCATTCGTTAATCCTGGCTTTATTTACCGAAAAAGTGAGTTCTTTATCAAAACTATAATCCGAAACCCTTCTGAGTATATAATCCGTCCCGTTATACTCACTAAAACTGCTTGTCTCTCCCAAAAACAAGAGGACAATTCTCTCTTTCATCTTCTCAGAACCACTCTGGTAAATATTCGGGATATCCACATTTGTAAGAATATCTTCTGAAATCATAGGGATTATACTACCCGCTTTCACAAAGACCGGTATAGAATCAGGCGGAGACTCTACTGTAATATAACGACCTCCTTCGATAAATCTCCCGCTCTGACTAAATGTCGCCCATCTCCCTTGTGGCAGATACACTTTCTTTGAAGTCTCTCCCTTTTTTATAACTGGAGCAACAAGTATACTGCTGCCCAGCATATATTCGTCCTTTAAGCTCCACACTATCTTATCTTCGGGAAATTCGAGGGCGAGTGACCGCATAACCGGAATCCCTGTTCTGTTTGCCTCTATACTAAGTGTCTTCAGATAAGGGAATAACTGCGAGTGTATCTTTGCATATCTCTTGAAAAATTCCATAGTCTCGTCATCACTCTCCCACGACCAGTTGAGTTTAGGCATATACCCGTGGTGAGTCCTCATAACCGGTGAGAATGCCCCGAGTGTGGTCCATCTGAAGAAGAGCTCCTTATCGGACGGGGGATTTGTGGTTGACTGATAACCAGCTATATCATGCCCGTAGTTTGAAATCCCGCAGATACCGAGTCCTATCCCGATAGGAATGATAGTCGGAAGTCCGTCATCCTCATCGAAAGATGTCCTCTGGTCTCCAGCCCATATCACATCTGCCAGCTGAGGTGTCCCAAACCAGCCCGATCTGGCAAAGAACAACCTCTCTTTTCCGTCTTTTTGCGAATCTAAGACTTCCCTCTGTACTTTTTGCCATAAAACCGGATATTTATTGTGCATCAATAAGCCTGAAATATCCTTCTTACTTTCTGAATCGTACATAAACGAATCTGTCGGCAACCACTCTGCAAAATCCCCCATCCAACCGTCCGCTCCTTTCTGCACAATATCGTTCATCTTTTCTTTGAGCCACTTCACTGCATCCTCATTTAATAAATCAATCAAAGATGACTTTGTCCCCTTATGTCCGTCAAAGAGGTAAGTCTTCCCGTTCTTATCCCTTATCAGAAGTCCTTTCGAATCGAGCTCAGAAAAGACATCGGAATCCTCAAAGACAAACGGGTTGAAATAGACCAGAAATTTATACCCAGAGTTATGTAAATCATCAGAGAGTTTCTCAAAATCAGGGTAAAGAGTTCTGTCTATATTCCAGTTCTCATTGAGAATATATCTGTCACCCTTGAATTTTGCACCTATATAATCCTCTGTCCAGATTGCGGAGGCGGGAATGCCATTATCTCTCAGTTTCTGTGCAACCCTTCTCACATTCTCACTCCCGAATATAGCGTCTATCCACGGGAAGAATGAAAAATCGGGCGGAACCCTGCTTCTGCCTGTCACCGATGTCGCCTTCTTAAGTGCCTCTTTTGGATTATCAGCGGGGAAGATATAAAGTGATGAGCCCTTTGAAAACTCAAAACCGAGTCTATTTGATTCATTGGCACAAAGAGACATAACAGGTCTAATGTCATCCATAATGGTTGTAACATAATTGCGGCTTGAGAGTATCTGAGGAACAGGGATATGTGATGAATGCTTTCTCCCCATAACATACCACAGGAGGTCATCGTAACTATCGTGCATTACCTTACCTATACCCTGCTCCTGAACCCAGCCAAAAAGTTCGTTTCCATAGTGATTCACATCGATTGACTGGGCACCAAAGCCAATGAATGCCTCATCAGTACACTCAAAGGAGAGCGAGAGCCTGTTGTATCTCTCACTCTCATCAAATTTTATCTCCAGATATTCGCCCTCCGTATTCTTCCTGCTGCCGAGAAGAACCCTTCCGATCTCCGATGCAGAATCTGAAAGGAGAATCTCTATCTCATTGTCAGAAAGCCGGTTGATTTTCAGGTTTACGATACTCACCCATCTGCTTCTGACTCTGTCCTTTGGCTTAAATGAACCATACATCATTTCGTAGTCTATATCCACATCCCTTAAGGCGAACATCGATTCAATCCCGCCTTTATCGGTTGCCTGAGTACCTGAAAAACCCTCTAACAGAAGGTTACCATATCCGATACTAAACGAATCTATCTCTGTCTGCCTGATCAGAAAACCTCCGGTTCTGATTTCGTCAAAAGCCTTAACATCCGAAACCTCTGAATCGGAGTTGATATCCGAAAAGATCTCAGAGTTACGGGTTTCGCAGCCACAGAGGCAAAAAGAAAGAATAGAAAATAAAACAATTTTTTTCATAATAGCTCTGCTATTTTGACATATTTGTATTGGCCTCATTCTGGAGCCTCTCTATGAGTCTGTTGCCTATCTCCTTACCCCACTTGCTCCCGGCCTCCATAGATTCGTTAGTAATCATCGGAAGGACCTTTACGAGTTTTCTGCCTGACGGACTCTCGTAAAATTTTATTATATCCTTTATCTCGTCGTGAGTCAGATACTTATCATAGATTGGTATAATCAGTTCAACAAGCGAATCCGAATCCACCTCCTTCAGGAAGCTGTCCCAGAAGGAAGGCGGGACATTCGGAAGCATCTTCTTGTAGGATTCTATCATATTGGCCATTACCTGCATACCTAAATTGCCTGAGCCTGTTATATCCATAAGTTTCCTGATATCCTTCAGCTTTGCACTCTTCTCCTGTGGGATATCCGTCTTACCTGACTTCTGAGCCAGAAGGGGGAATACTATCAATACAGATAAAAGGATAAAAACGATTTTTTTCTTCATAGAATACTCCTGATAAAGATTGTTGGTAAAAATAATACATTATGACCCGCAGTATGTCAAAGGGATGATAAGACTACTTTTTTACAACTATTATGAAGTGCGGATACCAGAGACGCCTTGCATTGATAATTACATAATTTGCAGAAAGTTTCTTCAGAATATCTTCATAAAATCTTGCCTCTCTGAGATTTATAGACTCACCACTGGTCAGATGTAATATTCTGACTGAGATGTACTCCTGTACAAAAAGCGGTATATTCTGACCTGCCTCCTTGAGAATCATTGTTCCTTTTGAAGAGAGAACAGTATAGGCAGACTCGATCAGCTCCCTCTTTAATTCATCATTTAAAAGATAAAGCATATCGGAGAGAATAATACAGTCATATTTATCATTTCTGTTTATACAGTTTTTCAGGAACTCCACGGCATCAACTCTGAAGAATCTGAATCCGGAAAATCTCTTTTGAAGATGTTCAATATTTTTCTCACACAGATCTACACCGGTGTAACCTGAAGGCTCTTTTGTTTTTGCTATCTCTTCGGCGATAAGACCTCTGCCACAGCCCAAATCGAGAATATTTGCATTAACCGGTACAAGGCTTACAATCTCATTTATCGGGGCAGTTAACTTTCTGATAACTCTGTAAACCGGATAAAAAACAGTATTCATCGGTTATCATAATACCTTTTTGGCGAAATAATTCAAATACAAACACAAGGTAAAATTATAGTTTACAAACCCGAAATACAGAATTAGAAGATTTGGTTATGAAATTCTTATCCGATGGCGCAATACCCGATTATATCATAAGGAAGTTCAGGTATCTGCGCATATCAGTTACTAAAAGATGCAATCTTAAATGTCAGTACTGTAATCCGGACGGGAAAACCGGAACATATACGAATAATGATAAGTCAATAAGTCCTGCCGGAATAAAGAGTATTGTCTCTCTCTTTACAAAACTTGGTAATAAAAAGGTAAGGATTACAGGAGGAGAGCCGCTTTTAAGAGGAGATATTGCTGACATAATCTCAGAAATTCGAAGAATCAGCAAGATAAAAGAGATTGGACTCACCACAAACGGCGTCCTGCTCAAAGATCTGGTAAAAGAATTGAAGTCGGCAGGGCTGAACAGAGTAAATATATCTCTCCCTTCGCTATCCCCGAAAAGATATAGAGAGATTACAGGCGGAGAAACCGAGCCTGTCCTTGCAGGAATAGAGGCCTCAATAAAAGAGGGAATCTATACCAAAATAAATACAGTAGCATTCGGCCACGAGCTCATTCAGGAGATTCCTCTCTATATTGAGTTACTAAAAAAGTTTGATGTACAGCTAAGATTCATCGAATATATGCCTCTCTGTAAAGGGAGATACAGGAGAGATAAATTTATAGATTTGAAAAGGATTGAGGAGATTCTGATTGACGAGTATAATTTTTCGGTCTCCGAATACAACAGGGATATACTTTCAAAAATATACAGGCGGAAAGACCTGAAAGGGGAAATCGGTTTTATCAAACCGGTTACGCATCAGTTCTGTGATATCTGCAACAAGATCAGAATCAGTCCTGAGGGTGAATTAATCCCCTGTCTCTTCTCAACAGAAAGGCTTAATGTTCTAAAACTTATGACAGATAACCGTGAAGAGAATCTGCCCGGCGAGATACTGAGATTTACCCTCAGAAACCATAAAAAGCCCGATATAAAATCCTTTATTGACAATGATATCGTTCCCTCAGAGATATTCGAAGTCGGAGGATAATTATATGAAAGACATATCGGAGAAGTTCAGTACATTGCGGATTGCTGTGGCTGAGGCAGTAGTGAAGGCTGATAAAAAGACCATTGAGGCAATAAAGATGGGAAAAGTCCCGAAGGGAGATGTCCTGACAGTAGCAAAGGTTGCAGGAGTACTGGCTGCAAAGAATGTCCCGCAGATTATTCCGTACTGTCACAATATCCCCGTCGAATTTGCAGATATTCAGTTTACACTCAGCAGAGATTCAGTAAAGATTACATCCCTTATAAAGGCTATCTACAAGACGGGCGTCGAGATGGAGGCGCTTACTGCTGTCTCGGTTGCAGCACTCACCGTATATGATATGCTCAAACCGATTGATAATAATATCTCAATCGAACACATAAGGCTACTTGAGAAGAGCGGCGGAAAGAGTGACACAAAGGAGAGATTTAAGAAAAATATTAATGCCGCTGTAATTGTCCTCTCTGATTCTATCTCAGAAGGCAAGAATAGAGATGAATCAGGTAAAATTATAGTTGAAAGACTTAAGGCAGAGGGAATCAAAGTAAAGTATTATGAAGTAATCAGTGATGACAAAGAAAGGATAATCCGGAAGCTCACAGAACTCTCCGACAAAAAGAGAATAGACCTCATAATTACCACCGGAGGCACAGGGCTCTCGAAACGGGACAATACACCTGAGGCTACACTTGAGGTAATAGAGAGAGAGATACCCGGAATTCCTGAGATCATCAGGGCATACGGACAGGAGAGGACACCGTATTCTATGCTGTCGAGAGCAATGGCAGGGATAAGAAAAAATACCATTATCATCAATCTGCCGGGCTCCAGAAAAGGGGTAAAGGAATCATTGAACATCATTTCTCCGGTGATTATACACTCCTTTAAGATGCTCTACGGGGAGGGTCACTGATGATCAGTTATGAAGAGGCTTTGAGGCTCGTTATTGAGAATGCAGGTAGCATGTCCTCTCCGGCAATAAGTGTATCCATATTAAAAGCCCAGAACTATTATATTGCACAGGATATAAAGGCCCCTTTTGACCTCCCGCGCTTTACAAACTCCTCTATGGACGGATATGCACTGAGGTCTATAGATACAAAAGATGCCACTCAGAAAGGTCCTATCAGGCTCAAAGTAACCGGAGAGGTTAAGACCGGATTGAGTATTAGAAAGAAATTAAATAGAGGAGAAGCATTTGCGATATCTACAGGTTCTAAACTGCCTGAAGGTGCCGATGCTGTTGTAATGAAGGAAGAGACCATTTTCTCGGATGGCTACATAACTATCACAAGACCCGTATCAAAAAAAGAGAACATACGATATCAGGGGGGAGAATTTAAGAAAGGCGAGATAATTGTAAGAAAGGGGAGTTTGATAACACCTCAGGTTACAGGACTTCTTGCTCTTTGTGGATTTAAGAATGTGGCCGTCAGAAAAAGGCCAAAGATATCTTTTATTTCTTCCGGGACAGAACTTGTGGAGCCGGGAAGAAAGGCAAATGAATTCCAGATATACAATTCAAATTACTACTCTATATCAGCTCTATTAAAAAAGTACGGTTTTGAAACGAAATACTACGGGATAGCAAAAGACGAATATGTGGGCACGAAAAGACTGATTCAGAGGGCGATTGAGAGCTCTGATATTCTCCTTATATCCGGTGGTGTCTCCGTAGGGAATGTGGATTTTGTAAAAGAGATTCTAAATGAATTAGGGGTAGAGAAGATATTCTGGCGGATAAACATCAAACCGGGAAAACCCCTCTTCTTCGGGAGAAAACGAAAGAAGCTCATATTCGGACTTCCCGGAAATCCTGTTAGTTCCTTTGTTAACTCATTTTTATTCGTAATACCAGCTCTGAGAAAAATTACCGGTGCAGAAGACCCAAATCACCCTGCCTATATAGCCTCATTTGACTGCGGTATCAACAAAACAGAAAAGAGGAGAGAGTTTCTGCGGGGATTCTTTTACTACAAAGAAGATGAAATAAAAGTAATACCGGCAAAGAATCAGCAATCCCATATGATGGGCGGACTTGCGGATTCCAACTGCCTCATTGTCACCGATGAAGGAGAGAGAAGGTATAAGAAGGGAGAGAGAATAAGGATTCTGGTATTATGAAGGGAAGAATTCTTTCTATAAACATAAGCCTTAAAAAAGGAGAGAAGAAACACCCCGTTATGTCGGCAAGACTCGTTGAGAATTTCGGCATTGAGGGAGATGCCCACGGAGGCGAACCTCTGAGACAGGTGAGTATGCTTTCATCGGACGATATCGGGAAGATGAAGAGAGAAGGCCTAATTATCAGTTACGGGGATTTCGGAGAAAACATTACAGCAGAAAATATCGACAGCTCAAAGATACGGATGGGAGATAAATTAAGAATTGGAGAGACCGAGCTCGAAGTAACACAGATAGGAAAGGTCTGCCACACCAGATGCAATATTTTCGATCAGGTGGGTTACTGCATTATGCCGGAATCAGGAATATTTCTGAAGGTCATAAGAGGCGGAGAGATAAAGGTCGGCGATGAAATAGAAATAATGAGGTCAGAGACCGATAAAAACACTGCCAAATAGTATTTATGGACATATTGTCATTTATAAAAGAACGAGTCAGATTCAACAGGAACGAACTGGCAGGGGCCTTCGGGGATATCGGAACGGACCTCCCTCTTATAATCGGGATAATTCAGGCAAGCGGTGTCAATGTGGCATCTACCCTGATAATGTTCGGCTTAATGAATATACTTACAGGGCTGATATACGGAATACCAATGGCGGTTCAGCCATTAAAGGCGATGGCTGTAATTGTCATTACTCAGAAGATAAGCGCAAATGTCCTCTACGGCGGCGGGCTCTCAATTGCTATCCTGATGATTCTTATGACAGTATCGGGTCTGTTAACACTCTTAAACAGGGTAATCCCAAAGGTTGCCATAAGAGGTATACAGTTTGGTCTCGGGCTCTCACTCGTAATGGTATCCGCTCAGAAGTATCTTACAGGGAATTCTGTAAAAGAGTACATTTTAGGAGCTGCATCAGTCCTTATACTCATCTTTCTAAGAGAGAACAGCAAATATCCCGCCTCACTGATAGTAATAGTTACAGGTCTTATATATTCGGCAATCTTCTCACTCGATTTCGGAAGGATTGGTTCGAATATCGGATTTTCGCTCCCCGCAGTCCCCTCTCTTACTCCCGACAATATTCTGGACGGACTTCTGATTCTTGCACTCCCCCAGCTCCCGCTCTCTCTCTCGAACTCCGTATTTGCAACACATCAGACGATAAAGGACTTATTCCCCGATAAAAATATCGGGATAAAAAAAATCGGGTTTACCTATTCAATGATGAATTTTATTAATCCACTTTTTTCGGGGATTCCTACCTGTCATGGCACCGGCGGTCTTATGGGACAGTACTTCTTCGGAGGCAGAACCGGCGGCTCTGTAATCATCTACGGAAGTATGTACATAACTCTCGGCCTGTTCTTCCCGGGCGTCTTCTCGGAAATTATCAAAATCTTCCCCTTTCCTGTCCTCGGGGCGATTCTGCTTTTCGAAGGTATTGCAATGATAATGCTGATTCAGGACGTATCCGGCAAGAAGAGTGACCTGTTTATTGTCATCCTGACAGGCACAGTCGCTGCCTTTATGAAAAACGGCTTCATCATAGGACTGATTCTGGGAACTGCCCTGTTTTATCTCACAAAATATCATACCAAACCTGCCGATTAGATAAAAAAATCCAAACCGGTTCTTCGGCATCCGTTGCAACCGCTATTTTGTAACCCGAAAGATATGTCGTCAGGAAATATTGATTCTGTCGAAAAATATTCTGAATCTCGTCCATTCCCCGTACAGACTCTCGACTTTTATATCTGCTTTGTGGGCATCGAGGATTCCTTTCACTATTGCAAGTCCTATTCCGTAACCCTGAGGTATATTTTCCGCCTGTGATACCGCTCTCGAAAACGGCCTGAACAACCTGTCAAGATATCTGCTTTCTATTCCGATCCCGTTGTCCTCGAATATCAGTTCAACCTTCTGACTATTCTCGACAGATTTTATGCTGATTCTCAACTTTTTGGAGGTGTTCCGGTACTTAAACGAATTTTCGAAGAGATTCTTAAATGCTATATATAACTTGTCTTTATCACCCTTTATTACAGGGAAACTGCCCTCTACGATTATTTCGGCATCACATTCCTCTATGTATGATTTCATATCGTCAATAATAAGCTGAATCACATCTCTCAGATTCACATCCTCTGTCCTGAAGACCTGTCTTTCATACCGGGATATATCGAGCATATGTGATATCATCCTCTCCATCCTGACCACATTTTCATTGATTCTGTCAATGAAATGCCTCCCCTGTTCGTCCAGACCATCATAGTATTTATTTCTGAATAAAAGTGCCATACCCTTGAGGGTAAAGACGGGACTCTTCAGGTCGTGCGAGAGCGAAAAGAGAATGGTCTCAAGAGCCTCGGTACGTTTTCTCAGTTCATTTTCTATTTTCTTGTACTCTGTGACATCTCTTGCCAGTAGAATAATTTTACTACCATCTCCTGCTTCGTCATCAACAGCTATCCAGGTCGTAAGCAGAAATTTATCATTACTTTGTCTGTCGCTTATTTTTATCTCCAGATCATTTACCGTTATACCCCTCAGGACTTTTCTATAGACCGGGAGCAGTCTACTTCTCTCTTCGACGGATACAAATTCAGAGAGAGACAACCTGTTCTCCGACTTAAAAATATCAACGCCTGTCAGGTCAAGAAAAGTTGAGCTCGCATACTCTATCTTAAAATTCCTATCAAGCATCAGAATTATATCCCGGCTCTTCTCTAAAAGAGTCTTTAGTCTCTTTTCAGAAAAAATCAGGTTTTCCCTCGTAGAATCGAGAAATCCGAGGAGATTCTTAAAATTGGCCAAAATAGCATCGAATTCCTCATAGCCGAATTCTTCCTGATTTATTTGTCTAATATCTCCCTTTGAAATTCCCTCGATTCTTTTCAGCAATAATACAAACGGCCTCGTCATTAGTCTTGTAACAATGTAAATAAGCAAAATAAACAGGGTTATTATTATCAACGAAATTATTACCCGGTACTTATAAATTGCCCCGCCCGACATAAATATTCGGCTTATATTAAGATTCAGGACAAAAAAACCAGACTCTTTCCCTCCGTCAGGCATCGTGAAAGTCACACCCCTTATGAGAGTTAAGTAATTACCTCCTTTAATCTGGAAGTAGTCCCCATCACCTCTGTATGCAGATATGTCAGGAATGGTTGTCTCATCAAAATCAGCATCACCCCTAATCTCCAGCACCAGTCTGTCCGTGTCCTTTGAATACAAAGACAATTTGTATAATTCATCCCTGTAAAAGAATGACTCTGCATAGTAACGGATTTTTCCAATATCCTCACCACTCTCTACCACTTTTGCTATACAATTCATAAAGAGTAGCACTCGCTCCTTAAATGTATTAAGGATGATGGATCTTACAAAGTAACTGTTTGCCAGAACAGATGTTACAACAAAGAGCAGTATAAGTATTACAGAGACATAAAAAAGTCTGAAGCTAAAAGAGCCTCTTTTTGATCTCAAAATTTAGTATCCCCTCGGTTATAACTCAGTACACTTAAAATCAAACCCCTTGTACAGATTATCGGATTCATTACATTCGTTCTTTGTCGAGCCTGAGCCGTCATAATCAACCCATATATAGATATCTACATTCTTCGGAGGATTGTTGATGACAAACTTGACTTTCTCCGAATCTCCCGGTTCGAGCACATACTTTGTATTTACGACCGAGAGCAGAGTTCCGCCGAGTTGCGGATTTCCGTTAAAGAGCGCAATAGGGATGCCGGCCGGGACTTTCAAAGCTCCCCTGTTTTCAATCCAGACCCACGCTGTAAACTGCGTCGGACAGTTATACCAGTTTACAGCAAGCCAGGTCGCCACAAGGTCAGGAGCAGCAAACGGGATATCTCCGGCAAACTTGTTGAGTCTGTATGTATTATGTGTCTTCCAGGAAGCGGTCTCTTTTGCGGGCAGTTTCCCGTTTTCCTCTATGTTGTCTATATGATAGGTATGCTGGTTCCAGATTCTCCTTGTATGCACCCAGTTGTCATTCTTATCCTTAAATACCCTTATTCCGGTCGGATTGCCGGTCTCCCTCGAGTAATTGTTTGCGCAGATAATAATCTCTGCCTTACCATCGTTGTCTACATCAGCAACTACCGGATTCTCATATGCGGTCCAGCTTGTATTCGTGATCTCAAAGAGGACGATTCCGTCATTGTAGGTATCATTATTTTCATCCTTGTTCGAGCCCTCGCCGTCATAGACCCTGAATTTTTCCTCATCGTTGTAGAGAACCTCGACATATCCGTCATTCTCGAAGTCGAAGAGCGAAGAGCCGGTTGCGTGAGAACTCTTGTCCTTTGTGGGACTGAGCCACTTGACTGCACCGTTTGTCTCAAAAACAATATATCCTGAATAACCCGCAACACCAATCTCAGGCTGACCATCGGAATCAAAGTCAGCAATAGTCGGAGCTCCCACTCTCCTGCCTTCTGATGCCGGTATATCAAACGGTCCCCATTTTACAGCACCTGTTAAGGCATCCTGAAGTCTGATAGTTCCCTTGGAGACTACCACAAGTTCCGGCTTCTTATCCCCGTCAAAGTCTGCTATCGCTACAAATCCGTCGCCGAGAGTACCTGTCCCTGACGGGTCCGGGATATCCGACCATCTGATTGTGCCATCATAATTGTAAATCGTGCTACCAGTGATTATCTCCATCTTTCCGTCTTCATCAAGGTCTGCAACGGCAGAGAGAGGACCTACTCCGTTATCTCCTATTCCCTTATTTCCAACCCATTTTCTTACTCCGTTATACTGCCATACGGCTGCTCCGATAATAATCTCGCCATAACCGTCGCCGTCTATATCCGCTATCGAAGGACCGCCCCAGTTGAGCCCCGAATGAAGAATAGCATAATTTACACAATTGTTAAGATTCGACTGGGCACAGTGCCACTTGACATTCCCCTGATTGTCGAAAACGACCGGTCCGTCCGTCGTGTATCTGAAGGAGACAATCTCGACCTTTCCGTCCTTATCGATATCTGCCGCTGCCATATTACTTGCCGGAGCAAGTCTGTAATTCTCGGAAATTATAAAACCGTCTTTGGGAAACAATTCGGCCCCTGTATCACCCGACAGAATTCTCGGTATTCCTGCGCCCAGACAGATCCCGCCGCAACCATCATACGTATAGAATGAAACGAAGACTACATCAGGGATATCGTTTTCGTCTATTTTACCGTCCTTGTTGTCGTCTGTTGTATTTACAATTATAGGCGTTGACATAACCTGATTATACTGAGGCAGAACCTTCGGGGTTTTCCATTCCCATTTTGTTACAGGATTAAAAGCACCTCTTGGTGGTTTGTATTTGCAGGTGTTGTTATAATTGCCGCCGGTATTGAAATTCGTATCGTCATCACAGGCATCACCAATACCATCTAAATCTTTATCCTTCTGGTCAGAATTGGGGACATACGGGCAGTTGTCATTATTATTCTTGACTCCGTCGCCATCTATATCATCGTCACAGGCATCACCGATTCCGTCCTTATCCATATCTCTCTGGCCCGGATTGTTAACACCCTTGCAGTTATCAATCTCATCATCGACACCGTCTCCGTCCCCGTCACTCTCACAGGCATCACCTTTACCATCCTTATCGGTATCCATCTGGTCAGGATTGGACACATAGGGGCAGTTATCTTTGTCATTATCAATCCCGTCACCATCTATATCATTGTCACAGACATCACCTTTGCCGTCCTTATCTGTGTCCTTCTGGTCTGGATTTGCAACTTCAGGGCAGTTGTCTTCATCGTTATTCTTACCATCACCGTCTATGTCATCATCACACGCATCACCTTTGCCGTCCTTATCGGTATCCGTCTGGTCTGGATTTGATACCTCCGGGCAGTTGTCTTCATCGTTATTCTTACCATCGCCGTCTATGTCATCATCACACGCATCGCCTTTGCCGTCCTTGTCTGTATCCTTCTGGTCTGGATTTGCCACCTCGGGACAGTTGTCATCGCCATTATTCTTTCCGTCACCATCTATATCCTCGTCACACGCATCACCTTTACCATCCTTGTCTGTATCCTTCTGGTCGGGGTTATATGTGTCTTTACAGTTATCGATGTCATCTGTTACTCCGTCATTATCGGAATCACCTTCACAGGCGTCCCCGATTCCGTTCTTATCGGTATCTGTCTGGTCCGGGTTATAAATCATCGGACAGTTGTCATCCTTGTTCTTTATACCATCTCCGTCAACGTCATCATCACAGGCATCACCTTTACCGTCCTTGTCTGTATCCTTCTGGTCAGGATTACTTACATCAATACAGTTATCGTCATTGTTCTCAACCCCGTCTCCGTCGAGATCATTATCACAGGCATCACCTTTACCGTCCTTGTCTGTATCCTTCTGATCGGGGTTTGATACCGTCGGACAGTTATCTTCCTCATCATCTACTCCGTCATTATCAAGGTCTGTATATGTAGTGGTCTTTTTCTCACACTTTCCGTTCTTACATATGTATCCTTCTGCACAATCGGTACTCTTTTTACAACCTGTTGCCTCGTCGCTGCAGGCAGATGAAAAAATTATAAATAATATAATAACAATGAAAAGTGGTAACAATATTCTTTCGGTCTTCATAAACATACCTCCGCAAGATATGGCTTTGTTAAATTACTTTATAATTCCGTATTTTGCAATAACTTTTTCGAAAACTGTTGTTCCAAAATAGAAATGTTACATTATCTGCAAAGTAGAAATGTTACATTTAATAGGTTTGGATATAAAGAAAAGTTAGGGATTAAAGTGGAATTACAGGGAAAAGTATATGTTTCCCTATGGGGGGTAATAGGGA
>DYEF01000104.1 GCA_020725805.1 Bdellovibrio sp.
CCTGAACAGCAGTTGATCTGGATTTCGTTTTAACAAGTCTTAATCTATGGTAGTGCGGTTTCACACTAATTGACTACATCTATTATCCAATTAAATCAACAAGTTAACTTTTTAGGATTTAAAAGTGGGAAAATCAGGAAATAAATCTATCAAATATTTCACAACAATTGTTAAGCCCGCTTTATGCGGGCTTTTTTATTTCCTGATATCCCCAAAATCTTGCATTTTGGTTCTGCAAATGTTATTCACAGACCTGAGGTGAATCAGTCATGACAATCAGAGAAGAGAGAGAGAAGACAGAACATCAGATACTTTGTAAATATGCAGCATTTTCGGACCAGTCAAAGGGAAGATTACGAGATGAAAACCCCTGTCCGATAAGGGCGGCATTTCAGCACGACAGGGATAAGATACTGCACAGTAAGGCTTTCAGAAGGCTCAAACACAAGACACAGGTTTTTCTCGCACCGATTGGTGACCATTACAGGACGAGACTTACTCACACACTCGAGGTCTCACAGATAGCCCGCACTATAGCAAGGGCACTAAGACTCAATGAAGACCTTACGGAGGCAATAGCCCTCGGACACGACCTCGGGCACACCCCTTTCGGACATGCAGGCGAAAAGGTGCTGGACAAAATACTCAAGGATAAAGGCGGATTCCACCACACTATTCAGTCCCTGAGAGTCGTGGACCTGATAGAAAGGGACGGAAACGGGCTTAACCTTACTTTCGAGACAAGAGACGGAATTCTCAAACACAGCAAAGGGAAGGGAAATATTTACGGGCAGAAGGAAAACAATTCGAATCCCGAAACGCTCGAAGGCGAAATAGTGAGACTCTCCGACCTCATTGCCTATGTAAACCACGATATCGATGATGCACTGAGGGCGGGAGTTCTTCAGACAGATAAAAGATTATCAGACCTTCTAAGTATTATCGGCAAGACACACTCCGAAAGAATCAATAACCTCGTCACAGACACAATAAGAAATTCGGTCTTCGAGAAGGAACCACATATCAAGATGTCGGAAGAGATGTACTCGGCCTTAAAAGAGCTCAGGGATTACCTGTTCGAAAAGGTATATGAAAACAAATTTGTCAACGCAGAACTTGTTAAGGCACAGAGAATAATAGAGGAACTCTTTAATTACTTCATCGGCCATAAAGACGAGTTTTATGAAAGATATGCTATGAAATACTGCCTCTCTGAAGACACAGAACGTTCAGTTGTGGATTATATTTCGGGGATGACCGACGGATATGCCCTTGAACTTTACAGCAGGCTATTCATTCCCAGAGGATGGAGTATTCTCTGAAATCCTTCTGGTCTCCTTTTTTACGGCCTGTTTCTTTCTGCTCTTTCTGTTAATCTTTTCCTTAAAGAATTTTTCGATTCTGAGACATATGAGGTCGGGATGCTCAATAGGTGATGTATGAGTCCCCATCGGCAGAATCTGAAGCTCTGATGTGGGAATCATATTATGCATCTGTTTGGAGAGCCACATAGGTGTAAACTTGTCTTTTTCCCCTCCGAAAATCAGAACGGGGACATCTATGTTTCTCAGATAATCCCTCGCGGAATGCTGGTTTGCATTCTGAAGCATCCTGAAAAACAACCGCAGGTCCATCTTTGCCAGATGCTCGAGATATGGCATAAAATCTTCCATCTTGACGAGAAAATAATTTATCTCCACGAGCACGGACAACCAGAATGAAAATTTAGTCGGCAAAATCTGATACCATATTGTGCGGAATAATTCTTCGTGCTTCTCATAGAGTCTTGCCAGATGAGGTACGGTCTTTTCGAGTATGTCACTGTTGTGAAAAGTCCGCAGGGGATATTCAAAACTACCGCATATCGGGACGAGACCGATTACCCTGTCGGGATATCTGTGCCAGAACTCAAGAATTACCTGAGTACCCATAGAATGTCCCAGTAAAACCGCCTTCTTTATCTTTATTGTATCCATAAGGATTTTCAGGTCTTCCACAAGGTCCTCGATCTTCAGATTATTGAAATCCGCAGGTTTTTCAGACCTCCCGTGTCCCCTGTAATTCCATCTTACGATTTTATGGTCTTTCACAAAGTGCTCGAATATATACTTCCATGCATACATATCACAGGCTATACCGTCACAGCAAATAACCGGCATTCCCTTGCCTGCATAGTTGTAATATATCTTTGTCCCGTCAAAGGAATTGAAATAACCTTCGGTAATCTTATAAATCATATAAAACTCCTCATTCTTTATTCAATCAATGCACAGGAGCAACCACTGATTTCTTCTTCCGGACCGGATATAATATCGGATGCAGCATTGTTATCCGGATATGCAGAGGCGTCTTTTATCTGAACCACATCTGTCAACAGAGTATCCGCCGGATATGTATCAAACACATCCTCAACAGTATCTGTATCTGTCAATGTCACCAAATCACTGTCTGTATCCGCAACGACCACGTCATAAAGTACAAAATCAGAATTATCAATATCATATATGTTTACTGAATCAGTCAGTTCATTAACAGTATCATCATTATCCACTACATCGTAAAAAGAGATATCTGAATCAGCAGATATATCAGCAAGAGATTCTCCGTCATCTATTAATTCATAACCGGCATCGGTATTAACCGTAATCTGAATTTCGAAATAGTGGCTGCCGGTTTCGGCATCGGAGGGCAGAAGAGTTCTGAGTTCGCCATCCCATGCTGCAATATAATACTGAATCATACCGGTCTTTATGTCCTGTGAATAGATGAAAGCTTCATAAATATTGTTACCTTTATCCGTCATATTTCTCGAAATAAAATCCGTATCTCCCTTGTTTCTGAATTTGAGATTAACTGCCTTAAGACCTGTATCATCTGTTACCTTTGCAGTTATCAGGATATCAGTCTTTTCACTCTTGAGAACCGGTGTGTGCTCGATAACCGGCGGGAGATTATCGGTGTAATAAACGAAAAGTCCGCTCGATATAGACCTTTCAGAACCATCAGAGGGATAATTCACCACACCATTAGTACTAACCCACATTGTAGTCGAACCGCCACCGTCCAGATTTATACCATCCGAGCAACCGAGCCAGAGAAGATATTGTGCCAGATTATCAAGAGTCATACCCGTTCTGCCTGTTGCCCTGCCGTCAACGGTTATCATCATAAAATGATTATTGGAAGTTTTGCAAATGGCTGTTCGCGGGTTAACACCTGCAATTGAGTCGGCCTCTTCCTCGGATGTAGTAACATATAAATTGCCGTCTTTTACCAGATTGGGAGTTCCGCCGAGGGCGTGAAATGCCTCAGGGAATGAATCTTTGGAGTCAGTCCTTCTGAAAAGAATCGTCTTATCAGGCCTGATTCCCAGAGCCGACCTTGCAGGTCTTGTAGATACAGCATAGGATATCACCTTGTTGTCAATCTTGAGAAGACTGAGAGAGGAACAGTTGTTTGCGGAGTCGAAAAACCCTCCGTTAATTCCTGCAACGGCAGACGTCCTCTTCCCCATCGAACTCGCCTTTTCGCAGGAGGATGAAGCCTTATATACAGGTTTGATAGTTATATGCGGGTCACTGTTGTCGATATCAATAATATTTACATTCTGAGGACCACCAAGCAGATTGGTATATACTTTATGATACCATACAATCCCCTTTTTAAGTTCGGTTTTGGTGCAGTCAGGTGGAGTACAATCTAAAGAATATAACTCTGATGTAAGGAAAACGGATAAAAATATCAGCAAAAAAAATCCGGATATTTTCATTTTTTCCTGTGATGGTTTAAGGCCTCTCTCCTTGAGAGTTTGATCTTCCCCTGCTTATCGATACCAATAACCTTGACCAGTATATCTTCTCCCTCCCTGACGATATCCGTAACCTTATTTACCCTTGTATCTGCAAGCTCGGATATGTGCACGAGTCCGTCAGTACCGGGAAATATAGTTACAAAAGCCCCGAAATCAACCACTTTGCTGACCTTCCCCATATAAACCTTCCCCACCTCGACTTCCTGAGTCAGATTCTCTATCATCGCTACCGCCTTCTGTGCGGCATCCTGATTATTAGCTGCAATTTTTACAAGACCGCTGTCATCTATATCAATCGCTATCACACCGCTCTTGGCAATAATCTCCCTGATTACCTTCCCGCCGCTTCCTATAACATCACGAATCTTGTCGGGTTTAATATTGATTATCGTAATTCTGGGCGCATAAGGAGATATGTCAGGTCTCGGAGCAGCAATAGTCTGAGTCATTATATCAAGAATTCTGAGTCTTGCCTCTTTTGCCTGTCTTAGGGCGCTCGTCATAATTTCCTTACTAATACCTTTTATCTTAATATCCATCTGAATGGATGTCACTCCGTCTCTGGTTCCAGCAACTTTGAAATCCATATCACCACAGTGGTCTTCATCGCCAAGAATGTCAGTAAGGACGGCCACCTTTTCTCCCTCTTTGATAAGTCCCATCGCCACACCTGCAACCGGTGCCAAAATCGGGACACCTGCATCCATAAGAGAGAGTGTTGCCCCGCAGACCGTTGCCATCGAAGATGAACCGTTTGACTCAAGGATATCGGAGAGCACTCTGATAGTATAAGGGAATTTTTCCTCGGACGGAATTACCTTCGACAAAGCCCTTTCCGCAAGATTCCCGTGACCGATTTCCCGTCTGGAAGGGGACCTTAAAAACTTCACCTCACCCGTTGAGAACGGAGGGAAATTGTAATGAAGCATAAATCTCTTGCTGCTCTCCTCTCCAAGGGCCTCTATCTTCTGCTCGTCCTCGGCTGTACCGAGAGTCGTTACAACAAGGGCCTGAGTCTCGCCTCTGGTAAAAAGGGCGGAGCCGTGAGTCCTCGGGAAGAGTCCGACCTCACAGGTAATCTTTCTGACATCCCGGGTGCCTCTCCCGTCAATCCTCTTCTCTTCACTGATAATCATTTCTCTTATAATGTCACGCTTGATATCTTCAAGAATCTCTTCTACATTGACTGGCTCGTCTTCCTTGATTATCTGTTCGGCTATCAGACTCTCATGAATCTCTTTCTTGAATTTCTTGAACTCCTCATTTCTGCTCTTCTTGCCGGATATGAGCAGAAGCTCCTTGATTTTTGCCTTATATTTATCCGAAAGGGTCTTTTTCAATCCGGATGTGTCAGGCATATCATATAAGCACTTTTCCCTGCCGATTTCTCTTCTGATCTCTTCCTGAAGCGCTATTACATCCTTTACAACGTCAAACGCCCCAAAAAGCCCATCTACTATAACGCTTTCCTGAACAATATTTGCCCCTCCTTCGACCATAACCAGTGCATCTCTGGATACTGCAGCTGTCAGCTCCATTTCACTGGTCTGCATAACGGAGGTCCCGGGATTATACAGGAATTCACCATCTTTGTAACCGATTTTAACCCCGGCAATAGGAGTCTCATAGGGGGCATTCGATATAAGCAGGGCAAGAGATGTGCCTGTAAGGGCAATAATATCAGGGTCATTTTCCGGGTCAGCAGAGAGCACCGTAGTAATTACCTGAATCTCCCGGTTGAAGGCCTTCGGAAAGAGCGGTCTGATTGACCTGTCGATTATTCTGGAATTCAGAATCTCCCTCTCTGTCGGTTTCCCCTCCCTCTTGAAAAATCCTCCGGGTATTTTGCCGGCAGCCGAAGTCTTTTCAATATAATCAACTGTCAGTGGCAGAAAATCAACGGCCTCTTCCGATTCCGAACCAAGCACTACCGTGCAGAGTACTGAAGTATCACCCATAGAGACGAGAACAGCACCGTCTGCCTGCTTTGCCATCTTCCCTATCTCAAAAACAATTTCTCTCGAACCAAACTTAACGTTCTTCTTAATGTACATAAATTACCTCTTTATTAAAACATAGACTGATTACACTTTTGCCCTTACAGAATTTAGTCCACCTCACTTTGATACAAAATCTGAAAAAGGGCTATTTTCTGATTCCAAGATCAGTAATTACCTTCTGGTATCTGCCGAAATCCTTGAGCTTAAGATAGTCCAGAAGTTTTCTTCTCTTACTTACGAGTTTTATTAGACCTCTTCTGGAATGAAAATCCTTGGTATGAACCTTAAAGTGCTCTGTGAGATTCTTGATCTTTTCGGTCAGGAGTGCTACCTGAACTTCAGGGGAGCCAGTATCCCTCTCGTGTGTCTTGTACTTCTCAATAATCTCTTTTTTTAACCTCAAATCAAGTTCCATCTTACTAAATCCTCCTTAAATGGAAATATGAGTATAAGTTAAGCAGTTGCAAAAGTCAAATTAAAAAATTTTCTTCCATTGTTACTGACTTTTTGGCTTTGTTCAAGGATATTTAAATCCTGAAATACCAAAGAATCATCTGCAGAATAAAAATAATATGTCTTCTACAAATCTGCCTGGCACCACAAAAAACCAATAAATTCAACTGATTACAACAACTCCACCTATCCTTTCGGGGTACCAGCTTAACCAATCGTCCCGGATATCACCAATAAAAAATCTATCTGTTATGGTTCTATGTTTATAATTTTCA
This sequence comes from Bdellovibrio sp., assembly GCA_020725805.1. Classification (GTDB taxonomy): domain Bacteria; phylum Myxococcota; class SpSt-1050; order SpSt-1050; family SpSt-1050; genus SpSt-1050. Next base: position 6,540 of record DYEF01000104.1, read on the forward strand.
GACCAAAAGTATCGTCTCCAACATACAACATATTACCACTGATATCAGCAGCCCATGCCCAACCAACGTTTTTGTAATCCACAAGCACAAAGGGTTTGGATTTATCGCTGATATCCATCAACTTTATTCCCTGATTGCCATCCGGCAATATAAGATATCTTCCATAGACCTTCAGGTCCCTGACTGCACCACCCTGAGACGGGTCATAGTCAAGTATCTTTTTAGGAGTCAATGGCTTGGAAATATCAACAATAGTCACTCCATAGGTATCTCTTGCCAGATATGCATAATTTCCATACACTATTACATTCATAGTCGTTAAAAGTCCGGTAATACTTCCATTCTCAACAGGATTATATGGGTCGATTACATCCACAATCCTGAATGAGCTGAAATCTGCAAGATATAGATAATGTCCGGATACATAAACCCCTTTTGCTGCATTATTTGTGTTAATAGTTTTTATTACAACCGGTGCTGATATATTGGAGATATCCATCACTTTATAACCCTGATAATTATTTGCCAGATACATATAATTACCCGAAACAGCAATTCCCAAGACAGAATCAGCTGTATTAACAGAGCCTTTTAAGACAGGACTCGTTATATTGGATATATCATAAATCTGGACACTGTTACCGGTGGCTACAAACAGATAATTGTTTATTAAAGAAAAATCACTTATAAAATCACTCGTGGAGATCGAACCAACGGTAGCCGGAGCAGCCGGATTTTTTACATCAACAATATATAACTTCTTCTGATTACTGCCAGATATATATGCATAATGGTCCGAGATGACAATTCTGTTTGTATTCCCAAGAGCCGACACACCCTGAAGAGTAGGTGTTGTCGGAGTAGCTACCTCGAGAATTACAATACCCTTGCTACTACCCGCAATATATGCATAATTTCCTCTTACTGATACTTTGGCTGCTCCAATATCCTCCGGATAGTATCCTACAATATTCGGATTTGACTGGTTAGATATATCAAAGACAACAAGCCCCTTATTACTGGCTGCTACATACATATATCCGCCATAGACATCAATCCCCAGCGCCCACCAGTCAGATTTATAGGTTGCAACTATACTACCGTCTGTAATATTGATTATATAAACCCCGCCGTAATATGATGCAACGTATGCATAATCACCAACCACATCAATATCCCTTGCTTCTCCGTTGACAGGAACCAGTCTTTCGATTAGGGGGTTTGCAGGATTTGAAACATTAAGTACAACTAAACCGCTTCCGTACCCGCCATTAGCAACATAGGCATAGTTGCCTCTTACCTTAATTTTATAGGCATAATTAGGCGTCTGTTTTGAACCAACTAAAACCGGATTTTTGGGATCTGAGATATCTACAATAACTATACCCTTATCATTATTTGCTATATAGGCATACCTGCCACTCACATATATCCCTCTCGCAATTCCGCCTGTACTCAATGTACTTACAATTTCCGGAGTTTCCAATTTTCTTATATCAAATATTTTAATACCCTCATTTCCGGCGGCTGCAAATAAATATTCTCCTTTTACATATACATCATTACAAACGAATTGAGGAACAGATGATGAAATAAGAGACGGCTTATAGGGATCCGAAATATCATAAACAGAAAAACCAGTATTCCCGTTTGCAATAAAAGCATAATGCCCTTCTATAAAAATATCCTGTGCATCTCCACCTGTGGTCTGAAGAGCAACAGGTTCAGGAGTTATGGGATTCGGCAAGACATACTGAGCAGTAGGTTTTAGTGACTCGTGAGGACCGTTCACCTCAGTCTTGTCATAGGCAGATACGGTTACATAGAATGTTGCACCATTTACCAGTGAAGAGAGCCCGAAATCCAGTCTGTTACCCACATCGATAGGCGAAGGACCCTCTGTTGCAAAAGTACCGTTCAGTGAATCAGGTGATACTCCGTAATACAGTTTATATCCCTTTACATCGCTACTCGTACTTGCCTCCCACCTTATCAGTGCCCTCGTATTGCCCTCTATGACATTGATATTCTGCGGTGGTTCGGGGTATGTGGAGTCCTCAACTATCTCCACATAATCCTCGGACGAAACATTACCTGCACCGTCAATCGCCCTTACCCCGAGTCTGTTTACCTTATCCTGAGCAAGGGTAAAAACCCTGTCATTTGTATTAGCCGCAAATTTGCAATCATACCAGTCATTGAAGTAATCTTTACATTGATATTTATAACCAGAAGAAGGAGCAGGGTCAGAAGAGAGCACACTCAGACTCAGGACATAGGTACCGGAATCGACAATCTGTGAGCTATTTGCGATACGGGGAGCAGAAGGTGCAGCCGAATCAAGGAAGATAGTATCCTGAACAATATCCGAGTTGTTCCCTGCCTTATCCCTGAAAACAGCCTTGACAGTCTTCTGCCCGTCACCCGGCGGCAACAGACAGGTATAGGTATTTGAGTAGACAAGCCATGGCTCGCTGTCCAGAATACCATCACAGGCAACCTTCATCTCATAGACATCGCCGGTGACATCCATATATACATTTGCTGATAGTGAATTTGTAAAATCTGCACCGCCGTTTATCAGTATCTGTTTTACAGACGGCGCTATTGTATCAAGGATAATACTATCCATAGTTACAGCACTCTCATTTCCGGCATAATCTCTTGCTTTCATAAAAACCTGCTTGTTCCCGTCACCCTTACTCAGTGTCCAGTCATATTCAGCGGTAAGAGGAAGCCAAGAAGTGCTATCTTTGAAATCACCGGTATTACTTATCATTATATAGATGTCACCCTTGTAATTATCAAAGACGTTTACCCCTGTCAGCATCACATCCCTTGAAGTTGTATATTCCTCCCCGTTATTTATCACAAAGAAGAGATTCTTCGGAGGGTCGTTATCCATCTCTATCTTATCAAAGACTTTCTTACTTACATTACCGGCATCATCGGCAAAGCAGACGAAGACAGGTTTTTCCCCGCTTCCCAAACCTATTCCAAAACTGTCGATTACAGCTGTATTGTTTGAAAAACTTATTGGCATATAATTTGCTGTATCACAGTCAAGGTTCGGTTCTGTAGAAATAGAAACCTTACTAGCATATTCTGCAGCGAGCGTAAGTTTCACATTCGGCTTGTAGGTCAGATCGTTGTCTTCAACATCAAGTCCCGATGAAACATCATTGATATAACCGGTTATAGTTACAGACGGATTTAAAGGTCCGATTCTGTCAAATACGATTGTCTTTGCAACTGTTGTTTTATTCCCTGCCTTATCCATAAAATCCACGATTATCTGCCTTGTAACTTCCCCACTGGGAGGCGGTTCATTTATCAGGTAGTCCAGCAGTTCAACCTGCATACTCGTAACAAAGGGTCTCCATTTATTAATCTGCTGCGGGTTACAGGGATCCAATATATCTCCCCTTACACATATCATATCTGCCTGTTCAGCATTCATACGGACATTTACAGACTTATTGTTGGTAATATTCTTTTCAAAATGTACTACGGCATTAGAAGGTGCTACAGTATCAAGGCTAATTCTGGCAAAGACCAGACTGCTCTCATTACCTGCACCATCTCTTGCTTTCATAAATACAAATTTTTCCCCGTCGCCATCAGAGAGTCGCCAGTCGTAAGGAAGAATCAGGGGCATCAAGAGCCAATCCGTCGTATTGCAACCTGTGTCGCCAAAATCTTCGCAATTACTGAATTTCACATACCTCTCGGAATAATCATCACTAAGCCTTATCATATCAATCTTGACGTTGAGCGAATTGGTATACTGACTCTGATTGTTGAGGACAAAGGAGAGTCCGGCCGGAGCCTGTGTATCAAGATAGATAGAAGCAGATTTAGCAATAGTAGTATAATTTCCTGCCTCATCGGAGAAGCAGACATTTATCTTCTTGAGACCGCTGCTACCATCCAGCCTGAATGAATCTACTACATATCTGTTGTTTACAAATTCAGCTTTATCATAAATGGCGGTTGAACAGTCGAGCAGCTGAGATGAAACAGATATCCTGCTTGCACCCTCTGCCTCAAGTTCTATCGAGACATCTGCTGTGTATGTCAGGTTAGTATCGTCAATATCATTCCCAAAAAGATCCTTCTTCTTCCCTTTTATTACAACCGCTGTATTCGAAGGAGGAGTTGTATCCAGTTCGATAGTTGCCTCCTTCTCTTCACTCTGATTACCTGCCATATCCCTTACAAGTGCCTTAACTGTCTTCACCCCGTCTCCCGAAGAAAGATTACAGACATAAGTGCCGGTAAATGGAATCCAATCTGTATAATTTACTCCGTCACAGGATATCTTCATCTGATAGGCATCGGATGCCGATATGCTGATATTCACATTTGCAGATTTCGTATATTTGCTGCCACCTGATACTTCAAAACTGTTGATTGATGGCGGCTGCGTATCAACGGTAATTGAATCGAACACAAGATCGCTCTTGTTCCCGAGTATATCACTGAAAACTGCATAAAGGGTCTTTACCCCATCACCTCCGGACAGAGTAAACGGTATCTTCATTTCATTCTCCGCATCCGGGATAAACTCTTTCCAGTCACCCTCCTCAAACTGTGTATCTTCTCTTAGTGCATAATATACCGCCCCTTTTACCTTCAGGGAAACCAATACATCATTTTTTGTCGAAAAATCATCGCCTTTATTGATTGAAATCAGAGGGCTCGACGGGGTCTGAGTATAGAGAATAACCCTGTCCTGCAGCGGAGAATCTGTATAATTCCCGACCTCGTCATAGAATCTCGCATATACTACCTTCTCCCCTTCTCCCTCACTTAAAACCCACGGGATTATCCCGTTCACACTTACATCTATCTCTGCTGAATTCTCAAAATTC
>DYEF01000105.1 GCA_020725805.1 Bdellovibrio sp.
ATATGGAGGACAACCCACCTTTCATAAATACAGGTATAGAAATAAAAAAACCGGCGATCTGTCAGAACCGCCGGGTTTATCAAAATTCTGTTATTTTTGAAAAAGATGTGTGATTAGCAGCCCCTAATGGGTATTGCCTATTCGCCTCTTACTATTGTGCAGAACTTGCCGTAAAGACCAAGGATGTTGGTTGAATGATAGTCAACAGCTGTAATCTGGGTGATCTTGGATTCGGCTGCTGCCGAAGCAAGGCTTGCATCACCGGTAGCGACAAGGCCAAGGATTGTTGTTGCACAGGCCTCACCCTTCTTCTCAACTACTTTGGCCGAATTCGGGGCATCGGAAGGGAATTTGACGTCGGTGTAAAGGGCACCCATTACCGGTGTCGGTACTGTTGAGCAACCAATAAAAGCAAAAGCTAATACAAGAGCAATCAATACTTTATACATAGTTATACCTCCTTGTTTTTAATTACTTGTTGAGCTTGTTGTTGAGCTCATAGAATTGTAGTAATTATAAATTGTTATAATGTCAGTCGGTTTGAGCTGACTTGCATACGGGTTTGACCACTTGTTTGCCTTTGTGTATTTTGTGGAATACCTCTGGTAATACCACGGATTCTGGAATCCTGCACAACCTGCCAAAAAGGCTATTAGCAGGAAGATTGCGATAAAAGTTCTCATTCAAAACCTCCTTGGGCTTAAATCACACATCTGGGGTGTTTTTTATATGTAGCATTGGGATATGTCAAGTTTAATAAAATCCGTTTTCTGTAAGCTATCAGGATTAAAAGAAGAGAACAAATGAGGCAAATGATTCAAAGTAATCGAAATCTGATATTTTCCCTTTGAGTCTGATATCCTTATCTTTTGACAGATGAAATGCTACCTCGGAATAAATATCATTTATGTTGAGTCTGGCATCTTTAGTCGAAAGGATATTTAGGCAGTATGAATAGCCGGCTATCAGGTCTGTTATATCTGTTATCTTCAGTATTAGTCCTCCCGTAATTCCCGAACAGAAAGTTATATCCGGATCTGTATCTGCAATAATCCTGTTTTCCCAGAATAAAAAATATGTCTCCCTTGTAAAAATGTGAGTGCTCATTCCTATACCCGGACCGCCTCTCAGCATAAAATTTATGTATTTCAGACCTCCGATATCATTTCGGTAATCCGCATCTGTCCCCAGACTCAGGTTCCAGCTCAGTTTTTTCAGCCAGCTCTTCATCTCGGCGATGGATACAATCCGAATGAAATCGAAGCTGTCAATGAGAACCTTCTCTGATCTGTTGTTGAATCTCAGTGAGAGTTTCAGCATATCGATTTGTGTCAGAGGCTCATATCCGTCTTCCCTGCTGATCAGGTCGTGAAGGACCGGTTTGAGCTCTAATGTCTCGAAAGAACCTTTGTTGCTTATACCTCCTCCGATGGAGAGCATTGCCGGCCCGTGTGCGCTGTGTGGAGGCTGCGGTTTCGATAGTTCGGTTTTGTGTGAAATGATATTCAGTTTTGCACGATTGAGCAGGATCTCCTTTTCGGTCTCTCTGACTTTCTTCTCTTCCTTCTCGGGCAATCCGTAACCTCTGTAAAATCTGTAAAGAACAGACGCAATATCCAGAACCGCTGCCTTTCTTTCGTCAGTCAGTTTGTCAAATCCTTCGGGGATAATAAGTTTTGTTTCCGATTTCGCAATTCTGATAGCAATACCCAGCTCTTCCTTGTTCAGGGATAAGACCATATTTTCGGCAATTGATTTAAGTGACGGCCTGTATGTAACCCCTTTTATGATGCTGTCGTATTTTAAGAGAAACTTGATTGTATCCTGTGGTACTGTGTATACCGGGAAATAATCCCTGAAATCTATATCCGGAAAGGCAATCTGAACGAGCGAGAGTATGTGATATGAGCAGTTTTCATCAATGTAAAAATAATCAAAATGGGTTTGACCCAGCTCCCATATGTGTCTGACCACGTAATCAATCTGTTCTTCGTTTACATTGAGCTGATACTCCCAGAGGTCGCGGTTTTCCATTGAACCGTATTCCTGAACTTTCATATAATAGGGTAGTGTGGAAAACCTCCCCTCGAATCCGCCTGTAAGACCAAGAATCGCATAGAAGAAGGCGTTCGAGGTGGTCGGTATTGCCGCGTAATTGATTGCATAAGAGAGAAGGTCGGTCTCTATCGTCTTCTCCTTCCTGTCGAGTCTTATAAAGGTATGTCCGAACATAGATGCGGGATTATTCAGGTAGCCTGATGCATAAACAAGTGTCATACCCCTTGGTCTTAAAAGATATGCCCATTCCTCGAATCTGTTACATTTGACATCCTTGAATAAAAAGCCGGACTCGCTCAGCCGGGTCTTGATCCATTTGTATCTCGCAGGAAATCTGCACTGCGGGTGCATTACTTCATCGCTGTATTTTTCTTCCGGTTCCATAAAAGCTGCTATGTCAGAGAGAAGTTCTTCTCTCGGATTTGTCTTTCCGTATGGTGAGATAAAGAAATTCTTCCCGTCGGCCTCGCTTACATATCCGCCGTTTACTTTCTTAAGGTAATGCAGGAGGGCGATCCACATTGGGTCATTGTATAATTTGCCGGAGTCAATGAACTTTATTATTCCGGCAGGCGGTAAAGCGGTATCGGAATATACCGGATCCGGCAGTAATAAGGCAAAAATCAGGATAAGAAAAAATATAATCTGTCTTCCACAAAGTAATCTGTTTTTGGAAACAGAAAAAGAGATTTTCGGTAAATTCTGCATTGCTTCCAGAATTAGGTCAAAAAGGCTGTATGGTAAAGAAAAAAGTTATTTAAAAGAAAAAATCCCGGATGTTTTTGGCACCCGGGATTATATTAGTACAGAATCCGGACAGAATTAGTGGTTGCTGCAGGACTTTGAAAGCTCTGCATCTGATGCTACTGTTCTGTCGATTACTGACAGCATTGACTGGGCATCTGATGCCTTCGAGATTTCGTCAAAATTCCCCTTGAGTGTGCTGGAGAACTTTGTGGTTGCAGTCTTGTCACAGCCGTAGAGGCTGGCGAGTGTAGTAATATATTCACCCTCGCCCTTTGAAATATCTTTTGTGAGTTCGGCCATTGCGCTCTCAACAAATGCCTCTTTCTCTCTCTCTGACTTGACCGCGCCGTCCTTTGTGCAGTTGGATGTACCGGTTGTAATTCCGAAGGTCTGGCTTGCCGATGTCCCGTTTGTGGTGGCGGCAAATACCTGCATAAAACCGTCTTCCTTGATGACCATCGAACCAAGACCACAGCCTGCCATACCATAGTTTCCGGCAAATGCGACTGCTGATGCAAGTGTTAATACAAGAGCTACCAATAATGTTTTCTTCATAAACAACCTCCTTTCGCCATATGGCGTTCTTGAGTTAGATTAACTTTTAATCAAATAGTTTCGCAAAGTCAAACAAAATTGATTTTATTTTTGGCAAATCTGTTAAAGATTCCGGTCAAAAATCAGAAAACGGTTAAAAATTTATTAACAGGCCGATATCCTATGATAGTGATTGATTCGAACTGCTGTTTTTATAAAATGGCAGAAAGCGGCAGATACTGAAAAAGAGAGGAAACTGATTTTATTGCCCGTCTTTATGTTGTGCTTGACAATTACTGATTGAATGAATAAATTAAAAAGCCGTGTATATAAGACTGTTAAAATTTCTGATAATACTTCCTGTCTTACTTCACTTCAATTTTTTTGACTTTTTACACCCGGCTCACAATTTCGACCAGAGAGATAATTGTCCTGTATGTCATTTCCACTCTTATCAGAACAACTCTGAAAGTAGTGACAACAGTAGTGAACTCAGTAAGATTGGCAATGAATCTGATGAGGAAATTCCTGCCTGTTCAACTAAACCCATAAAATCTGATTGCATAACAAATTATATCAGGGGTCCTCCCCTTAGCTCCTGAAAAATCATTCTTCATTCTTTTTGAGACTATTTTCAGGAGGTTTGTTTATGAAAAGAATTTTTGTTGTATTGCTTATACTTTTGGTCTCCGGCATATTATATGCCCAGTCAAATGACAACCCGTTTATTCAGAACAAGTTTAATCCGGATATGTCTCTGATTGCCGATTTTGCATTTGTAAGCAGCGATATCAGGGATGAATCGAGGGAGAGACTCGAGATTCCGGAATTTATGCACCATATGCCACATTCACATATGAATAAAAACCGCGGTATTACTTTCAATTATCTCGAACTTGCCCTATCTGCACCGGTCGACCCGTATTTTGACCTTGTGGCAATATCCACATATGCCCCCGGACACGGAATAGAGATTGAAGAGGTCTATGCCGATACGAAGTTTTTGCCCTATGGATTTGGTCTTAGGCTCGGGCTCTTCAAGAGCGATATCGGCAGACAAAATTCAAAACACGCGCACATCTGGGATTTTTATGACTCACCCGTTATCTATGATTCACTCTTAGGGACTGAAGGCTTATCCGGTGCAGGGTTCAGGCTGACATATACATTCCCTGTTGATTTTCTGCTCCAGCTTGGAACTGAGGTCTTTCAGGGTTCTACCGATGAACCTGTCTCGTTCAATGCCGACGGATTTACATTTCTTGATAAAACTATTGAACCTGCCTCGAAGCCTGCACTCTTTACAGGATATATCAAGACTTCATTTGATTTCGGGGACCACATATTTCTCCTTGGTTCGTCTGTAATCTACGGTCAGTCAAATCTTGTGCATTCACATCACCATCACGGCGAGGAAGAGGCAGAGGAGTCTCACCCTGACCACGCCGTCAGTGCATCCGGTACGATACTCTATGGCTTCGACCTGACATACAAATACATTGTCGATGCATACAGGTATCTTTCCTTTGAGGGCGAATATCTGTCAAGAATAATAGACGGAAATCTGTATCTCGCAAATGACAATGGCACAGCTGATGAGAGTGATGATGTCGCACTTGAAAAGAAACTTTATAAGACAAACTCAGGTCTTTATGTGCAAACTTTGTTTAAGTTCGATAAGAGGTGGAGGACCGGGATAAGACTCGATTATCTCTTTGAACCAGATATAAGAATTGACGAACAATCCTTAGAACAGGAAGATGAGAAATTGTATAAACTCTCCTGTATGCTCGAATACTACTTTACTGAATTTTCGAGACTGAGATTTCAGTATAATTATGACCATACAAAGTACTTTGAAGAAAGGATGTTGCCGGTTCAGGAGTTTATCCTGAGTCTGAATTTTGCAGTGGGTAGCCACGGGGCACATTCATTTTAATTGAGGAGGTAATAATATGAAAAATATACTTTTAACTGTTCTTTTGACACTTTTTATTTCATCTGTTTTATTGGCAGAAGAACCTATAAAGGTTGTGGTTACATATCCGTATCTTGAATCAATTGTAAAGGAGATAGGAAAGGAGAAGGTGGATGTCAGTACCCTTGCAAAAGGGACAGAGGATCCGCATTTTGTTGTCCCGAAGCCTTCTCTGATAGGGAGGCTCAGACAGGCAGATATTCTGTTCATCAACGGTGCTTCGCTTGAGATAGGATTTCTGCCGCCGCTTCTGAAACAGGCAAATAACACTAAGATAAATCCCGGAGCAGACTATCTGATAGACCTCTCTAAAAGGGTGGAGCTGATAGATAAGCCTGAGAATGTGAGCAGGTCCGAAGGGGATGTGCATCCCGAAGGGAATCCGCATTACTATCTGAGTTACAACAATCTGCCAAAGATTGCAGAAGGAATAAGGGACGGACTGATTAAGGTCAGACCCGGCAGCAAGGAATTCTTTGAAAAGAACTGTAGCAGTTTTTTGAAAAGATATGAAGAGAAGAAGGAAAAGTGGGATAGTCTGCTCGGAAAGATAAACGGCTGCAAACTGATTCAGTATCACCGTTTGTTCAATTATGTGGCAAAGGATGCAAAGTGTACCATATTTGCAGAGATTGAGCCAAAGCCCGGAATACCTCCGACGGCAAAGCATCTGGAAGAGATAATAAAAAAGGCAAATGGTCAGAGTGTGTTGAAGATTATCGGAGATGACTATCACGAAACAAAGTCAGTAAAGAGGCTTTCGGAAGAGGCGAAAATTCCTTATGTAATTCTTCCGCATGATGTTAAGAGTTTTGATGAGGTAAAGGATATATTCTCACTATATGACACAGTTGTGGGGAGACTTTCTGAATGATAGATATACTTCTTACAAGTTTCCTTTTTGCAACTGTTCTGCTTGGTATCCATTCTTATTACGGGATTCACATAATCAGGCGGGGCATAATATTTACTGACCTTGCAATAGGGCAGATGGCGGCGCTTGGGACCGCCATCGCCTTCTTACTTTTCGACGGGAAGTTTGTATATCCGATCTCTTTAGGGTTTGCACTGGTCGGGGCATTTCTGATTGCACTCACATCAAGGAAAAGAATAAGCCACGAGGCATTCATAGGGCTGATTTATGCACTGGGTATCAGTCTCTCTATAATAGTCTTGTCAAAGAATCCCCACGGTACCGAAGAGGTTCAGAAACTTACCGCAGCAGATATTCTCTTTATTACAAAAGGAGAGCTGATAAAGACATCGGTTTTGTATGCAGTAATAGGACTCTTTCTCTATTTCATTATCGAGAGGGTTCAGGGGACCATAAAAGAGATACTCTTCTTTACATCATTTGCAATAACTGTAACGAGTTCTGTAAATCTGGCAGGTGTTTTAGTTGTATTTTCAATTCTTGTTGCACCTGCTTATATAATGTCG
>DYEF01000106.1 GCA_020725805.1 Bdellovibrio sp.
CTCTGGGATACCCCATTTTCCATATATCCCAGTGCAACGCAAAAAGCTCGGTCCTTATGAATTATTTCAATAATATTCTTTACAACCAAAGTAAAACCAAATATTATATAAATTTCAGACAGGGGCATTAATTGGAAGAAAAAAATAAAATCATTGAAAGCCTTTTCAATATACAGAGCAGAGAGGTAAAAAAGACCTTTTTAATGTTCTTCTATATTCTCTTAGGGGTCAGTACCTTTATCGTTGGACGTGCAGTAAGGGATGCACTCTTTCTTTCAAGATACAACATATCATCGCTCCCTTATATGTATGTACTCGTTGCAATAGTTGTATCGGTTTCGGCACTCATATATTCGAGATATATCAAAAACTTCAGGACATCCTCGGTTATAATGTTTATAGATATTCTCTTTTCTGCTGTATTTATTCTCTTCTGGCTTGCAATCAGACTGAAATTTTCAAACTATGTCTACCCTGCACTGTATGTCTTTGTAGAGATAGCCGGAAGTCTAATAATAGTTCCGTTCTGGACATTCGCTAATGAGATATTTACCTCACGCGAGGCCAAAAGGCTGTTCGGTATAATCGGAGCCGGAGGCGTACTTGCCAATGTTGCGGCAGGCGGTCTTACCAAGATGATAGTACATTATGTTGGCACCGAAAACCTGCTTCTGATATGCTCACTGATTCTCCTCTTTGCATCTGCCATAATCTTCAGGGTGAGCAGGAGTACGGATATTATCAATGTCCTGCCTATGCAGGAACAGAAGAGACAATCCCAGAATATCCTGAGAGATATCGGTAATATATTCTCCGAAGACTATACCCGAAAACTGGCCCTTATCGTAATCGTGATGGCCATTGTAATCACGTCTGTTGACTATCAGTTCAAGGTTCTTGCAAAGAGCAGCTTTACGAAGGAGAATTCACTGACCGAATTCCTTGCAATGTTTGTATTCTCTACAGGTATAATTGCCTGCATTATTCAGTTTTTCATTACCGGAAGATTTGTCAACAAATACGGAATCTTTGCAGCCCTCTTTACACTTCCGCTCTTTACCGGTCTGGGTATAACGGTCTTTATCTTCTACGGCACACTTCTGGCAATAGGTATATCGCAGGCCTCAAACTATATGTTCAGATATACTGTCTGGGATTCGACGTTTCAGATGCTCTATATCCCTATTTCACCAAAGAAGAGAAATTCATCCAAGGCAATTATAGACGGCGTATTCAAACAGCTGTCAAACGGCATAGCAGGTCTGATTCTCATATTTATGGTAAAAGGTCCCAGAATACTGATTCTCTCCCTGATGGTTATTATGGCTGTTACCTGGATTGTTTTACTCATAAGACTCCGTAAAAATTATATGCAGGTGCTCTTTGAATCGCTCCAGAAGAAGAGAATAGACCTCGAAGACTCAGGGTTTTCAATCAGTGACGAAAAGACTATCCGGCAGCTCGAGGAGATACTCGCAAGTTCAAAGAACAAGGAAGAGATACTGGGCGCAATGGACCTGATACAGTATGCAAAAAATTATAACTGGATAAACACTATCAATAAGCTCCTCAGTCATCAGGAACCGGAAATCAGAAAAAAGGCAATTATGCTCTATGCACAGTGGGGATGGGGAATAGATATTTCACATCTTATTAACGCCCTCAATGATAAAAATGAAGAGGTAGTTGCAGAGGCAATCAACTCAGCCTGTATCATTATGAAGGAACGCGCTATAAATCTCATTGGCAAATATCTGACAAACAACAATCCCATGATCCGCTCATATGCAATAGCGGGTCTTATCAAATACGGCGGACTGGATGGTATTCTCAGATCTGCCGAACAACTGAAAAAGATGCTCGATTCAAAAGATAATGAAGAAAGGAAGTATGCGACTCGGGCACTGAGAATCATCGGCTCGAGAAATTTTTATCAGCCTCTCTTCAAGCTTCTTGCAGACTCCGACCCTGAAATTCAGAAAGAGGCTATACAGGCATCCTGTGAAATTAAGAGTATAGAATTACTGCCGGCACTGATCTACAAACTTCAGGACAAGGAACTATCGCCGGTTTTGATAACATCACTCCCCAATTACGGGGATGACGCAATCGAGACACTCGGCAAGGTAGCAGAATTCAGGGCCGAAAAGATGGCTATCAGGGAAAAAATCCCGAAAATCATTGCCGGAATCAGGTCTCAGAAGGCTCTCGACAAACTCGTCTATCTCCTCCACCTCCCGGAGGAGTATATGCTTCTGAAAATATCCGTATATATCTCGAAACTGATTCATGAAAATCCCAGTCTCAGAATCGATGAAAAACCTGTCTACGATAAAATTAAGGCGATCAACGAGAAGATTTACAGATATATACTGATTGACGAATATTTCAACAAGACACGTGACCCTCTGCTCTCAGAATGTATAAGAGACCGTATAAAGACAAATATACTTATTTCCCTGAGACTTCTGGACGCCCTCTATCCCCAGAAACAGATTTCGACCATAATATTCAATCTTGACTCATCCGTTCTTTCAAGGCGGGCAAATGCCATTGAAGCCATTGATAATATGTTTAACCAGCAGGAGTTCAAGAGACTGACACAATTTATGGAATTTATCTATCTCGAGGGGAAAAGGCCCGAAGTCCTGAAATCAGGTGTCGAGGACGAGCAAGGTAAACGGGATAATATTCTTAGAGAAATATTCGAACAAAAGGATTACTGGCTTACTTTCTGCCTTATTAATGTCCTTTCCGCCGACTATCTCATGAATTTTTCATCACTGCTCGAAAAACTCTTCAAGGAATCTGAAGATATCATCAGGGAGGCCATACTGCTCAAAATAGTCTATTCGGGCATGAGGCTCCTTCCGGAAGACCTCGCAGAAAAGGTCAAACACTACAATTCAGATATAATAAAGTTTCTTGAGTCCAAGGTCAAACAGGTCTATACGGAGGGTGCAAAATGATAACTACTCTTGAGAAGGTACTCTTTCTGAAAGAAGTAAGTCTGTTCAGGAATATATCATCCGAGAGACTCGCAAAGATTGCAACAATAGCAAAGGAGGTTGAATTCCTGAAAGGGGATAAGATAATCAATGAAGGTGACGAGGGAGATTCACTGTTTATAATAGTAGAAGGAAATGTCAGCATAATAAAGGGTAAGGATATTATAGCAAAACTCGGCCCGAGGGACTTCTTCGGAGAGATGGCAATTCTCGATTCGGAGCCGCGTTCGGCATCCGTTATTGCTGATTCGGAGATTGTATGCCTTAAGATTCTAAGAGAAGATTTTACCGAGATACTGATAGACGAACACGAGATAATGCTGGCAATCATCAGGTCACTCGTCCACAGACTGAGACAATCAAATATCAAGTCAGAAAAGAAGAATCAATAGGCACCGGCTTTTGTAAAGACAACTTTTACAGTCCTTATTATAACCGTTATATCGAGCCACAGGGAATAATTTTTGACATACCAGGTCTCGAGCTCCACTCTCTTCTGAAAATCTATATCGGACCTTCCGGATATCTGCCAGAGACCTGTAATACCGGGTTTGACCTCGAGATAGTAGTCAGAACCTTCCTTAAATAGCTCGAGTTCCTCATACAGAACAGGTCTTGGTCCGACCAGACTCATCTCTCCTTTGATAACATTTATAAGCTGGGGGAGTTCGTCAAGACTTGTCTTTCTGAGAAATCTGCCGAACTTTGTTATACGCGGGTCATCAGGAATCTTCTTGAATCTGTCCCATTCGGCCTTCATCTTAGGATTGTTCTTCAGAATATCTTTGAGCATTTCATCTGCACCCACAACCATACTTCTGAATTTGAGGCAGTCAAACTCCCTTCCCTTATAGCCGATTCTCCTGTGCTTATAGATTACAGGTCCCGGTGAATCCAGTTTTATCAAAACTGCCAGCACCAGCATCAGAGGAAGTGACAGAAGAAGCAGAATACTGCCCACAACCAAATCAAATATTCTCTTGATCGCCCTGTAAAACGGATTTTTTAGTCTGTTCTTTATGTTGATAATCATCAGCTGTTCGTTGAAGAAATAATCCATTTCGATTCCCAGAAGCGGGATTCCGTAAAGGTCCGGAATGATCAATATATCTATATTGTGACCGTTAAACGACTTGATAAAATTTGTAATATTGATTCTGAGAGGTCCGTTTAATCCCACTATAAGGGTCGTAGCCCTTGTCTGTGAAATTCCGTTCTGAATATCTTTTACAGATTCCCGGTCAATTGATGTGCTCCCCTCATGAAAGAGGTATTCACCCACTATTTCAAAAGACAGATATGGTTCGTTTTCGATTGCACGTTTAATATTCGGCATCATATCCATCGAAGCAACGAGATATATCCTCCTCTGAAGGCCCAGAATCTTCAGCACCAGAGGTTTTATGAGCAGTTTCATAAGCGGCAGGAAGATAATGACAAGGATATATCCGAGAAGTAGGACCGTCCTCGAGACATCAGGGCTGAATTTGCCAATCGAAACTATGGAGAAAATAATCAGTATAGCCAGTGTCGAACCCTTGATTATGCGCTCATACTCTCTCCAGAAAGGAATCCGCTTTGTATAAATGCCTTCAAAGACGAAGATAATGATATAGATAAACAGAAAGAGGAAGAAGAAGGTCGAGAACCTCTCAGGCAGAGTATCCTGATATAATCTGTGAAAATGCGGCAGAATCTTGATTCTTATCAGGAGTGCGGAAGAATAAAGTGCAAAGATAGCCAGATAATCAATAATTATAAGGACCGAGAGTTCAAGCAAAGCACTGATCTGTCTGAATAACGCCTTCTTCATTATTAAAATTATATCATAATTTATTTTAATCACAAAAGCTTATTTGCTATTAATTAGACTATTTTTTTCCGAACAACTCTTCGAGTCTTCTCTTCGCTTCGTCTTTTTTACTCTCTGCCCTGTTGTCCGTAAGAGGTGAAAAGAAGTCGCATACATTTGCCTTCTCTTTATCGAAGACCTGTTCTGCCTGTGGTTCACGGCACTGATGGTATGCCCCTTCATCATAAAACTCACAGTTTAAGCATATATGCAAATCTCTTTTGCAGAACGGACATTCGTCTCTTATGTAAATCTTTGTGTCATAAGGGACATCTTTTTTGCAGAAATAACATTTGAGTATTTTCATAGCAAAGTTTTCTATTCCTTTCTCTGATTTCTGTCAAGCATAAGCAGGACCTGATTGCGGTCTTCTATGTTCAAAGCCGCTTCCAGAGACGGGACATCCATTGCAATATTTATTGCCTCTTTGGTCATTTTGATACCCAGTGGATTTTTTGAACATATTATATCTGCAATCCTTTTCGCCTCGTTCATCAGGTCTTCCCGCTTAACGATTTTTGAGGCAAAACCGAGTTTTAATGCTTCATCGGCATTCATCCATTCTCCTGTCAGAAGAAATTCATAGGCCCTTCCTGCACCAATCAGTCTCGGCAGAAAATACGAACTCGCCATATCCGCCCCGCCAAGTCCGATATTCAGATAAGCCGCACAGAATCTTGCATCAGGAGTAATAATTCTGATATCAGATGCCATTGCAAATGAAAATCCGAGACCCGCTGCGCTACCATGGATAGCTGCAATGACCGGCTGCGGAATCTCTCTCATCCTGAGCAGAAGCCTCGATAGCCGTGCCTGAGCGATATACATCTTCTTTGCATCCATCCTGAATATATCAGGCCCGAATGTCTTCATATCCAGACCGGCACAAAAACCTTTGCATTCTCCTCCGTTCAATATCAGAACAACGATATCCTCTCTTTCTTTCAGACTATCAAACAAGACCTCGAGCTCCTCGAGCATTTTCAGATTTACTGCATTATAACTCTCTTTTCTGTTCAGAGTTAATATCCCTGTATTCTTACTCTGTTCAAAAATTATAGTTTCCATAAACTCTCCTTATTTGATAGTTGCCTTTGTGTAGAAAAATATTGCAAATGAGGCAAGCCAGTGTTCACCTCCGTATCCCGATTTCTCAATATATTCCTCTGCTTTTGCACAATTCATATCGATAATAGTTTCAAAAAACGGCCTTCTGTAATCATTCTCAGGAAGTGCCGACATGATTCCATCAAGTGAACCCGCCCTCTGATAGAACAGCCCTATCAGATGTCCGATTCTCGGGTCTTCAGGGTTTATTATTTCGACAGGCTTCAGACTGGCTTTGAGCTTTTCGTCTGTCATAAATCTGTCAAACCATTTAAGGAATTGTTCCTGAGGTAAAATCCTCCTCATAAGGTCTGCCTCAGCAAGGCAGGGTGAAATAAAGTCCTCGCCCGAGGGTTCATAATTGACAGGACAGTCTTCATCAGAATAATAAAAGAAAGTTGCTCTTAAGATTACTTCATTTAGATAATCTATTGCATTCACAGCTTTAAGGTAATCATACAGGTGAATCATAGAGAAGGCTGTGTTCTGATGAGTCCCTTCCCTGATTGGTCTTGATAACTGATTCAGGTAACCGATAAAACTATTGGCAATAAAGGCCGAAAAGGGTTCGATATTTTTATAAATTATTCTGAGTTCAGGGTCATTGCTTCTCTTTAATTCTGCGGCAAGTCTTAAGAGCCACCCCCAGCCATAAGGTCTTTCGAAGAGCCGGTTCCTCTTTTTTTTAAAAAATTCAATCTCATTAAGTATATTCTCCTGCGAAAGGTCTTCCGTAAGCCGCTTCTTAATCTCAGAACCGTTATTTATATCCGGATATCTGTTCAGTATTCTTACCATCGACCAGTGGCCGTGGACCGCAGAGTGCCAGTCAAAACAACCAAAAAATGCAGGTGTATTCATTCTCGGAGGTGTAAGGTCGTCATCGCTCTCAAAAACATAATTGGGTTTATTGGGATATTCCCTGTTGGTGCAGTCAAGTGAGAGTTTTATGAGTTTTGAGGCCTTCTCTTTATCTAACTGGGGACATTTCTTTACATAACTGGCATCATTAATCAGAATCCCCTTTTTCTCTCTTTTGTCCGTATCCCTGTTTCTAAAATCGGGTTCGATCTTCAGAAAGTATATGACCAGAAAGAGAAAGGCAAGGGAGAATCCGAGGAAGATATAATCTCTTCTTATCCTGCTCTTCTCTTTATCTGCATTCTGCATCAATCCCTCCTGAATGCCCAATATTTATTCAATTATCTGCCAAAATCAATATAAAACTTCAATTACCTACTGTTTAAGCCCGACATTTACACTGACCCGACAGGTAACTAATCGATTTAACAGAGTTCTTGACAATCGCAAAATTTTAGATAATTTTAGATAACGGATGAGGGATTAACTCAGTGGTAGAGTGTCAGCTTCCCAAGCTGAAGGTCGCGGGTTCAAATCCCGTATCCCTCTCCATCTTCCATCAAAAATCAGTTAATTTTTCTGAGAACTGTACTATTTTCTATCAGATTGCAGACCTTCAATGTTCTGAGCACCGAGAGTGCAGAAAAACTACTCTCTCTCTTCTTACCCGAAATCATATCAATAAAATCATTATCGATACTGTTAATCGGGTCGTTCTCCCTGTCCTTAAAGTCACCGCTATTTGCTTCGACCTTCTTTCCGTTTAATACAATATGTCTGTAATCCTTCCCGACAAGGTCAGCGGATATATAGCCACCTTTATAGAATACTCTGATTTTTCTCTTCTTTTCGAAGGCTGCACGACTCGCGTTCAGTATTGCGAAAGAACCGTTACTATATTCTATCCTGACGTTGAGAATATCTGTCCGGCCTGTCAGAAGAGATAGTCCGGTGGCACATATTCGTCTGATTTTATAGGGAATAATTCCGAGCATAATATCAAGGTCGTGTATCATAATATCATAAAGTACCGAAATATCAGTCGACCTTTCAGAAAAAGGGGCAACACGGTCTGACTGGAATACCAGACCCCTGTCTGAAGATTCATTCAGTATGTATTTTACAACCGCATTTTCGCGCTCCGGCATTACCACATTAAACAGTGTCCTGTTTTTTTGGGACAATCTTATCATCTCACAAAGATCCTTATATCTGAGTACCGGCGGTTTTTCGCATAAACAATGAATATTATTGCCAAGGAAATATTTTAAGTATTTTTTATGTGTAATTCCGGGTGAGGCAATCACTACTCCGTCGACAAGTCGGACAAACTCCCTGTAATCCCTGCACCTGACAACACCTTTATCGGTTATTTGCCTGTATCTGCCGGAATCTGTGTCATAAACCGCCGTGACAGATGAATTTTTAATATTTCTGATTTTACTGTAATGAATACTCCCCATATGTCCGAGACCAATTATCCCTATTCTGATTTTATCCCGCATATACTGATGCCTCTTTTTTCTGCATAAGCGATTGTCTCTTCGTCACCTATAATCATTGTCTTTTCTGCCTCCAGAAAGACCCATCTGATATCAGCCTTTATGAGCAGGTCTACCGTCTTTCGCCCGACAGAAGGGATATCAATCCTTTCGTCCTGTGTATTCTTCGGACATTTCACAAATACTGCATCTATGAATCTGTACCCTTTGATGCCTGAAAGCATCTCATCAGTCCCGAGCGCGGTCTCTACAGCTATCAGATTTTCGCTTTTTACCACAACCGACTGACCGACCGAAAAGGAGGAGTTGTGTTTGATAAAAGCCATACCATATCCGGCATCTCTCAGTAGCTGAGGTTCCGGTTTCTTCCCGCAGATTATCCCTTCTCTGGTGAGACCCTCTTCATAATACTGCCTGAAATCCAGCACATTGAATCCGTGACTGCTGATAAGACTTATGATTCCCTTAAAAATACCTTCATCTGAGAGCGAACTGAACTTTATCAGATTCTTTACCATCTCAGGTCTGAATATATTCAGAAAACCGGTCTTTCTCACTCCGCCGACGAATATGACGTTTTTATTGCCGTATTTTTTCAGAATATCGATGCCTTTATCAATCTCATAGAACCTTATACTTTCAAATCTGTCCGAAAATTTTTGAATCTCCCTCAGGTATTCATCCTTTATCCCGATAACATCTGCCCTTATCTTTCTTTTGTGCAGATTTTTCAAGACCTTTAAGGGAAGTTCGCCGTTTCCGGCAATTACTGAAACAGATTCCGGCATTACCTTACAATACCTCTTGAAGATGACCTTATAAAACCTGTAAATATTCCGAGTTCCGGCATAAGAGGCAGAAGTTCACTATCTATCTTCGACAGGGCATCTCTGAGGAGTAAACCTTCCTGATATATAATTCTGTATGCCTTTTTGATCAGGGATATCTTGGCGGAATCAAATCCGTTTCTCTTCAGACCTTTAATATTGATTCCGAAAGGTTTTGCCCTGTTCCCCTCGACAAGCAGAAACGGCGGAACATCCTGAGAAACCATAGAACCGCCGCCTACCATAACATATTCACCGATCTTGACAAACTGATGAATCCCAACCATTCCGCCAATCACGGCATAATCCCGTATCTCGACATGTCCGGCAAGCGTTGCCAGATTTGCAAGAATTATATTGTTGTGCAGAATGCAGTCGTGTGCGATATGGGAATAACTCATAATCAGATTATTATCACCTATAACCGTCTTTCCGTTCCCGTCAACGGAACCGATTGAAATATTTACATATTCCCTTATCTGGTTATTCTTCCCTATGACAAGCTCAGTATCCTCGCCCTTATATTTAATATCCTGAGGTCTGACACCAATTGATGAAAAATGACCTATATACGAATTCTCTCCAATTGAAACACGGTTTTCTATAATAACAGACCTACCTATCCTCACCCTTCTTCCGATTCTGACATTGTCTCCAATAACAGTAAAAGGTCCAATATACACATCTTCATCAAGTTGTGCCTTCTTCGAAACTGTTGCCGAAGGTTCAATTATTGTCATAAATTATTCTGTCTTCTCTTTGGTTAAAGCCCTGATTCTTCTTAGGGCATTCTTTGCTAAAGGAGAATTCGGATATAGTTTTAATAATTCATTATATGTATTGATTGCATCTTTTCTTCTGCCGTACATCTCATAGAATAGGGCAAGTTTATTATAAAGTTCTGCTGCATTCTGCGCCTGCTGATATTTTTTGGTGGCACTCTGAAGAATCTCTTCTGCCTTTGCGCTGTCACCTTTCTTGATATAGAAGTCAGACTCCACGCTTATAATTTTTATATACTCCTCATCAGTATTGATAAACCCATACGCCTTTTTTATATTCTCTTCTGCAAAATCGAGCTTCTTGTTATTGATATTATCAAGTGCCTTACCGGTATATTTGAGAAAAAGTTCACGTTTGATGCTGTTTATGTTATCATTTATCACACGTTTCTGAAATGCAGTCATATCCTTCGATGCAATCTTCATAATCATATCTGCAGCCTCTTCCTTTTTACCTTCATCGACGAGAGAGAGTGATTGCAGAATGGTTTTTTCTATATTGTCCCTTCCCTGAATCTGTTCCTTCAGGTTCCTGACTTCCTGTGAATACTGGTCGAGTTCATCCTTCATTCTGTTACGCTCATCAGTAACCACCTTTATCTTGACGTCAAAGGCCTTGTAGGAAAGAAATATTATTACAATGATGAACAGAATATAGACAACAATGCCATTAATATATGACCTCTTATAAAAAACTTCCTGCCGCTTATACACATTCTTGATATCAGCGGAGAGATTCATAACGAGATTGTCGGTCTTGTTTATAAGATTTCTGATATCCTGAATCTCTTTTTTCAGATTCTCGAATTCCGGACTTTTATTCTGATTATCAGCCAATTCAGACCTCCTGAAGATTAAATAAAGTCTGCAAAAGCTCTCTGAAACAATTGCCCCCTAATATAACATAATTGCCAAAAATTCAAATTATAAATTATTTACCGAGAATCTTTCTGAAGTATCCGATTGTTTTTCTAAGTCCTGTCTCGAGGTCGGTTTTGGGATTGTAACCGAATAGTTTTTTTGCAAGTGAAATATCAGGACATCTTCTCACGGGATCATCTGGAGGTATTTTCTTATAGATAATTTTTGACTTTGAATGTGTAAGCTTTATGACAAGTTCTGCGAGCTCGATAATCCTGAATTCCGACGGATTCCCCAGATTTACAGGACCCGAAAGGTCGGTCTTTCCGTTACGTCCCGTCTTTTCTGTAAACATATACTTCAAAAGCCCCTCTATAAGGTCATCTATATAACAAAACGACCTCGTCTGCTCCCCTCTGCCATAGACAGTTATAGGTTCATTCTCAAGTGCCTGAACAATGAAATTCGAGATTACCCTCCCGTCGTTAGGCAGCATATTCGGTCCGTATGTATTGAATATTCTGACAACCCTAATATCAACCCCGTTTTGTCTGTGATATGAAAAGCAGAGCGCCTCTGCACACCTTTTACCTTCATCGTAGCAGGCTCTCAGACCGATGGGATTGACATTGCCCCAGTAGTCTTCATTCTGCGGATGAAGAGTCGGGTCACCATAAACTTCGCTTGTTGATGCCTGAAGAATCCTCGCCCTTACCCTTTTGGCAAGACCGAGCATATTCAGCATCCCGAGGACATTGGTCTTTATGGTCTTTACAGGATTATGCTGATAATGAACAGGAGATGCGGGACAGGCAAGATTGAATATCATATCGACTTCCAGAAGAATAGGCAACGTAATATCGTGCCTGATAAATTCAAAGTTTGAAAGTTTGAAAAGATGATTTATATTCTCTTTTGAACCGGAAAAGAGATTGTCGAGACAAATAACATAGTGTCCCTCTTTTACAAGTCTTTCACACAAGTGCGACCCAATAAAACCAGCTCCTCCTGTAACAAGGATTCTCATAATCTCCTCCTATATACCTATTCCAAAATATTCAAACCCTTTATCCCTTAGAACATCTTTTGAATAGATATTTCTGCCATCGAATATAACTGGAGTTTTCATAAGCTTTTTCATTCTGTCATAGTCTGGTCTTCTGAATTCGTTCCATTCAGTAATGAGAAGCAGGGCATCAGAATTCTTTGATGCATCATAAATGTCGCTGGCTATATAGATATTTGTCCTGCCATTTTTATCGTACAGACCCGAATATTTCTTAAAGTTTTCGACCGCCGCCGGGTCGAATACCCGCACCCTGCCGTTATGCTCCAGAATCTTGCTGATAACGAATACAGACGGTGCCTCACGGATATCATCTGTATTCGGCTTGAAAGACAGACCCAGAACCGCAAATGTCAGATTTTTCAGATTATTACCGAATCTTCTGATTATTTTCCCGAAGAAGTTCTCTCTCTGCAACAGATTTATTCTGTCACAGGCCTTAGCCAGACTTACATCCATACCGAATTTCCTGCCAAGACTGATCAGCGCCTTTACATCCTTCGGAAAACAACTGCCGCCATACCCTATACCCGGATACATAAACTGGGTTCCGATCCTCCTGTCAGAACCGATACCCTTTCTGACCTCTTCCACATCCGCACCTACCTTTTCACACAGCATCGATATTTCGTTGATAAAAGAGACTCTCATTGCAAGATATGTATTTGCAGCATATTTTGTGAGTTCGGATGAACGTCTCTTCATAAAGATTATCGACTGACCCCTTTTTGTATAAGGGGAGTACAGTTCATAAAAGACCTTCTTTGCCCGTTCACTCTCTGTCCCGACCACAACCCTGTCCGGATACATAAAGTCTCTCACGGCGTCTCCCTCTTTAAGAAATTCCGGATTTGATACCACAACTATCTTTTTTCTCCTGCCGCTGTTGAGAATCTTCTCAACCTCGTCGCAGGTTCCAACAGGGACTGTACTCTTTACAGCCACAATTGTATCGTCACCCAGATATTTTTTCATCATACGGGCTGATTCAAGGACATAGTTTATGTCTGCTGAACCGTCTTCCTTTGGCGGAGTCCCGACGCAGATAAAGACCACTTCCGAATTCTTTACAGGGACTTTATAATCACTTGTGAAGAAGAGCCTCTTCTCCTTATATGACGATTTTACAATGTCATCGAGCTGCGGCTCATAAAATGGAATCCTGCCCCTTGTTAGTTCTTTCAGTCTTCTGGTATCTTTATCTATACACCAGACAGTATTACCCATCTCGGCAAAGCAGGCACCTGTTACCAGTCCCACATAACCTGTTCCTATAACTGTAATTCTCATGATGTTTATATACCTCCACTATCTGCTGTCATATCTCAAAAGACACACAACTGTCCTTGCATTTACAAAATAGCCGTTTGATACATCCAGCGGATATTCTGTCTCGCTTTCAGCCGCACATTCAGGGAATCTGAGACTTGTGTCAATGATTCTGTACCATCTGCTGTTTTTAATCTTCGGGATTTTGAAGAGTTTTGGTTCCCAGAATGAATTGATTATAATGAAAAAATCCTTATTTTTCGGTCTGTCAGAGTTCTGTTCCCTTACATACCCTTCTATTAGGAACGCAAGAGAATACTCATCATATTTATTCCAGCTGGGTACTCTGAGTTTTTCATTATACCACTTTACCGTAAAATGCTCTGTATCAATCCTCCGTATCTCGTCGAAGAAATATGGTCTTCTGAAATGCGGATTATTATTCCTTATTCTGATACATCTTCTGACAAATTCAAAAAACTCGTTATTCTTTTTCAGAAAATCCCAGTTGTAATATGAAATCTCGTTGTCCATACAATATGCATTATTGTTACCCTTCTGTGTTCTCTTGATTTCATCTCCTCCAAGCATCATAGGGACGCCTTGTGACAACATCAGAACCGCCATAAAATTCTTCATAAGTCTGTCTCTTATACCCAGAATCTCGGGATTATCCGTCTCTCCTTCAACTCCCCAGTTATATGAATAGTTCTCATCGGAACCGTCTTTATTATTTTCGAGATTCATCTCATTATGCTTTTTCGAATAACTGACAAGGTCATTTAGTGTAAAACCGTCGTGAGAGGTAATAAAATTAATACTATGAGAGGGTGTCCTTCCGCTGACACCATAAAGGTCTGAACTGCCCGTAAGCCTGTAACCCATTTCGGCAATCATACCTGCATCGGATTTGATAAATCTCCTTACCGCATCCCTGTATTTGCCGTTTAGCTCAGCCCAGTTGAGAGGGAAATTACCCAGCTGATAGGAATCCTCGGGTGCTACATCCCATGGTTCGGCAATTAGCTTTACACTTGATAGTACCGGGTCCTGATGAACTGCCACGAAGAAGGAACTGACCTGTGAAAATCTTCCGTTACTTCTTCCCAGAACAGATGCCAGGTCAAATCTGAATCCGTCAACGTGCATCTCAGTTACCCAGTATCTGAGGGAATCCATTATAAGTTTTATTACCTGAGGTTCGTCATAATTCAGAGAGTTCCCGCATCCGCTGTAATCCTCATAATATCTCCTGTCGTCTTTGAGTTTATAATATGTAGGGTTGTCAATCCCTCTGAAACAGAGTGTGGGCCCGAGTTCATTACCTTCACAGGTATGATTATAAACTACGTCGAGGATTACTTCTATTCCTGCTTTGTGGAGCTTCTTTACCATCTGTTTGAATTCGCTGACCTGACAGCCGGGATATGCATTGGTTGAATATCTCGAATCAGGTGCAAAATAACCAAGGGTGTTATACCCCCAGTAATTGGAAAGTCCCTTATGCCTCAGAAAGATATCCTGATGGGAATGATGGACAGGCAGAAACTGGACGCAGTTTATCCCGAGTCTCTTCAGGTAATCAATCTTTTCGATGACACCGGAATATGTACCCGGATGCTCTACAGATGAACTCGGATGTGCCGTTAGTCCCTTTATGTGTGTCTCATATATTACAATTTCATTTGCGGGCAAAAAGAGCTGTCTGTCTCCCTCCCAGTCGAATCTGTCGTCAACGACCACACATTTCGGGGCATAGGCGATATTGTCGGTATTCGAAAAGGAGAGGTCTTTTTGAGGAGAATTAAAGTCATAGCCAAAATGGTCACCCCTGATGTCGTAATCACCCGTAATCGCCTTTGCATAGGGGTCCATAAGGATTTTATTGGGATTAAATCTAAGTCCTTCTTCCGGTTTGTATTTCCCGTAAATCCTGTATGCGTACAATTGTCCTGCCCCGAGTCCCTCAGTAAAAATGTGCCAGACATTCATTGTCCTGTTCTTTAGCAGAAATGTGTGGGAAGGAACGGTATCATCAGGATAATCGAAGAGAAGAAGCTCTACTGCCTCGGCATATTTTGAATAGATGGCAAAATTGACCCCTCCCTCACATAATGTTGCGCCTAAGGGGAAGAATCTTCCGCTGCTCACTCTGATCTTTCTGTCCACTACTTACCTGCTATATTCTTCGAAATTATCTCTGCCGCCCTGACAGCGGCCATAAAATCACCAAAAATTCCTATTGGTGCAAATACAGAAAAGATATTTACAAAGTTGTCTATCCCTGTCTTCATATCACCAAGAAGTATACCGTCTTTCAGAGAAAAATCCGTAAAAAGATACTGTGAATATCTGTAATCAGTCTTCTTAATCTCGTTCATATTGACATCAAGAAGCATATCTGCATCAAGTACCGAGGATGAACTGACAATAAACTCATTTACGAAGGGAAAGATATTCTGGAGAATCTCCAGTGCGTTCCTGTTGAGAATATCAGAGTTTTTCCTGATAAATTCCTGAGGTTTAATGAAGGTCGTAACTGAGATTATCTGATTTTCCTTTAAAATCGCCCTCCCCTTTATTGCCTTCGAGACCGATATCTGAAAAAGGTCAGCCGCACTTACATCTGACGCATTACGGTTATAGACAATATACTTCGAGGCAATCTCCGGAATACAACCTGAATTTACAACAAAATTGGTAGTATATCTTACGAGATATTCCTGTCTTGGCAAAAGGAGTTTCTCAAATCTCTTTGGATTGATAATACGGGAGAGCGATAATGCGTCAGACGAAATGAGAACGGAATCCACTCTGAAACGGCTCTCTCTCTTCTCATCCTTCAGATAATATGAAAATCCCTTTTTTTCTATAGAATAACCCTCCTTGAAATCTTTCAGGATAAGATTTCCTCTCTCTTCAAGTCTTCTGATAAGAAGTGACCTGATTCTTTCAGCGGATGGCACTAGAATCCAGCGGTCCAGAAAGAGAAAACCAAGAAGGGCCTCCTGAGCAGGCACAGTGCGTTTTGCCTCAAGATTGGAGATAAAACACAGAATGCTTCTGAATGCATTCTTTATCTTTTCTCCTTCAAACTGGTCAAGAAGAGAACCTTTTTCCATATAACCGGCAAAAAGGTTTTCCCTGATCTTTCTCTTGTCCCAGAACGAATAAGGCGGATATGGTATGTGCCTGTTGAAGATTTCTGACAGCTCTTCCATCCGGGTACCTGCTGATTCCAGAAATCTGCGTGTCAGCTCCTTCTTTATTCCAAGTTCGCAATACAATTCCTCGATTGTTTCGTTCTTATCGACAGATATATCGAGTCTGAGCTTTCTTGTTATATACTGGAACTTATCGACAAATTCCGCGTCTTCCTCAAATTCATTCTGGGAGAGAGAGAGATACTGGCGGATCTGTGAGAGCAGCTGTCCGAACTGAAGCGGCGGAAGCAGCACAGGAGAGACGGGAAGCAGAAAACCCTGATACTGATAACGGTCGGCAGGAACGGAATTTCTCAGTACAACAACGTTGAAATTGAAGTGAGAGAGCAGATTGGCCGCAATCAGACCTCCCAGATCATCACCGAAAACTAGAGTATCAAATCTCTGCAATGACATATCTATACAATCTCAGCAGACGGTTCTCCCTTTGACTTTATTATCTCTCCTATTATGTACGACTTTAATCTGAATTTTGAAGACATAAATCTGATAATTCCCTGTGATTCGGATTTCGGGACCACAAAGACATACCCGATTCCCATGTTGAAGGTATCATACATATCCTTTTCCGGTACATCTCCGTTCTCCTGAAGCCACCTGAAGACAGGCAGAACAGGGAAAGAACCTTTTCTTATAACTGCCATTGTACCTTCAGGAAGAACCCTCGGAATATTTCCCGGAAGTCCGGAACCCGTTATATGCGCCATTGCCCTAACATCAAATTTCGATGCCGCAGCGAGAGCCG
The DNA here is from genome assembly GCA_020725805.1 of Bdellovibrio sp. Taxonomy (GTDB): domain Bacteria; phylum Myxococcota; class SpSt-1050; order SpSt-1050; family SpSt-1050; genus SpSt-1050. The sequence continues at coordinate 17,105 of DYEF01000106.1, forward strand.
GTCTTACATATATTTTTGTCGGCTTCATTATCGTATCCACAAAGGGTCCCTCAAATCCCTTTACCCTGCTCTTATTGTTCAGTTTTTTAATATCAAAAAATATCTTCCTGACAAGTGAATATCCGTTACTGTGAATGCCGCTCGACTCCACACCAATCAATACATCACCGGCCTTTACCCTTCTGCCATCTATAATCTTCTTCTTATCGACGATTCCGACCACGAAACCCGCAAGGTCATACTCTCCTTCCTGATAAAATGAAGGCATCTCTGCCGTTTCGCCTCCGACCAGTGCACAGCCGGCCTCCCTGCAGCCTGCCGCAATACCTTTAACCACTTCTGCTCCGGTTCTTATATCAATCCTGCCTGTTGCAAAATAATCCAGCATAAATAGCGGTCTGGCACCCACAACAACAAGGTCATTGACACACATTGCAACGAGGTCAATTCCGACAGTGTTATGTCTTCCCGTCAAAAACGCAAATTTGAGTTTTGTCCCCACACCATCAGTAGAAGAAACAAGCAGAGGGTCTTTCATCTTTCTGAATTCGGGTCTGAACAGTGCAGCAAACCCACCCAGTCCGCCAACAACCCCCTTTATATATGTAGACCTTACATAACGGCTTATCTCATCTACAAATCTGTCACCGGTCTCGATATCTACTCCTGCATCCTTATAAGTCGGCATATGCTCTCCTTGAAAAACTCATTGGATTAAGACTATAAATTCAACATACTGGTTCGTCAAGTTGAATTACAAATAATAATTTTTCAAACAAGAGGGATTTACTTGTTTATCGGTATCAGATTGAGCCCGCCCGGATAGGCATAGGAAGTGTATCTTGCATACCCGTAGACCATAATACCAAAAGGCACAGATGCACTTATGCTGTGCTGACCCGGATTGATCTTTACCCTTGCCACCGAGTATTTTCCGCTTCCCAGAGAGGTAAATCCGCTTACAGGCGAGCCGTCAAGCATAATCTGCTGACCTGTAGGGGCAGTAATATTTACATAGGATTCGGTATATGTCGAGGGTGTCAGGAAATTGTAATAATCCCTGTACTGTTCAACAGGAATACCGAGCGAGAATGCCGGGTCACCCATATCGGATGTATGTGAATTCGGCCCGTTGTAATCTTCTCCTACAAGATATTGTGCAATGGAAAATGCGGAAGTCCCTTTTACCTCAAAATCAGCGGTGGTATAGAATTCAAACCATTGCCCTTTATTGATAGTCCTGCTTGACTGGACACTCGGGGGATTGAATGTAATTGTGTTGTTATCAAATGCAGAGATAATTCTGTAGAGATTGGGCTCCTGAGGATTCTGCTTGGAAATGGTGTGGGTCATAACATAGTTCATACCCCACGTTTCAACAGGAAAGAGATTCTCCTCGAGATGGTCACAGGCCCATCTGTTAAACGGAATAAAGGCACAGTTATGAATACCAAATACGGATATCGGCTTATCGCTCTGGATATAAGTACCCGTTGCATCGTAATCCTGTCCCAGATCACAGTAGCTATAACCGCTTCCGTCGCCCTGCCAGCTCGAACAACTCGTAGGCATACTTGCCGAAATGAGTAATACTTCACCCCTGTTCAGGGAGAAGCTGGCTGTCTGTCCTTTGGAATATGCCGGTACCCCTGAACCTGCTATTGTATTAAAGGAAAAGTTTACATTTACATTTGTTCCGTTCTGGGTCCCGACTATTGCAAAACCTGAAGGCGAACCGATAATTGTACCTACTGAGTTTTTTACAGAAAGATTTTTATAGGAAAACACATAATACCTGTAGCCAAGAACACTTGTGGGCAATAGTATGGATGCATCATTTGTATATGTATAAGCCGAACCGGATTGATACTCCAAAGGATTGAACTGGTAGACTGTAACCGGTATATTACTTACAAGATTATACGAACCGTCTGCGAGTTTTATTGATGTCTCGCTTCTGTATGTCATTTTCAGCTGGTCAACCCACGGTAGAGTCAGCACTTTGACTTCATTCGGATTTACCTGTGTGGTCGTTATTGTATTGCTCCCTCTCTTTACTGTAATATTTGCAACATATTTCTGTGTATTCGAAACCGCCACTGCAAAACTGAATCCTGTCGCGAGCTGGGAATTCATTGTCACAGTTGGCCAGTATTCGCAGCCGATATATGATTTCTCCGCCTCCGCCCTGTCACACAACGTCATACACCTCCCGTTTATACACTGATTACCAAGATTGTTCGGGTCCGTACACTCCTCCACCTGTATAAACCCAGTCCCCGTATCA
>DYEF01000107.1 GCA_020725805.1 Bdellovibrio sp.
AAAAGATAAGGTGTTAGTTGGCATATACATCAGTATATCAAACGACCATATTTTTCCTGCGATAGTTATGCCTTATGTGAAGGATAGAGAAGGTAAGAGTATGCTTGAACTGTTACAGGATAGATGTCCTGAATGTAAATTTACAAACGGGATAGTATATAGTGAGTTTAAGTGGATAGAGAAGTGTGAGAAGTGGGATGATAGTGATGCAGGGAGGAAGTGTGTGAAATGGTCTGATGATAGTTATAATCAGATATTTGCAAGTAGGGAGGTCTTTGAAAATCTATTGGAAGGGTATTTATCACATTCTATTTTTTCAAGAAGTGGTATGGCACTTGGAATAAATGCGTATGCTCCGGGTGCGTGTGTATATAGAGATTCAGATAAAGAATACTTAAAATCTCACTACTGCAAAAGCTTTATCAATTACAACAAATGGGTTATAAGAAGATATGGTGAGGGGAAGAATTTTATTAATTTTTTAAGAATTTATGGAAAAATATCTGGTGTATTTAAAGAAAATAATAAGGATTGTACAAATGAATACGATAAAAAGGATTTGTCTTTTGAGTTGAATTTCATGAATGATTGTAATGGTTTTGATTCTGTGTTTGTAAACATTGATGGTGAATTGAAGACTCTTAATATTTGTGCTTTGGATTTTGGCGAGCAAACATGTACTAATAATCTGTATGGAGATTGTGCAGAGTTTAACGCTGTTGATCCACCTCTATATCAGGATTCGGAGTATTGCTGGGGGATATATCAATGTAAAGAGAAATTTTATTCTTATTATCTTGATAAATTTAATAATTATCCACTTTTTATATCTGAGATAGGTTCTCAGTCGTCAGAGTTTAGTGCACATAGTTCATCTATATCGAGTTCATCTAATGAGGGCTGGATAAATAGACCTATGACAGAAAATATTTATGGAATTACAAATATTAAGGATTATCAGGAGCAGGTGGATATGATAGAATCTGATGTTTATGTATTTTTAAGTAATGAGTATTTGAGAAGTAATAAAAAGTTAAAGGGGATTATGATATTTTCAGATAACCTTCTGCCCGAAAAAAATCAGCTATTCTATTACGACTTCCCGCCCACTGGAAAAGCATCGAATAAATATATAGAGTTAATCGGAGAAGGGAGATAGATATGAGCAAGGTATTAAGAATAATATCTGTGTTTATAATAATAGTTACCTCTTTCAGTTGCGAGGTAAGGGAAAAATTTACTACTACTGATAGTAAAGAGTATTATAACACTGAAGATCTAGATAAATTGAAGGATATAATGGTTTGGGATACAAATGAATTAGATAATGAGGAGAAATATTTTGAATGTAATTTTAAGCATTCAAATCTTAAGTTATTATTTGTTGGAGAGGATGGTGTTCTACTTAGTAACAGCGGTAGACTTATGAAAATAAAAGAGAGTGGTGAGATAGTTTTGGATAGGGTTTATTTAGATTCAGAAGAGGGAAAAAGATTAGATATATTATTTTTATCAAGTGTATCTGATGGTGGGTATATAGCGATTTTTTCCTCCAAAGATAGTATAGATGATGTAGATTCCCGGAATTACAATTATTATATAGTTAAGTTAAGTAATAGTTTTGATATAGAATGGGCTAAACAATTAGAAAGATATATAGAGACTAATTCAACAGTTTTGTTCACTGTTTATAGTATTGCTTCTCTTATGAATCTTGGAGAAGATAGATATGGTGTTATTTTGATTGGTTATGCTAGGGTATTTATTGGGGAACCTGGGACAGTAGATATTTACAGAAAACTATATATTATAATTGACAAAAATGGTAAGGTAGAACTGGGGAGGTTTTTTGGTTCTGATGCGGATGCAAGGAGAAACTATATCTTTGATTTAATACCTGTTAATAGTCCAGAGAATGGATATTTGATGATATCTGATGAATATGATGACTATAATTATGGAGATGATTATCGACAGAGTTGCGTGGGAGATATTTACATAACAAAACTAGATAAAAATGGAGACATTATTTGGAAAAAAGCATATAATTATTGGTATGCAGATAGATATGTCTTTGATTATAACATATTACGAATATCTGGAAGTGGTTATATTATAGGTGGAGGTATGGGATACATTGGAGAAGATAGAAAAGGTTATTTCATCTTAAAAATAGATGAAGATGGAAATATAATAAAGTCGATTGGATACAATTTGTACAACAAAGAAGGAAGGGAGATCCAGAAGAAATTAGATTTTGGTATTAGCTTTATCGAAAATAATAATAAAAGGGGGGAATATGTATTAAGTGGATTATACTCAAGAGGTTTAGATGAGGGGGAATATTTTGTGATAATGAATATAAACGAAGAGGGTAAAGTTAAATGGGTATACAATAATGAAAGGGAGAGGATAAAAGAAGAAATAGACTGTACTATGTGTAATTGCAATTTTGACCCTCCATATTTAGCAAGTTTTTTTAGCGGAAATTATTTATACATGAGGGGATATAGAGTTTATTGTGGTGATAAAAAGGTGGGAGAGTCTTCATTTGTTAAGAATATATCAAATAACGGATATATGTGTGATAGTAAATTTGAGAAGAATATTAAAATAAATGAAGGATATATAGATGTTGGTGTAAGTGAGTGTGAGAAGATACAAAAAGGGGTAGATGTTAATGTAGGTTTAAAAAATATTATTAACAAATTTTTTGTTAGAGATTACAATGACAACATATGTAGTATATGTAAAAACAGGTGATTGGGGAAATTGATTGATTTGGTTTATTGGAGAATGAAGGTGGTTATATTGTAGGTGTAAATAGTATTTTAGTCTATCACAGGAGCAGGTTGATATGATAGAGGGAGATGTTGCAGTGTTTTTATTAAATGAAAACTTAAGAGCACGTAAGAGACTAAAAGGGATAATATCATACTCAGATGATTTACTACCGGAGATTGATCGATTATTCTGGTATAACTTTCCAACAACAAGAAAACCATCTGATGAGTTTTTAAGATTGTTAACTGGAAAATGAGGTTGGAAATATGAGTTGTAATAATAGTTCAGCAGCTTTTAAAGTTTTTTTTATGATTATATTTATTGGCTGTGATTTAGGGAATCGTTATTTGCCGGTTAGTTATGTTACTGATAGTGACTATTTGGATATCACGGGAGATATAGATTTGGACAGTGGAAATGGTATAGATAACGGCGTTGGAAGAGGATTGTTCAGGTGTTACTCGAATGAGAACATAGAACCATTATATGGTAGTGAGGATGGAGTGATACTAAAAAAAGGTAATGGCATAATAAAAATGGATAATAATGGAAGAACTGTTTGGGGAAAAATATATAGATATAAAAACACCAAAGGAGAGTTTTCTTTTATAGACATAAAAGATGTAGTAGATGCCGATAACGGCGGATATATGGTCCTTTGCTCCTTTGATTCGGGTTATAGCGAAGAAAAGACGAGAGGCATTTGTTTTATCAAGTTGAAATCTAATGGAGAAATAGATTGGGCTAAGGCTTATGTGGCAGCTTCGTATTTAGTATACCCTGTCCCTTATGCCTCTTATATAAACCCCATTTTAATTCAAAGAATAATAGGAGGTAAATATGTAATTGTTGGTGGAATTAGTAGAGACTATAATATAGGAAATGGGATAATGGCACATGCAAATAATGGGTTATTAATAGTAATTGGCAACGATGGTTGTATTGATCTTCAAATAGAATACTCTAAAGAAGATGGTCTTAAAACATGTAACTACTTAGTTACGAGCAGTGATAATGGATTTATAATTGTCTGTTCTGAGAACATAATAATGAAGATAGATAAAAATGGTAAAATTATTTGGAAGAAAGACATTAGTTCTCTAATATATAGGTTAGGTTATATATATATTAGAGGATTTGAAAAGGTTTATGATGATGAATATATAATAGGAGGATTTAGTGAGTATCCAAAGAGTATCTATCTAATTAGGATAGATGAAAAGGGAGAAATAAAAGAATTAAATAAGTATATGTTTTATGATGCTACAGGAATGGTTAAGGGAGTTAATATGTTCTCATTTGATTATGATATAAAAGGAAGTAGATATGTAATAAGCGGGATTATAGAAAATTTAGGTAGTATATTTAGCATAGATAAAAAACAAGAAAATATTTTATGGTTATATGGAGAAGAAGGTAATAATGAGGTCTCTAATTCATATATTTTGAGATTTTCAAATGGTTTTTATTTATATGTGATAAATAAAAAAGATAATTTTCCTTATGTTGTTAGGAATGTTATGTTAGATGGAAATTTTTGTGGAGGGAAGAATCTACTTAGTTATACCGTAGATAAAATTGTAGAAAATAGTTTGAGTCTTAACATATATGATGGGGAGATAAATATAGGCCGGATAGGCCTAGTTGATTATGATACTGAGTTTGATGTTGAAATATATGAGGGTATTAAATGCGAAGACTGTATGTCAATTGATAGATAATGGATGTTAGGAGGAGATGTTGCTGTGTTTTTAGATAGTTGATATTTGAGAAACAATCAGAAACTAAAGGGAGTAGTTATATTTTCCGATAATCTTTTACCAGAAAGTAGCCAACTTTTCTGGTATGATTTTCCAACAACTAAAAAACCGTCGAATTGGTTTTTGAGGTTATTATCAGGGAAGTGAGGATATGAATATGAGGTGGGAGAAAATTTTAGTTGTTTTTGAAGTTTATTTAATAATTATGATTATTAGTTGTAATGTTGGGGAACGTTATGTCACGCATAACTATATTAAAGACAGTGGTTATTTAGACATTAGTGAAGATGTAGTTCTGGATGTTAGGGATGACGCAGATACAGATGTAGGTATAAGAGAAAATTTTTTTAGTTGTTTATGGAAGGGAGATGTGAAGCCATTATATAGTGATAATGATGGAGTAGTACTAAGAAAGGATAATAGTTTAGTTAAGTTAGATAAAAACGGGAGGGTTCTTTGGGAGAAGGTATATGCATACAAAGACGAAAGTGGAGAATATCATTACTTAGGTAGGATAACAAGTGTCACTGGAACGGGAGATGGTGGTTATATGTTGGTTGGTAGTTTTACTATTTCACTTAATCCATATTATAGGGGTATTTATTTTCTTAAGTTAAGGTCTAATGGAGATATAGAATGGGGTAAGGCTTATGAAGAGTTTTTATATAATGGTTATTCTGTAAATTCGGTTTTGATAAAGGCAGGTAGGATCCGTGATGAAAGAGGGGGAGAAGTTTATTTGGTTACTGGTACAATAGAATTTAATCTTGGTTATACGTCATTGGATAAGGGATTTTTGATTGTAATTAATAAAGATGGGGATTTAATATTTCAGATGATGTGGGATTATGGTGAGAGTAATTTTTTTAGTGAGGAGGAGATAAATGTTGTAGGTAGTTCTAATGGTGGATATTTGATGACAGATGGAAAAATAATTATTAATTTAGATGAAAAAGGGGACATTGTGTGGAAGAAAACAGATAATGCCTTATGGTACCACGAATGGTATAATATGGTGAAAGATTACCAAGAGGGTTATATTATTCTAGGGGGTCAAGAGAAGGTGCATAAAGATAAGAATGAGTATAGTTATGTTTTACTGAGAGTAAATGAAGAAGGTAAAGAAAAAGATTATTACGGATACAAGTTTTATAATAACAATAATGGTAGAGTTTTTGAACCAAATATAAACTCACTAGAATATAGTGTTGAGGGTGATGGGTATGTAATAAGCGGTGTTGGTAGGGATTATTCTAAGGTACCTCCCTGGGAGGTAATAATTCTGATGAAAGTAGATAGTGAGGGTGGCGTTAGATGGGAATATGTAGCAAATGGGATAGATGAATATCAAAGTTCTAAATTACGGTTTTATATCATAAGAAACCCAGGCATGTCATATCTTATTACAGGTGTATTTGGGGGAGGTAATAAGTGGTTTTGTGTTTCTAAGAATGTTTCATCTGATGGATATTTTTGTGGCAGAGATGAATCATATAGGCATAGGATAGAGAGGCGTGTGATTAATGAATCTATTCTTGAAGAATATAATGGAGAGGTAAGGATTGAATCGTTAGATTTAAAAGTATTTGATACAGAGTTTAAGGTTGAGGATGTTGTTGATAATGAGAGGTGTGAGTTGTGTGGAATGGAGAGGAGGTAAATGTAAGGACATTCTTGTAAAATGATGTAAGGATTATCAGGAGCAGGTTGATATGATAGAGGCAGGAATAGCGACGATACTTAATGAGAGAGATGTAAATGGTGGTAAGAGAGTAAAGGGAATAATGGAGGCTTGTCAAGAATTTTGTGTCTGAACAATATAAAACCTCAGATTAAATCTTTGTTTTAGTTTGAATTCAATTTAATCTTTGACATTTTGGTTTTTACAAAATAGTGATAAATTCTTTTCGAGGGACGAAGTGTTATGATAGATTATGAAAAGGAATTGAATGAGAGGCAACTCGAGGCCGTGAGGCACTTTGAGGGACCGATTCTGGTGCTTGCCGGTGCAGGGAGCGGGAAGACACGTGTAATCACATACAGGATAGCACATCTGATAGACAGATACAGGGTCAACCCTTATAATATACTTGCAATGACATTTACGAACAAGGCGGCGGATGAGATGAAGAAGAGGGTCAGTATGCTGCTCGAGAGGGATTACGGTGTCTTTGTAAGCACTTTTCATTCGGCCTGTGCCTTTTTTCTGAGAAAGTATGCCCATATACTCGGCTATTCAAAAAATTATGTTATTTATGATGATGATGATTCGAGAAAGATTATAAAAGAGATACTTCAAACTTATTCTAAGGATGACTCTGCTGATAATGTTCACCGCTATTATAACGAAATTTCTTCCAGAAAGGATAACGGACAGGATATCCTTGAACTGAGAGAAGATTCTGCTGATGTGAGTATAATGAAGGCCTATCAGAAGAAACTTTTAAAATCCAATGCAATGGATTTTTCCGACCTGCTCCTGAATATGGTAAAGATACTGAAAAATTCCGATGAGGTTGCAGAGAAACTCTCCTCGAGATTCCGGTTTATTCTTGTAGATGAATTTCAGGATACAAACCGTATTCAGATGGAGCTTCTGCTTCTGCTTCTCAGAAGTCACAGGAATATCTGTGTTGTGGGAGATGATGACCAGTCTATTTACCGGTGGCGCGGGGCTTCTATTGAAAATATACTGCGGTTCGACAGTAATTTTGAGGATGCAAAGGTCGTCAAACTCGAGCAGAATTACCGTTCTACTGCCGCTATCATCTCTGTTGCATCAGAACTCATACAGAATAACGAGAAGAGACACAAAAAGAGACTCTTTACTAAGAATCCTACCGGTGAGAATATTACTTTTTTTACTGCCGAGAACGATGCCGAAGAGGCATCGTTCATTACATCCGAGATAGTAAGACTCAGAAACGAAGGGAAGAGGAACTACGGGGATTTTTCGGTTCTGGTGAGGACGAATGCCCAGATGAGAATCATCGAAGAGAAACTGAGATTCTCTGACATTCCCTATGAGGTTGTAGGCGGGATAAAGTTTTATGAACGCAAGGAGGTCAAGGATATCATAAGTTATCTGAGAGTGATTGCCAATCCGGCAAGTGATGCGGATTTCGAACGGATTCTCAATGTCCCTCCGCGGGGGTTCGGGGATATAACTCTTGTCAGGATAAAGGAGATTGCCCAGAGGGATAAGACCTCGCTCTTTGAGGCTTCATTAAAGTTTCAGAAGACACAGGGTTTTTCGGCATATCTGAATGAATTTGTAAAGGGAGCAGAGACTGCCCTCGCAAAGGATGTGGCGGAAAAAATAATCAATGACCTCAATTACAGGACCTATCTCGAACAATATTATAAAAACGATTATCTGGACAGAATCGCCAATGTCGACGAATTTATTGCCTCGATGACCCCGAGAGACGGGAGTGAGCCTCTGACGCTCAGTCAGTTCCTCGAGAGTATTACACTTATGTCGGATATCGATAAGGCATCTCTTTCGCAGAAGACCGTTTCGCTTATGACAATTCATTCTGCAAAGGGACTGGAATTCCCGGTAGTTTTTATTGCAGGGCTCGAGGAGAATCTTATACCGCATTTTAGATCTGTTCTCGACGAGGATGAAATCGCCGAGGAGCGGAGATTGCTATATGTCGCAATTACACGGGCAAAGGAGAAGCTTTATATTTCCTGGGCGAAGGAGAGGTTCCAGGCAGGTCTTCCGCTCTCGAGGAGAAGGAGCAGATTCTTCGATGAACTCCCCACCGGCCTGTTTACATTTCTGCCTGTGAAGGGGCTTAAGAAAGAGGTAGTATTTGAGCAGAAACAGAAGACGCAGGAATCGGATTACAGGGTAGAGTATTATCCCGAATTTCTGAAAGGTTCTTCTTTGGAAAACGATTCACCCTTTAAGGTGGGAATGAATGTGAGTCACAGTAAGTTCGGTATAGGTGTCATAAGACAGATAGAAGGCAGCGGAGATGAAATGAAACTGCTCATCTTCTTCGAGAGGTTCGGCTACAAGAAATTATTGCCATCCTATGTGAAGATTCTCTGAACTTTTCAGAACGAAACAGTAACCGGAAAACCACTTTTTTGAAATATCCGAAATTTTATACTTGATTATTTCATTCAGGGTGAATAGGATTTTGTTATTGACTTTCTTAGACAGGAAGGAATTATGAGCAAGAATTCAGGATTTCCAAAGGGCCTCAGATATGAAATACCGGAGAAGATACCTGTACTGCCGGTAAGGAATATCGTTTTGTTTCCTATGGTATCGATGCCGATGATGATCGGCAGGGAGAAGTCCGTCAAACTGATTGACGATGTACTCGTGAGCAACCGTTTCGTTGCGATAGTGGCACAGAAGGACCCCGATATCGAGGACCCGAAGGAGAACGACCTCTACAGGGTCGGGTGTGTGGGTATAGTTCTCAAGATGATGAAATTCCCTGACGGCCAGATGAGGACGCTGATTCAGGGGATATCCAGGATAAATATCGACGAATTTCTCTCGAGCGAGCCCTATTTTACGGCAAAGGTTTCACAGATAAAGGAGAGTTTTGATTACTCCGAGGATTCTCAGGGGAAGATAAGTGCCTTAAAGAAGAGTTTCCAGATTCTCTCCGAACATTCCCCGATTATTCCCAAGGAGCTCGTGAATACTATAATGACGAGCGATGACCCGAGCTTTCTGTCGGATATTATTGCCATCAATCTGAATCTTAAGCTGCCTGAGCTGCAGGAACTGCTCGCAGAAGGGAATATCAACAAAAGGCTCGAAAGAGTGCTCAGCAACCTGAACAGGGAGATCGAGGTACTGGAGATAGGAAATAAGATTCAGGATAATGTCAGGCAGCAGATAGACCGCAGTCAGCGTGAGTATTATCTCAGGGAGCAGCTCAAGGCAATACGAAAGGAACTCGGCGATGATGACGATGAACAGGAGATACAGGAGCTCAAGGAGAAGATAGCAAAACTCGGACTTCCGGAGGAGGTCAGGAAGGAGGCCGAAAGGGAACTCTCGAGGATGGAGAAGATGCACCCCGAGAGCGCAGAATACACGGTCTCCAGAACTTATCTCGACTGGATATGCGAACTGCCCTGGAATATTTCGACGGACGACAATCTGGATGTGGATAATGTGAAGAAAATTCTGGATGAGGACCATTTTGGTCTTGAGAAAGTAAAGGACCGTATCATAGAGTACCTTGCAGTAAGAAAACTCAAGTCGGATATGCACGGCCCTATACTCTGTTTTGTCGGCCCCCCCGGAGTAGGCAAGACATCACTCGGGAGGTCTATTGCAAGGGCTATCGGACGGAAATTCGAGAGACTATCTCTGGGCGGTATCCGTGACGAGGCCGAAATAAGGGGACACAGAAGGACTTACGTAGGTGCATTGCCCGGCCGTATAATAAGGGCGCTCAGAAAGGTCGGTTCAAACAATCCGATCATTATGCTCGATGAGGTGGATAAACTCGGGATGGATTTCAGAGGGGACCCGGCAAGTGCCCTTCTGGAGGTGTTAGACCCTGAGCAGAATTATTCGTTTACCGACCATTATCTGGATGTCCCGTTCGACCTGTCGAAGGTTCTGTTTATTACTACGGCAAATCTTATGGACCCGATTCCAGCACCGCTTCTGGACAGAATGGAGATAATCGAGATACCCGGGTATATTGTCGAAGAGAAACTTATGATTGCAAAGAATCATCTGATTCCGAAGCAGATAAGGGAGAATGGTCTTGGTGATGAACTCATTAAGTTTACGGATGAGGCAATTGTTAAAATCATAAGTTCTTATACAAGGGAGGCGGGGGTAAGGAATCTGGAGAGAGTAATCGCCACTGTATGCAGGAAGGTGGCAAGAAATGTAGCGATGGGCAGCAGAGAGCAGGTTGTGGTAGATGAGAAGAGACTGACGGAGCTGCTCGGACCGGAGAAACATTACAGCGAGATTCTGGAGCGGACTAATATCCCGGGAGTTGCAATAGGTCTTGCCTGGACACCTGTCGGCGGTGAGATTCTCTTCATCGAAGCGACGAGGATGAAGGGCGGAAGGGGTTTTTCTCTGACCGGTAAACTGGGAGAGGTTATGAGTGAATCTGCACAGGCCGCACTCGCTTATATCCGTTCGAATGCCTCCAAATTCGGTATTGATGAGGACTTCTTCGAGAAGGGTGATATTCACGTTCATATACCGGCAGGTGCCATACCCAAGGACGGACCTTCCGCCGGCATAACGATCGCAACCGCAATTGTCAGTCTTCTGACAGGTAAACTTGTACGCTCTGATACCGCTATGACAGGTGAGATCACTCTCAGGGGGAAGGTCCTACCCGTTGGAGGAATTAAGGAGAAGGTACTTGCAGCGGCACGTATGGGAATCAAAAGAATAATTCTGCCCAAGAATAATGAGGCTGACCTTGCAGATATCCCCGAGAATATCAGGGCAAAACTGATTTTCATACCGGTCACCACAATGGAAGATGTCCTGAAGAATGCAGTTGCTGATTTTGAGTCAAAAACCCCTTTACGAGTCAAAGAGAAGAAGATTAAGAAGAGGAAGGGTTGAGAAGATGGGTTTTAGGGTGTTTACCCTATGAATTGCAGCGGCTGTGAGAAAAATGCTGTTGTAAATGACTTTTTTTAGAGTATAATGATGGCGATGGGGTTTTCCTTACCAAAATTAACCAAGATACTGGTTGCCGGTGATGAGGCTACCCGAAGATTCTTTGCCGAAAATTTCAAAGAGAGCGGATTCGAGATTCACTTCTCTGATTCGTATATCGGTGCGATTCAGCATCTCGAGGACGGGCTCTTTCAGATAATAGTGGCAGACGACGGAATCGAAGGTATGAGCGGGATTCAGTTTCTGGAGAGATGCAAGACATTTGCACCGGATATCCTGAGAGTCCTTATTGTCAGAAACGGTGACACGAAGGTTCTGCTGGACGCTATAAACAGGGGAGGAATCTTCAAGATACTTATGCATCCTCTCGATGTAAAGGAGGTATCTGCCGCATTGAGCGATGCCTCGGTGCACTACTGGACAGAGAAGGAACACGAGCGGCTTTCCAATCTCATCAAGGAGCAGAATACCGAACTTGTGGTCAGAACGCTCAATCTCGACAAGGAGATCTATGAGAGGACCTCCTCTCTCCTAAACGGTCTTGTAGCCGCCCTCGACCTCAGGGACTCCGACACGAGATGGCATTCGAAAAGGGTATCGCTCTATTCCAGAAGAATTGCCAAGGCCCTTGGGATTAAGGGTGAAGAGCTCAATCAGATTGAGAGAGGAGCGCTTCTGCACGATATCGGCAAGATCGGGATAAAGGATGCCGTCCTCCTGAAGCCCGGAAGACTCACCAAGGAAGAGTGGGAAGAGATGAAGAAACATCCCGAGATGGGTTACAGGCTGCTGGAGGGTTCTGACTTTCTGGAGCACGAGCGGATAATTGTTCTGCACCATCAGGAGAGATATGACGGCAAGGGGTATCCTCAGGGACTTAAGGGTAAGGAGATTGATATCGGAGCGAGAATATTTACGATTGCGGATACATTTGACGCAATGACCTCCGACAGGCCTTACAGAAAATCTCTCCCTTTCAAGATTGCAAGGGAGGAGATAATAAGGTGTAGCGGGACCCAGTTCGACCCGAGAATCGTCGAGGCTTTCCTTGCAGTCCCTCCGAACGAGTGGCGTGAAATAAGGGAGAAGCTCGAAGGCAGGGATATCAATCAGGAGCTCGCAAACTCGCCCAAACCTCCTCCGCTTACCCAGAATCCGATACCGGTATCCGTTCAGGATACAGAAAAGCCGAAGGTCTGATATGTCTGATGAGAACGTTCACAGGAAAGACTTCAGGGATTTTTCGGTAGCACCGAGATTTATTGATGTCCTCAGATGGAGACTGAAGTCCGGACTGGAGAGAAATACCTACAAAACGGATGATGATGTCCCTTATGTGGATGTGGATACAGTCTCCCTGAAGGGCAGAAATGATTATATCCTCTGGGTGGGGCATTCGACCCTCCTTCTCGATATCGGGGGCGTAAAGATTCTGATAGACCCCGTTTTCTCCGACAGACTCCTTACGGTCAGGAGAATCAGAAATCTCAGCTATTCGCTGAGGGATATTATGCCTGTCGATTTTGTTCTGATAAGTCACAATCATATCGACCATATCGAGACAGATGTTCTGAAAATACTCAGGAATTCCTGCAGGTATCTTATCCCTGACGGACTTGGCTATTATATGCGCAGGAATAACATAAGAAATTACGTCCTCTTCGACTGGTTCGAATCCTACCAAGAGAAGGAGACGGAGTTTGTCTTTGTCCCTGCACAGCACTGGTCGCAGAGAGGTATATTTGACCGCAACAGGTCATTATGGGGAGGATGGATAATCAGAAGAGGTTCTTTCTCGATATACTATGCAGGTGATACCGGATATTTCAATATCTTTTCGAGACTAAAGAAGATGTACGGAATCTTTGACCTGTCGATACTGCCGATAGGTGCTTATTCCCCGAGATGGTTTTCGTATAAGAATCATATGTCTCCTTATGATGCCTTCAGGGCTTTTGCAGACCTGAATTCGAAGAGAATGCTCCCTGTTCACTGGGGGGCGTTCAGACTTGGCAAGGAGAGATGCTCCGAACCAATAAGGAGACTATTTTCACTCTGGGAAAAGGAGAGAATCGAGGAGGAGAGACTTGTATTCCTGCCCGTGGGAGGTGTTCTATCTCTTCCCGGTATGGCCGAAACCGCCGTCACCACGTAATGTATCACTGAGATTTTCTGATTCTGTCCATTCGATTCTTTCGAATCGTGAAATTATCATCTGCGCTATCCTGTCGAGATAGTTTACTGTAAACGGCTCCTGAGAGATATTCGTGAGAATTATTTTAATCTCACCTCTGTAGTCGGGGTCGATGGTCCCCGGTGAATTGAGAAGTGTTATCCCGTGTTTTAGTGCAAGTCCGGACCTAGGCCTTATCTGTGCCTCGTATCCTTCCGGTAGTTCGATGGCGATTCCCGTGGGGATTGCAACTGTCATCAGGGGTTTTATGATAACAGGGGCCAGATTTGCCGCATAGATATCCATACCGGCACTCTGCGGTGTTATATATTCCGGAAACTTCGGCTCACCGTAACCCTCATTCTTAATCTTCTTGATCTTTATCTTCATTTCCTGACCACCGTGTCATATATCCACTGCAGATATTCCGGATTCCCGTCCCTGATTCCGACTGAGATTATCTCCGGAACGGAATACGGATGTGTCATTATTATCCTCTTTCTTAGCGGTTCGAAGAGGTCTTCCGTTGTCTTTATTATCATTAGTGTCTCCTGTTCGTCCTGAACCTTGTCGTCCCAGAAGAAGATGGACCTTATGTGAGGGATAAGATTTACACAGGCAGCAAGTCTCTCCGATACGATTGTCCTTGCAATATCTGCGGCGTCTGAGTGTGAAGGGGCCGTAACAAAGACTATAATGGCATTCGCGGACATCCTATACTCCTTTCTTTTTCCCTTTCAGTTCATTGATACTCTTGTAAACAGTCGTAAATTCATCTCTCTCCACTACGATTGAAATACCCGAGAATTTTCCGCCGGGACAGAAGCCGTTATGCCAGCCTTCAACAAAGACCGGTTTCAATGGTTTCAGATTTACCACCTTCTCTTTTCCTTTTTCGTCGATAATCAGCAGAGACAATCTTCCCTTGATAAGCATAAAGAACTCCGGGCAGTCGTGTCTTTCCAGAATCTTTATATCGCTCTTTTTTGTATATTCGGGAGAGTAAAAACCTATTCTGTAATGTCTTCTGTCACCGCAGAGAACCTGCCATCTCTTTTTTGCCTTAATACCAAGTAGTTTGTCAGACTTTACTTTCGGGAATGAGGGAAATTTTGTCCTGATTACTTTCATATCAGTCTCCTTTGACAGGATTTCTGGTATCATTTTGGCAAAGAAACATCAACAGGAAAATATATTTTACTTTGACCCGTAGACGTGCAGGCCCGAGCCGGTCAGTCCCAGATTTACACCTATATAAGTGAAGATTACGACTGCAAAACCTATAACCGCTATTATGGCCGCACGTTTACCACTCCATCTGAGGGTGTGTCTTGAATGCAGATAGAAGGCATATACCAGCCATGTAATCAGGGACCAGGTCTCCTTCGGGTCCCATCCCCAGTATCTCCCCCACGCAAAGTGCGCCCATACTGCTCCGGTGAGAATGACGAATGTCATCATCGGAAAAGCAAAGAGGATTGTGCGGTATGAGATTGTATCAAGAACCGGAGATAAGGGGAGTCTGTTGATAAATGAATCATATCTGATTGTCAGATAAAGAAAGAACAACGATACCAGAAAGAGCATCAGTATTATCGAAAACTGATAGGGAAACGAAGAGAGATTTATTCTGTATGGCGGCAGAATATTGAAATTCATATTTGTTATATCTGAAGGATTGATACCAGCTGATGAGAGAGAATAATTTATAAGGTCTGCAAGTTCTCTTTTGTCCGTGCCGATATCCTGTGAAGAGACAGAGAGAAGAAGGGAGATGAGATATATAAGCAGTATTGCAGATGAAACCAGTCCTGCTGTTCTTGCCGGAAGCTTCTTTATGACAAGTATTGTTCCGCCCGCAAGCGAAAAGATGATAGTGATAAGGGAAACCATTCCTATTAACGGTGAAGGTCTCTTCAGGACGATACTCAGGGGATTTGTCTGGTTATCGAGAATAACGGAGATAACGGCCGGTCTGAGTTTGCCGTTTTCCGCAACACCCAGAAGTGTTGCCCCGTATTGAAGAGGATTGAATGAGACCATCATCAGAACGAGAACCGAAGTCGTAAAAAGAAAGACAGTAAAGATTCTGTCCGGGGAAATATTCTCCCTGATAAGGTATAACAGTGCAACAACGGCAGCTATCAGAAATGCCCCGTAGGCAAGGGATGCGGTAATTACGTGAAGATGCAGCCACCAGCTCTTTAAGGCCGGTATGAGAGGAGTAATCGATTTGTCCGGCAGAAGATTCGAGAGACCCATTCCGATGACAATAAGTGCCGAGCCCAGAAGTCCGGTAATATTCAGGTGAAAACGGCGGTTGATGACAATATAGACAATCGCAATCCCCCAGAGGACAAATATCATTGATTCATACAGATTCGTAAATGGGGGATGGGACAGCATTATCCTGATTCTTTCTGACCCTGTGGCAATATGACCCGTGCTTTCCTCAAAGGCCTTCAGCTCGACTATTCCGGCCTCATAATATCTTACAAAAAGCCCGGCTGTATGAACGATAAATGCTATGACAGAGAATCTGAACCCCTGCATATATTCTTTGTTCTCTTTTGACAGACCGATGATATAAAGGAAAAATGCAATAAAATACAGTATGAATGAGGCAAAAAAGATGTTTGATGAAATCATCACTTCTCCTTTGAACCGGCTTCTGTTAAAGATGCAATAAGACTGATATCGGATTCGGCCCTTTTCCCCGAATAGAGGATTTCGAGATTATTACTGGTCCTTATTGCGATCATTCTGAATTTATAGAAAATCACGAGTATAAGCGAGATGAGTAGCAGAAATGAACCCAGAAAGACCGTTTTGGTTCCCGGGTCATAGGTAATTCTGAGTATCGAATCATACGGCACTTTTATATCTTCGATATAAACCCTGATTCCGCTCTCTTCATTCTGTATCTCTGGTCTGTTTTTGAGGGCAACAACGGTTGTATCACCGTACTGAATCTTTATTGCCTCGCCCATATTATGGACATTTTCGAAGAAATCTGTGATTTTCAGCCTCTTCCCCATAAATTCTGCCTGGTCTTTAAGTCCGATTTTTATATTTTCGGATTTTTCTCCCGAATCGTCAGTGATTCTGAGCGAAAAGACCGCCTCATCGGTATTTGCCTCGTACGAACTCTGAACAAAGAGAATACCTTTATATTCGAGCGGGTCATTTACTCTTATTCTGGTTCTGAGTTCGTTGTTTGTGTCATAGATTGTTATATCGGAAATATACTCTACTGACTGACCGGTACTGAGTGTGATATTCGAAAAGCTGTTGAGCCTGAATCTGAATGGCAGAGGTACCTTTATATAGTTGCCCCTTATGATTTCCCTGTAGTAGAGATTCTCCGTCTTCCCTTCTGTCAGTCTGATAAATCCCTCATAACCGAAGAGCGCAGAGACAGTAATACCCGCAATGATTATCAGGACTGATATATGTACGAGAAGGAAACTGAC
This sequence comes from Bdellovibrio sp., assembly GCA_020725805.1. GTDB lineage: Bacteria > Myxococcota > SpSt-1050 > SpSt-1050 > SpSt-1050 > SpSt-1050. The sequence continues at coordinate 16,834 of DYEF01000107.1, forward strand.
GGGAGCATATATCCCTTTTTTGCAGATGATATACTGATTGCCGTCCTTTTCGGTCTCAGAGATATTATATCCTCTGTTTTTGAGAATTTCTGTTATATCCCCTTTGCTTGCGGCAGGTGGTGAAAAACTGTGTTTCGTCATTGATTCGGTACTTATATATACCGGGCTCCTGTTTCTTTTGATACGTTCGACTATTGCCGGAAGTCTGTTGAGCGAGCAGGCAATGAGGTTGAAGGTAAAGAGAAAGAGCCAGAGGATTACGGTAAAACTGTGATAAGGATTTGTCAGCCCGGTGATTCTGAGCAGAAGGAACAGAAGAGGTCTGTTTTCTGCCAGATATTTCAGGTATGAACTCTCCTGAGGGAGGAAGGTTGAGACGGAGAGGTAGATCAGGATTATTATAAGAAGAATTACGGTAAGCCTGAGTGATGAAAATATATCGAATACTCTGTCAATCAGTTTATTCATAATATCAGTTTTCCGGGTTCTGTATGAACAATCCCTCGGTTTTATTTATCAGGTTTTTTCGTCTCTTTTTCCTTTTTATGCTCTATCTTCTTCATTCCTTCCTTGATGTTCATCTTGTTGATTTTGGGGGTCTCCTGAGTGTGGCACTTCTCACAGTATTTCTCGTCGGGTATTCTGAGTCCGATAAGTCTGGCAAGTTCCTTATCCTTCATCACATATTCCTGTGAATAGTACTTTCCGCCTCCGTGACAGGCCTCGCATCCGATTTCCATATATTTTCCTTCTTTGTCCATCGAGTGACACATCAGGCATTCCTTGTTCTTTTTCTGCTCAGGGCTAAGGGAACCTGATGTATCCTTGTGGGCGGTCTTCGAAAACTTTTCGTACTCTTCCTTGTGGCAGATTCTGCATCTCCCGGAGCCTACGATATCATCTCCGTATACAATCACGGGGGAGAGAAAGAGAATACTGATAGCAATAAATCTGATAAGATTATTCATCAGGGTTCGGCTCTCTTTGCGTCGTAGTAGAGATAGAGTGAAAGCGCAATAAATGCCAGAAGTCCTATAATATGTCCGTAATCGGTGTAATAGGCAAGGGGTTCACCTTCTGCAAATACCTTTCTGGCTATTCCTTCAATGGTAATCTCCTTTTCGGCAACAGGTATTCCGACAGATAAAAATCTGTGCCAGTCGAAGGTTCTGAAGATTGCCCCGAATACTCCGAAGAGAGATGCACCTGCTATCAGGCCCGATGAGATGAGCATACCTCTCTGAAAGCGTGCCTCCGATAATTTTGCATCGTTTTTCCCGGATTTACTTAGCAGATAGGCCAGCAGTCCGCCTACGAGCAGTGGTGTATTGAGTTCCATCGGCAGATACATACCGAGGGCAAATGCGAGTGCAGGAACCTTGAGCATCTCGTTGATGATTGTAATGAATATACCGACTCCGTAGAGCATCCACGGGATATTCTGGGACGGGTCCATAAGGGTGACGATTATGGATTTCATAACATTCGCCTGTGGTGCAGGGACAGCAGGATTGGGTGAACCGTCGGGCAGTGTAAAACCGAATGCCTTATCGATAATGAGGATTGCAAGACCGACGAAGAAGGATGAGACGAGAATGCCCAGAAATTTCCATTTCTGCTGGTTTTTCGGGGTGGCACCGATCCAGTAACCTATCTTGAGGTCTGTAATGAAGCCACCGGCGACCGAAAGGGCAGTGCAGACAAATCCGCCTATTACGAGGGCAATCATAATACCCGATGTGCCCGAGACACCTATCTGGACAAGTATTATGGAGGTCAGTATGAGTGTTACGAGAGTCATACCCGAAACCGGGTTTGTGCCGACTGTTGCAATGGCAAGTGCGGCAACTGTTGTAAAGAGGAAAGATATTACAAAGGCAATTATTGTCCCGATTACACCAACTTTTACACCGGCTACGGCCGAGAAGAAGACGAGTGCAAGTACAAATACCATAAGGATTCCGAGGACAATGAGTTTCATCTTGAGGTCTGACTGGGTCCTCTCTTCCTCCTCCGTACGGGCGCCTTCCTTCTTCTGGAATATCTCCTTGAATCCGAGCGAGAATGAACGGCCGATGGTCTTAAGATTCTTTATGATACTGATGATTCCGGCGGCCGCAATTGCCCCGATTCCTATCGGTCTGACGAAGTTACTGAAAATCTCCTGAGCCGAGAGTTCGGAGAGGGCCTTTGTTGCAGGCAGAACCGGGAAATTTACGAACTGTGTAATATAGCCGAGAAGCGGAACCATAACCCACCACGCCATAAGCGAACCGGCTACAATAATGGCCGCATATTTCAATCCTATTATATATCCGAGGCCCAGAAATAGCGCCTGAGCCTGAAGCTTGAAGACGAGTTTTGTCTTGTCGTGTATTACTTTACCGAATTCCCAGAGGGTTGTCTTGAGAGAGGCATTCCAGAGGTTTACCGGCTCAACGAGAAAGTCGAATATACCGCCTACCAGCATACTTGTAATCAGGACCTTTGCCTGTTTTCCGCCTGCCTCTCCCGATACGAGAATCTCAGTTGTTGCAGTTGCCTCGGGGAACGGGAGATGTCCGTGCTGTTCGACGCAGAAGTATTTTCTGAGGGGAATCAGAAAGAGGACACCCAGCCAGCCGCCGAAGAGCGATGCAAGAAATGTATGATAGAGTTTTGGTTCAACTCCCTTTATCATAAAGAGTGCCGGAATCGTAAAGATCGCTCCTGCAACCACGACACCGGAGGCGGCTCCGATACTCTGGATAATGACATTTTCGAGTATTGTGGACTTTCTTGCAAATATTCCCGAAAAGCCGACTGCCAGAATTGCAATCGGGATTGCTGCCTCGAATACCTGACCGGCCTTGAGTCCTGAATATGCACAGGCAAACGAGAAGATTATAGCCATAATGATGCCGAAAATCACCGAGCGGGTTGTTATCTCCGGAATTTTCTCCGAAGCCGGGACTATCGGGCTGTATTTTTCTCCGTCTTTCAGGACAGTATAGGCATTAGGTGGAAGTGATTTTTTGCTGCTTTCCATAAAAGACTCCTTCCGGACAAAAGGTTTAGATAAAAAAACTGATTATATTTTTTTATTCTCTAAGTCAATATTTTTAGTTTGAATATTCCCTCATTCGTTTCAATATAAAAACCCTATTTTGGTTTTGGTTTTTTGCATCTGTTGTGGTATTCTTTGCCGGCGATGAAGATACAGGATGCGATAGAGAGCAGAAAGATTTTTTTCATTACCGGCAAGGGCGGGACTGGGAAGAGTACCTATACCGTCTCTCTGGGAAGACTCTCTGCCCTTAGGCATAAGACCCTTATTGTGGATTTTGACAACAAACGGTCGACAATCAGGGAGATACTCAAATGCCAGAACCTCTCGACAGAGCCGCAGGGAGTAGGTAATAATCTCTTCTTTTCCCACATAGAACCGGAGGATGCACTGAGATTCTATCTCAATGATTACCTCAAAAGCGATTTTCTGATAAATCTGGCAGTAAACCTCAAGCCCTTAAAATCATTTTATAATGCACTTCCTTCTGCAAAGGAGATGCTTATTACATATTTCCTGCTGCACCTTATAAAGAATTACGACTTCGAGAAGATATTTATCGATATGCCGGCATCGGGACACGCGGAATTGTTTCTGAAGATACCTCATTCGGCAAAAGGTATCTTCAAGAGAGGTCCAGTAATAAGTATTGCTGATGAGATGAACAGGTGGATATATAGTCCGGAAAAATCAGGTGTTATCCAGATAACGCTTGCGGAGGAAGTTGTAATATCGGAGACGGTCGAGTTCTATAGGAAGTTCAATGCAATCGGGAATGTCAGTGTCCTTCTGGTTATAGTAAACAAGGTGTATCAGATGTATGATACCGGATTTGTCTCTGATGAGTGCTTTAAGGACAGGGATATCCTGAATCTGTACAATTATTACATTGCAAAGTTCAAAGAGCAGAGGGCGCTTACAGACGAACTCTCTAAAAGTACCGAAGGCAGGATTATTGAAATACCTTTTTTTCCGGTCAAAAATCCCGCATCGGAGATTTTTGAATATATCAACAGGCAATGAACAGGAAGAAATCAAGGATTTTGTTTATGTTCGGCCCCGGCGGAGTGGGAAAGACGACCCTCTCTTCCGCACTCGGTATATCTCTTGCGGCAAAAGGGCTTGATACCCTTGTTGTGACGGTTGACCCTGCAAGGAGATTGAAGGATATTCTCAGGATAAAGGATATGGGATTCGAACCGGTTTCACTGAACGGTCATTTCAGGGATGAGACCGGAAGGGAGCTTTCCGGCAGACTGGATGCGATGATGGTCGATTCGAAGAATGCCTTTCTGAACCTTTTGAAGAGATATATTCACGATGAAGCCCTTGTCGGCAAAGTGGTATCGAACAGGATTTTCAGGTTTCTCTCTGATTCGGTAATCGGTGCTCAGGAGTATTTTGCCGCCGAAAAGATATATGATATCTACCTTGGCGGTGAATACGATATAATTGTAGTGGATACTGCACCCTCGAAGAATGCATTCGAATTTATCGACGGGGCCGGAAAGATGGCGGGGTTTCTGGACAAGAAGGTGATAAGATTCTTTGCCGATATACCTGATTCTGAATCGATTACGAACCTCTTCTTCAGAAAGACAGGCGATTTTCTGTATAAAGTGCTCGGTATGATTTTCGGACCGGAGTTCATTACCGATATGAGGGATTTTCTGGGGAATATATCCGTTATGTACGACGGCCTCCTGAAGAGGGCCTATGAGCTCAGTGCGTTGTATCTGTCAGGTGAAGTAAAGTATTTCATTGTCGGCTCCCCTCAGAAACTCTGTCTGGGAGAACTGAATCATCTCCAGAAGGGGTTGAAACAGAGAGGCATATCGGATATAACGGTTATTCTGAACCGGGCACCTTATCTTTTCGGAAGAGAAGAACTTGCCGAAAAAATAAATATATTGATGACAAAATGTGAAAAGGGTGATATAAAGTTAAACCTTGAATTTATCCTGAGCATAGAAAGAGAGATGCTTGAGTCTGTAAAGAGAGATATGGAAAATCAGAGCGAAATCGGCAACGATAAAAGGAAGATTGTTCTGCCGGACCTTTATACTGATATTTCGGGTTTTGACCAGCTCCTGGATATCGGGAATATAATAAGAGGAGGTATCGGACTATGAAATACTGCTTTTTTGCATCAATGTTGTTCATTGTCATTTTAGCAGGGACAGGTATTGCTGCAGCACAGGATGCAGATTCACTGAGGATGCAGGGTGACGAGGCCTATAAGGCGAAGGATTTTGACAAGGCTATCGAATTATACAGGGCGAGTCTCAAGATAAACGGCAAGAACTGGCAGGTCCACGAAGCACTCGGGAATGCATATTTCAAGGCCAAGAGATATACGGACGCCGCCGCAAGTTATGCAGAGGCACTCGGATATAACCCGCAGCTTCTCTCTGCCTATTACAACATCGGGTATTCCTATATGAAGGCCGGTCTTTTCAATGAAGCCATAAAATATCTCGAAAAATATGTATCGGTTAAGGGAGATGACCCGGATGGTTTTTACAGACTTGCCGAATCATATTATTCGGTCGCCGAAAAGGAGAATGCAATCAAAAATTATGAAAAGTTCCTCTCAATGGCAAATAAGGATGTCTCCCAGAAGAAGATAGATGATGCAAAGGCAAAGCTAACGGAACTCAAGGGTAAATCCGGAGATTCAGCGCCGGCCGTTGCCCCGGTTGTAGCTCCTGCCCCGCAGATAGCGACTCAGCCGTCCGCACCATCTTCCGGTACGGCTCCTGTCATAGCTCCTGTAGTTGCCCCTGTTGTTCCGTCTGTACCATCAGCATCGGCAGTCTCTGTGTCGCCGTCAGCTTCACAACCCGCAGCTTCACAGGTTCAGACTCCGGTCTCTCCTTCTCCTGCACAGCCGGTCAAGCCACAGCAGCCGGCAGCAGCGGCTCCGGATACAATGATGAAGAGCTCTCTTGCCAATGACCCTGCCATCGAGATCATAAAAGAGGCCGACGGTCATCTTGCAAACGGAAATTACAGACTTGCAATCTCCACATACAGGGATGCTCTCATTAAAAACCCGAACAGTATTCAGGCACATTATAATCTTGGTATTGCGCTTGCGAAAGTCGAGAGATATGAACAGGCAATATCGGAGTGGGAAAAGGTTTTGCAGCTTGACCCTTCTAATGCAGGCGCTCAGGAGAATATAAACCGCGCAAAGGCCAAAATGGCCGGTGCATCAGTTCCGGCAACCCAGCCTGCCCCGGTTGCAGCGTCACAGCCGTCACAGCCTGCGCAACCGCAGACGCAGCAGCTCTCTCCCGTGGATGACCTTCTTGCAAAGGCAAACAAGGCAAACAGTTCGGGCGATTATGCCTCTGCAATCAAATATATAGACGAGCTTATGGTTATAAAGAAAGATGTGGCAGAGGCCTATGTGGTAAAAGGTGATGCACTTCTCGGAATGGCAAAGTATCTGGATGCAATAAATGAATACAAGAAGGCACTTGCACTCAATCCGCAGCTGGCAAATCCGCTCTTCGGTATGGCTGAATCATACAGACTGCTTGCAAAGACCGATATGGCAATTCAGTACTATAAGCTTTTTCTGAATTCTCCCAATCCGGACAAGGCAAAGTGGAGAATAGAGCGGGCCAGCAAGATGCTCAAATCCCTTGAGGCTATCAGATAGAGTATTTGCTTGCTTTTTGGTCAATTCTTCTGTAAAAAATACCGAACGTTTAGTAATATCCCGAATGAAGAGGGATTCTGTTACTCTGATTTACAAGAGGAGGTTATATGTCAAGAATTGAAAGTATTCTTTCCAAGGCAGACGAGATGTTCTTTGACGCAGATGATAAGATAAGAAACGGGCAGATAGTTGAGGCAAAGGATATTCTGATAAATCTGATTAACCAGTTTCCGGAATACGGCAGGGCTTACAATCATCTGGGCTGGATATATGAGACTAAATACAAGGACTATGCAACGGCAGAAAATTATTACAGGAAGGCTTTGGAGTTTGCACCTGACTATCCGGCCGTATATCTGAATTATGCAATTGTTCTTTCTTCTATGGAAAAATTCGATGAGCTCGAGAAACTGCTCAATCAGGCCCTTACTGTTCCGGGAATTTCGAAGGACAAGATTTTTAACGAGTTCGGGATTATGTATGAACTGAAGGGTGAATTTCTGAAGGCAATAGATTTTTACAAAAAGGCAATAAACGCCTCTCTTGCGGATAAGGATATCGAAATTTACAGGGAGTCAATAAACAGGTGCAAGACAAAGAGGGAGATACTCTGAGGAGTAAGGGGTAACGGTGCAGGTTTTACATTCGATGTTCTGAACTTAAATAAACTTTTATGCAGTTATAACGGAGTAAATTATGAGAAGGCTTTTCGGTACAGACGGAGTCAGAGGTATTGCAAACGAGTATCCTATGACTGCAGAGATGGCTATGCAGATAGGACGTGCAATTGCCGTATTGTGTCAGCACGGAAACCACAGACACAAGATTATCATCGGAAAGGATACAAGGATTTCGGGTTATATGTTCGAAACTTCCCTCTCCTCCGGGATATGTTCTATGGGTGTTGATATTATGCTTGTCGGGCCTCTGCCGACGCCGGCTATTGCATTTATTACTCAGAGTATGAGGGCTGATGCGGGTATAGTCATATCCGCTTCCCACAATCCGTATCAGGACAACGGAATAAAGATATTCTCGAGGGATGGCTTCAAACTGCCGGATGAGGTGGAGGAGAAGATCGAGGAACTTGTATTTGCAGCCTCAATGGATTCGCTCCGCCCGAGCCCCGAACGGATAGGGAAGGCATTCAGAATCGATGATGCCTCGGGGAGATATATTCAGCATCTGAAGAACACATTTCCGCCGGAGATGACGCTTGACGGTCTAAGGGTAGTGGTTGACTGTGCAAACGGAGCGGCCTATAAAGTTGCCCCTGTTGTATTCGAGGAACTGGGAGCAGATGTAATAAGTGCAGGTATAGAACCTGACGGGGTAAATATTAACAGGGATGTAGGGGCACTTTATCCTGAGCATATGGCCGAACTGGTAAAGAAGCACAGGGCCGATATAGGGATTGCACTTGACGGTGATGCAGACAGGGTGATTATCTGTGATGAAAAAGGGAGCATTGTTGACGGAGACCAGATAATGGCTATCAATGCCTCAGAGATGGCAGAGACGGGTCGGCTGAAAAAGAATACGGTTGTGGCAACTGTAATGAGCAATATGGGACTTGAGGTCTTTCTGAAGGAAAACGGAATGAAGCTTGTAAGGACTCAGGTTGGTGACAGGTATGTCGTGGAGTATATGAGAAAATACGGGCTGAATTTCGGAGGTGAGCAGTCGGGCCACATTATTTTTATGGATTATCTGACTACAGGCGACGGGATACTGGCGGCCCTTCAGACGCTCTCGGTGATGAAGAAGAGGTCAAGACCTCTTTCCGAACTTGCAAAAATAATCAGGAAGTTTCCGCAGGTACTGATAAATTTCAGGGTAAAGGAGAAGAAGGACCTGAATTCAATAGGCGAGATATCGAAGGCAATAAAACAGGCCGAAAAGAGTCTTAAGGGGAGAGGGCGCGTACTCGTCAGATATTCAGGGACGGAGATGAAGGCGAGGGTAATGGTCGAGGGAGAAGACAGGGGAAAAATCGAAAAGATTGCAAATGAGATTTCCGAACTCATAAAAAAATATGTATGCTGACCGGAGGAACTATGAGACCAAGACTTGGAGTAAATATCGACCACATAGCAACGCTGAGACAGGTCAGGATGGAGATATATCCCGACCCGGTCCATGCGGCTGTATTGTGTGAACTGGGTGGCGCCGACGGAATTACCGTTCATCTCAGGGAGGACAGGAGGCATATTCAGGACAGGGATGTAAAGATTCTCAGACAGATTCTGAAGACCAGACTCAATCTCGAGATGGCTGCAGTAAAGGAGATGGTAGAGATAGCACTCGATATACGACCTGATTCGGTATGTCTGGTGCCGGAGAAGAGGGCAGAACTGACGACAGAGGGCGGGCTAAATGTGATAGAATCTCAGGATATCATAAAGAACGTTGTCCGTTCCCTCAGGAATGCCGGAATTGAGGTCAGTATCTTTATCGACCCTGATGTGGACCAGATATCGATGGCAAAGCGGTGTGATGCGGATGCAGTCGAGCTTCATACTGGCAAGTACTGCAGTGCGCCGGACAAAAAACACAGTGACTTTGAGCTTTCGAGACTGATAGATGCCGCAAAGGCCGCATACAAGATGGGACTGAAGGTCAATGCCGGACACGGGCTGAATTACCGCAATATCTTCGATGTGGCGGCAATACCGGAGATAGAGGAGTTTAATATCGGTCATTCGATTGTTGCCCGCGCCGTTTATGTGGGGCTCGAAAAGGCGGTCAGGGAGATGGTCGAACTTCTGAGATACTCCCGGGGAAAGATATGAAAATCAGAATCAATAAATTCATTGCCGGTTCCGGATTTGCATCGAGAAGAAAGGTTGATGAACTGATTGAGCAGGGGAGAGTCAGAATAAACGGCAAGGTCCCTCTTGAGCCCGGAGTAATGATTGACCCGGATGTAGATATAGTTACTATCGATGACGAGGTCATTTCTCTGGAAAAGGAGAAGGTCTATATTCTCCTGAACAAACCGCCGAAGACAATCTGCTCGAGCTATGATGATAAGGGAAGAAAGACCGTGATAGACCTTGTCAACTCGAGAGTAAGGGTATTTAATGTCGGGAGGCTCGACTACGATGCCGAAGGAGTTCTGCTCCTCACGAACGACGGTGAACTCGCAAATATGCTCACCCATCCGAGGTATCAGGTCGAAAGGGTTTATCACGTAAAAATTAAAGGGGTAATTAGTCCGCTCAGGATTCAGGAGCTGAAGAAAGGCGTCTTTCTGAGAGACGGATTCGTAAAACCATCATCTGTCAGGGTAATTAAATCCACGGGTATCAACAGCTGGGTAGAGGTCGTTCTGAGAGAGGGGAAGCATCACGAGGTCAAAAGGCTTTTCGATTATCTCGGTTATGAGGTTATAAGACTCAAGAGAGTGGAGTTTGCAGGACTGAGAGTGGATGATATCCCTGTCGGCGGCTACAGGGAACTCACACCCAAGGAAGTCAGAAGATTATATGCCTATGTAAAATCCAGAATGACAAAAGCCGGTCCGGAAAGAAAAAAGGAAAGAGATATAATTTATTGACTTAATTGAATAGATTATTATAATTTTCCCATATTCGGAGGTTGATAATGGCAAATATTACCAGGAAGGACATCGCCAATCACTTTTTGAAAATCGGTGTGGAACTTGACCCCGTTCAGGCGCTCGAATACGTAAATCAGATTATTGATATAATTTCCGGAAAGCTCAGACAGGGGGAGGATGTGCTGATATTCAACTTCGGTAAGTTTGCAGTAAGACAGAAGAGGGCGAGAAAAGGCAGAAATCCCAGAACAGGTGAAGAGGTAATTATCAGCCCCCGTAAAGTAGTTACATTCCGTCCTTCTCCGGTTTTCAGGTCAAAAATCAACGGTAACGGATAACATCCCTGATGTTCTCTCTCGGGATTCAGGAGATTCTGGTAATTGCAATCATTATTCTCCTGCTTGTCGACCACAGGAAGATTCCTGAATTTACAAAAGGTATAGGGAAGATATACCGTCAGATAAAGTCGGCTCAGGACAACATAAAAAGTGAAATAATAAAGGCAGGTATTTCTGAAGAATCGGACGAATTGCCCCGTGCTATTCCGGAAAATAAGGACAGCAATATTTATGACCGGGAGAAAGAAAGCGATGAATCAGACAGAGCCGGATAGGGAGATACCGTTTCTTCAGCATATCAGAGAACTCAGAAAGAGGCTGATAGTTTCGCTCTCTGCCGTGTTGTGTGGTTTTATTATTGCCTATATATATTCGGAAGATATCTTCTATCTTCTCTTTCTGCCCTTAAAGGAGGCTCTCCCCGAAAATTCGAAAAATCTATATTTTACCGGTGTAGCTGAGCCGTTTTTCTTGTTTATCAAGCTTGCATTTGTGGCAGGAATATTCATCGCCAGCCCGGTAATACTCTATCAGGTCTGGCTATTTGTCAGGCCGGCGTTATATGAGAATGAGAGGAGATTTACAGTCCTGTTTGTCTTTCTTGGGACTTTATTCTTTGTCGGTGGTGCCCTGTTCGGATATTTCCTGATATTCCCAAATGCGTTCAGGTTCTTTCTGAGTTTCGGTGCCCGGTACCTCAGTCCGATTATAACAATAAATGATTATTTTTCCCTTGCCGTATCATTGCTTCTGATATTCGGACTCTTGTTCGAACTCCCGCTTGTGATGTTTTTCCTGATAATTTTCAACATTATCCCTGCCGAATTTTTCCGGAAGAACAGGAGATACGCAATTATTGCAATAGTAATTTTCGCTGCAGTCGTTACTCCGACGACAGATGCGGTGACCCTGATACTTCTGGGTATACCATTGATATTCCTTTACGAACTTGGTATTTTATTTTCGGCAATCTATAAAAGACTGGTTTGATTTTTACCGGTCTGTCAGCCCATAGCCGTTATAAATTTCTGCAGTGTCGAGTATAATTGCCTCCTGTGCCTGATTGAAATACAGGCCGCCGGTAATGAGAAATGTATTGTCCTCGATTTTGACACTTGAGTGAAAGACTCTCTCCCTTTTCAGTTTTTCCACACCGGTTTTGCTGTTGTCCGATGTCTCATAACCTGAAGGATTGATTTTGCTGACAGAGAACATATCACTTACAGTAAATGGTATGCTTCTGATTCCTCCTGTCTGAAAGAGGTAATTATTGACCATAATATTGCTGCTTCCGAAGACTGTTTCCCCTGCAAGTTTATCAGGCTCTATCTTAAGCTTCTGGTCTGAAGTAATCCTGATATAATATCTCCCTGTTATAAATTTATAGTAACCCGATATATTCAGGTAAAGACTGCCGCTCTTTAATTCGAATGCCTCGGGAAAATACTGCCTCTGCGGAATTATGCTCCCGAAATCAGGGGAGACTTCAAATGTAATTTTAGAAATTTTTCCGTCCTGTGAGAGGATAAAGCCATCTTCCCGGTTTCCCCCGTAGAAGAGGTATCTGTTTTCAGCAAGCCTTATTCTGGCGCCTGCGAAGAATGAGGTATCTGCATTTGTCTCTTCAGAGATCTTCGCTGAGGTGTTGCCGGAGATATCTATTGTTATCAGTTTATCGTTTATTCCTCCGGCATCGGGATTTTTGCAGTCGAATCCGGGGATAATGCCTCCGAATACGTAGATTTTACTGCCGATTCTGGCTGACTGGGCAAAGGCAAATGGGGTTTTGAGCCGTCCGGCAACACTGAAACTGTTTTTTGACGGGTCGAATATCTCGATATCATAGACGAAGGCGGTATTTTCGTTCAGGCATATAAAGAAATCGTCGGGATTCTTGGTCATATCTGCCCTGTCTATACCACCGGCAATCAGTATTCTGCCATCTTCCAATTCTTCATAAATATATCCGATTCTTCCTGAAACCATCTTTGAATCAAGTGTATTCGATGAACCTGCGATTATGCCGGTATTGATATTATCTGCATACTCAGTTTTGTACGGATAGAAGATTTCTGCCTTATTAAGGGATTCCAGATGATATATGTCATAATCTCTTATCGCCGAATTTATACCTCCGAATATCAGTACTCTCCCGTCGCTGAGTCTGACAGAACTGTGCATAAATCTCTTATTGTTGATATAGTCTGCGCAGGTGAGTGCCTTCTCTCTTGTGAGATTTATCTGAACGAAGGTCTTGCTTCTGGGCTTTATTTCGACATTTTCGGCAAACCCCGACCAGTAAATATTTTCCTTTGTCTGTGCCCTGACATTCAGTCTGTATTTGTTATATGGCTCGATATCATTTATTAACACGGAAGTCTGTGCATCGTCATTCTGAATCTCTTTTTCTATAACGGTTTTACCGTCTTTTATAAGGCTTACCTTTATGTTGTTGATGTTCGTAGGTATTGTAGATGTGTGTTTTACCGGGTAGTTCAGGCAGTCTTCATACAGAAATCTGATTTCAGTTCTGAGTTCTAATCCTGAATCCGGATTACATCCCGCAATAAAGAGAGTGAAGAGCAGTGCAGGACTAATCTTTATTCCTGATAATCTCATTGTAGATGCTCCCTGCGGAAAGTTGATAATAATCTGCGAGAATCCTCGCAATTGTCTTTGTACCAAGTCTTTGCTCCAAAAGTATTTTCAGAAGTTCGGGGTCATATCCGGTTTCGTTTTTTTTCGGTGAGAATCTGACAACCACTGTGATTTCCCCCTTTATTGTGCGACCTGAAAGATGACCGGTCAGTTCCTGCGGACTCCCGCGCAAAAGCTCCTCGTGCTGTTTTGTCATCTCTCTTGCAATAAAGACCGTACATAACGGGTCTGACTGTTCTAGTATCTGCAGTGTGTTCAGTATTCTTTCGGGAGATTCGTAGAATACAAGCAGGGTATCCCTTTGACGGCAAAAACCGAAGAGTTCATCTATCTCTTTTCTCTTGCGGGGCAGAAAGCCGGCGAAGAGAGATTCCTTGGCCGTAAATCCGCAGGCCGAGAGGGCAGATGCAAAGGCAGTCGGTCCCGGCACAAGGAATACAGGGAGATTATTTTCGAAAACCTCATTAATCAGAAATGAACCCGGATCCGATACAGATGGCATTCCTGCATCTGACACAAGTGAAATGGATTGGTTTTCTTTAAGATACCGGATTATTTCGGGCGTAACCCGCTTTCTGTTTTCCTCCCTGAAAGTCATAAACCTCTTTATTGTAATAGCCAGATTGCCGGTAAGTCTCCTCAATCTCTCCTCTGATTCACACAAAACTATATCAGACTCTCTGAGAGTTTCCAGTGCCCTTTGAGATATGTCCTTAAGATTTCCGATAGGGGTACCTACAATAAAGAGAGGCATTATTCTTCTTCTTCCTCGTCCTTGTTTTTGGCTTTGGATTTGGATGCCTTATCTTCCTCTTCGGACATCTTTAATGTCTCTTTCAGGTCAAAGATCTCGTCCTTGACTTCCTGTGCGAGGTCGTCCTCCGGTGCAATCTTGAGGAACTGCTCGAAATATCTGATAGCCTTCGGGTAGTTGTTTTTACCTTTGTAGATATATCCGAGTCTGTAATACGCCATTGATGAAGAGGGGTTTTTTGCGATTGTCTTTTCGTAGTAATCGACAGCCTGGTCATATTTTTCCATCATTTCATAGGTTCTGGCAATCTCAAACATAGCCTTGTCGTTGTTTTCGTTCTTTTCGAGGCATTCCTTGAAGGATTTGATAGCCTTGTCATATTCCTTCTTCCCCTGATAACTCTTCCCTGTATAGAAGAGTGCAGACTCATTGTTGGGGTCCTGTGAATATACCTTGCTGAATTCGGTTATCGCCGCCTTATAGCTCTTTGACAGATAGTATCCCATTGCAAGGTAATACCTGTATTCAGGGTTATCCGGTTCCTTCTTTGTTACATTCTTCAGTTCCTCGATTCCTTCTGTAAACATATTGTTTTCTATCATCGTCTTGCCGAATATGAATCTGAATTCGGTATTGTCCTTTGCCTTGTTTGTAGCCTGCTTGAAGGATTCAACTGCGCTCGATTTGTCACCTTTCCTGAGATATGCCATCCCGAGCTCGAAATATGCCACTGCGTTTCCGCTCTCTGCCGTAATGGCATTGTTCAGAATTTCTATTGCCTTCTGATGGTCGTTGTTCATACTGTAGGCCTTACCCAGCATAATCATTACATCCACGGACTTGTTTACTTTGAGTTCTTCCTCGAGATTGTTTATTGCCTCGGGATATTTCTTCAGGCCAAAGTATGCCTTGCCGAAATAGTATCTGAGTTCGGGCATCTTGCTTATCTGAATTTTGACCACCTCAAGGTGTTTTAATGCCTCATCGTATTCCTGCTTCTCTATATATGCTTTGGCGAGCAGAAATCTGGAATGGGTGTTGTAGTTGTCTATCTCGATTACGTGTCTGAGATTCTCAACGGCAGGGTCGATCTTGCGGAGTTTCAGGTATGTCTCTCCTATCATAATCAGGACATCCGTATTCTGCGGATTCTCCTTCTTTATCCCTTCGAGAAGAGTCAGACCTTCCTCGGTCTTGTTCTGCCTTATGAGCAGGTTTGCAAGGGCGAGTTTTGCATCAATAAAATCCTTGTTTACTGCGAGAATCTGGTTGTAAGACTGCTCTGCATCCTTGAATTTTTCGAGTTCCTCTTCGATCTTGCCTTTGTACAGCAGTACATTAGGATTCGACTGGTCCTGTGAATAAATCTCCATAATCGTCTTATGGGCGTTGAGTATTTTCCTCTGCTTTATCATTACTTTAACAAGTCCGATTTTTGCATTAATGTTGCCTGAGTCCACTTTAATTACGGCATTGAATTCATCAAATGCCTTGTCGAGTTCCTCGATATTGTACAGGTATTCGGCATAGGAAAGCCTGTATTCCGGTTTCCCTCCAGAATGGGTAATCGAGGCCTTGAAATACTTGTCTGCCTCTTCGTTTTTTCTGATGGAGAAATACATTTTTGCCAGTACGAATTCTGCCCTTGCAAGTTCTGAGGGGTGCAGGGAGGCAGAAGAAGATGAGATGATATTCTCGACGGCACTCAATGAAGAACCGGGGTCGTCAGATTCTGAAAAACGCAGTTTGTGAAATTCTATGGCAGCCCTCAGATTCGCAGGATTTGTCTCCTTTGCCTTCTTGAACCAGTTGACGGCATTTGCGGAATCGTTCTGGTTCAGGTATATCTCTCCTATAAGTTCCATAGTAAGGGAATCTTTCTCTGCTCCCTTAAGATAATTTTCAAAATCGCTTATGGCCTGATTCAGATTTTTGCTATAGAGATTCTGGAATCCGTTTATATAACTCTGATAGTGTGGTGAGGAATTCAGTGACTTATATACCTCCTTCAGGTTTTCGGTATCCTTGACCGAGGCGTAGTACAATCCGAGTGCAAAGAGACTGTCAGGTGTTTCGATCTTCTCTTTCTTCATATCTTTGATACATTTTGTGAGGAGTTCCTCGCTCTCCTTATCGGATGTGAGAAAACTTCTCTGGTAAATCAGGATTCTTGATATTATTGCACAGACAGGTGTCTTGTATCTCACCTTTGCATAAAGAGTCTTGAGGGAGTTTAGTCCTGTGGTAATTTCGGCGTAATTTCCGGAATAGAAGCCGTTGAGTGCATTCGTAACCTGCTGCTGCTCGGCGACCGATAGTTTGCCTCCGAATATCTTCGTATATATGCTGTACCCTGCAAAAAGGACGATAAGTATTACAACGGCCGATGTTGCGCCGATGATAGCTTGTCTTGTTTTTTTGGGAAGATTTGCAAACTTTGCCTTTAGCTCTTTGGTCTTTTCTCCGAGTGCCTCTTTGAATTCATCCAGTTTTGTCGGTTCTTTAATCCCCTCTTTTTTTACAGCGACTTTCTTTTTCTCTTCAGGTTTATGGATTTCGGGTGCCGGTCTTTCTATTTGTTTTGAGACGACCGGGGGTGCATTTGAAATATTCTCAAGCATATTCTGAATCGCCTGCTGGAATTCGGGAATCTTGGAGATTGATTGCCAGCTGATTCCGTCTTCGGATACCTCTTCGTTCCCGAGCAGTTTGTTCTCCACGAGCATTCTGACAACAGTCTCTTCGTCAAAAGGACCGAAGATCTTCCCGGACTTTCTCTTGACCTTGAATTTTTTTGATGACTGTTTTTCAGCCGAAGATGCTGGAGACGGTGCCTGTTCTGCCACCTTTTTGGATTCTGATATATTTATGGGCGAAGCTTTTGGCTTATCTGGTTCCGCAGGTGGAGTGCTGATAGAGCTTGCTATTGCCTCATCCAGATTGACCATTCCGAAGTCAAGGCCTGCTGCACCGGCATCCTGAACCGGTGCCTGTTCTTTTTTAGGAGGTGGGGTCGTAACAGGTGATGTCTTGCCGATTTCCTTGTCGAGCGTATTTAAGAGGTCATTTGTATCGCTTCCGAGTTCCGGTAGGTCCGGCAGGTCAGGGAGGTCAGGAAGGTCGGGAAGATTATCTATGGAGATTGAACTCTTTTCTGCCGTTTTCTCAGGCGGTTTTTCCTGAACTTTTTGCGGTTCCGGTTTCGGAATCTGGGCTGGAGGGGGAGGTGCCTGAACACTCTTTTTCTCCGGCGGCTTAATCTCTACTTTGTTCTCCGCTCTGGTCTCCTTAGGGGGAGGAGGTGGCGCGGAGGATGTGCCGTCAGATATACTGCCGTCCTGTTTTACAAGAAAGGCATTGAGGCATTTCGGGCACTTGATCTTTATTCCCGATGGACCTATACGGGAGGCATCTATATTGTATTCTGTATTGCATTTTGTACATTTTATTTTCATTTTGCTACTCCATAGTTCTGTCCAGCAGAGTTTAATACCATCATTTGTTTACTTAGTCAAAGTTAATTACAAATAAAAAAAGCAGGGACATCCGTTTGGATATCCCTGCTTTATACCGGAAACCGCAGATATTAATCTTCTTTGATTCTCATCTTGTAGAATGAACGGTAGATGAATACAAGTGCCGCAAGGAAGAAAACAGCGGAGAGAACGTATTTTACTATGATGATGTCCTCGGGAATGGTGATTGCGAGTTCGACTGCGAGTAGTCCGAAGAGGGTTGTGAATTTGATTACGGGGTTCATTGCAACCGAAGATGTATCCTTGAAGGGGTCACCTACTGTATCTCCGACGACCGTAGCAGCGTGGAGGTCTGTGCCTTTGGCATTCAGTTCAGTCTCTACTATTTTCTTTGCATTGTCCCATGCACCGCCGGCGTTTGCCATAAAGATTGCCTGAAAGAGACCGAATACGGCAATTGAAATGAGGTAGCCTATAAAGTAATAGTGATTGAGGCAGGCAAAAGCAAGTGTGGCAAAGAAGACCGCCAGGAATATATTGAACATTCCCTTCTGTGCATATGTCGTGCAGATTTCGACGACCTTTTTGCTGTCTGAAATGCTCGCCCTTTCTCCTCCGCCTTCGAGTTTGATGTTCTGCTTGATGAATTCAACGGCTCTGTATGCGCCCGTGGAAACCGCCTGTGTAGCTGCACCGGTAAACCAGTAGATTACGGCGCCGCCGGATATCAGTCCGAGCAGAAAGAGAGGATTCAGAATCGACAGACCTTCGAATACGGAGGTTTCGCCAAACATACCTCTCAGGACCTGTATGATTGAGAAAATCAGGGTTGTGGCACCGACTACCGCTGTACCGATAAGAACAGGTTTTGCTGTTGCCTTGAATGTGTTCCCTGCACCGTCGTTTTCCTCGAGGTATTCCTTACCCTTTTCGAAGTTCGGCTCAAAACCAAATGTACTCTTGATATCCTCCTTGATATTCGGGATATTCTCGATCATCGAGAGTTCGTATACTGACTGGGCATTGTCTGTAACCGGTCCGTAGGAATCGACTGCTATTGTAACCGGTCCCATACCTAAGAATCCGAATGCAACAAGTCCGAATGCAAATACTGCAGGAGCGTACATAATTGATTCAAGTCCTGCTGTGGAGACTGCATATGCGATACTCATAAGAATAATGATTACAAAACCGAGCCAGAAGGCAGAGAAGTTACCGGCAATAAATCCGCTCAGGATATTGAGTGAAGGACCACCTTCCTTTGAAGAGTTCAGAACCTCTCTGACGTGACGGGAATTGGTGGAAGTAAAGACCTTTACAAATTCCGGAATCAGTGCACCCGCAAGGGTACCGCAGGTGATGATTGTGGCGAGTTTCCACCACATGGTTTCATCGCCCTTAAGGTCCGGAATCAGGAGTACGGAGAGCAGATATGTCATTGCGATTGAAAGGAACGAGGTTATCCATACGAGCGAGGTAAGAGGTGTTTCGAAGTTGAGTTTTTCTACATTTCCGTATTTTGCCTTTGAGATAAAGCCGTTAATCCAGTATGCCAGTGCACTTGTGATAATCATTCCGACACGCATAATAAATATCCAGGTTAAAAGCTGAACCTGAACAGTCGGGTCTGCGATTGCAAGGAGTATAAATGTAATGAGTGCAACACCTGTTACACCGTAGGTCTCGAATCCGTCCGCTGTCGGACCTACTGAATCGCCGGCATTGTCGCCTGTACAGTCGGCTATCACACCGGGGTTTCTTGCGTCGTCTTCCTTGATCTTAAAGACAATCTTCATAAGGTCGGAACCGATATCCGCGATCTTGGTGAATATTCCTCCTGCGATTCTGAGCGCTGCGGCTCCGAGGGATTCACCGATTGCAAATCCGATGAAACACGGACCTGCAAAGTCGCCGGGTATTACCAGCATAATGAAGAGCATTATTACGAGTTCTACCGAAATGAGGAGCATTCCTATGCTGATTCCTGATTTGGCCGGTATTTCGTATACAGGATAAGGATTCCCTTTGAGGCTGGCAAATGCTGTTCTGGCATTGGCATAAGTATTGATTCTCATTCCGAACCACGCAACTGAGTATGAACCGAGAATACCTATGATCGAGAAGAGAACGATAATTATGACCTGAAAGACCGGTGTATGGGTCAGGACTCCGAAATATACTACAATGATGACAGCAACGAACACCCAGAGTATGGCAAGGAATTTACCCTGTGTAATAAGATAAGTCTTGCAGGTTTCGTAAATGAGTTCCGAAATTTCGAGCATCGCCTTGTGAACGGGTAGTTTTCTGATATGCATAAACTGAACGATACCGAAAACCATTCCGAGCAGACAGATAACGAAACCGATCCACAGCAGTGTGGAGCCCGGCATCCCGTCGAAAAAGCTTGCAATGGATGTGTCATAGAGATTCGGAAGTTTCAGTTCTGCTTCGCTGCCGAAAACCGGCGATGCCGACAGAATTGTAAGCATCAGAAGCAATAGCCAAAACGATGGCTTTGAAATTTTCTCCAATAAGGGACTGATTCTCTCTTTCATATAAAATCTCCTTTCCTGTGATATGTGCCTTTTTAGAAGGCTGGTGTCTAATTATGAAATTTGACGCAATTAGTCAAGAAATATTATGGCTTTTCTGGATTTTGATAAACTACCCGAGCATTTTGCGATGTAATGTTTTTTTAGCGTTTCTCTGGTAAAAAAATCAGGATTAATCCAGCAGGA
>DYEF01000108.1 GCA_020725805.1 Bdellovibrio sp.
AAAGTAGTGTTTCCCTCTATAGACTTGGGGGAATTTCTTATCAAGAGGTCTCTGGGATACCCCATTTTCTATATATCCCAGTGCAACGCAAAAAGCTCGGTGGAGTGCTAATTATCAATATTTTTAATATTGACAAGAAAGAAAAAACCCAGGTTATATATCCTGATATTTTTCCACTATAGAACAATAATGGATGAATCGATGCTTTTCCAATAATATGCATCTTTAATCTCCTTGTGAATTATTTGAAAACCCATCGTTTAATTAATAATATTAATTGTTAAAAAGTAAAAAATGTCTTTGTTCTTCATTCGTCTTTTTTTCTTTGGTCTTAGCCACCCAATCATTTCAAACAACTCGTTTATAACCGTATTGTGCATATCCTCTTCATTACTATTTTGGACATTCCCGCATATATCATCCGGATACCACTTGTTTCCTTTAATTGTTTTAATTCTGTATACCAATTCTGTCATATTCAGAAGACTTTTCTACCTTTTTGGTTCATCGTAATCATTATTATTATCCTAGCAACACTTTATAATTTGCAATCATAATATTGTCAAGAATGATTGAGGCATAGGAAAATCTGAATTACCCAGCTGTGTATATGATTAAGAATATACCTCACACTGCAAAATCTATTTGCTGAATGTGACTTTTATTGTGTATTCCCCGGGGTATTCTTTGCCTGAAGAATCGCTGAATGTGTCTGCTACAATGTAGTAAGTTGCAGGGCTTACCGCAGATGAAAATGATGTATCTGCCCGTGTGATGCAGGTGTTCGGGTCGAGATTTTTGAGTAAATGCACATCGATATCGACTCCCACACCGTCTGTCACTGTTACAGTTACCGTCCCGCTCTGGGAGAATGTTACTTTATAGACATATTCGGGACCTTTCTCTCCCTTTGTCGGTGCACAGGAGTAATAATTAAAGGTATCCCTTCCGGAATTCTTTGTGTTTCTGGTATCGGTAAAAGGGAATGATGTGATTGTTATGATATCGCCCACATCTGCCTTTTTCAGACCAACTGAACACCAGTTTTCAATCCCTGATAATACCTCGCATCTCCTATTTGCACTTTCGTATCCAGTATATTCCCCCTTTAAGGTATATACCCCGGGCAAAAGGGAGAACTGAAAGAGGGCATTGGTGCTGTCAGCAAATCTGGTCTCTGATGTCTCTGCCACAGTTACTTTTGCGCCCTTTAATCTGACTGACATATCTGCCTCACCTGAGCCTTTGTCTTCATAGACAATACCTTTAACGACTTCTTTCTGGGTATTGATACCTGTGTCCGAGTATCCTGCATCAGAGAGATTCTCCGGAACAAAATTCAGATTCAGTGTGTATGTCCCGTCATATACAACCCCTGTAGAACCTACAAAAGTATCGGCAGCGATATAATAGACCCCCGGCTCCAGTTTTACTTTGAAGGATTTGTCGTTTCTTATTATGCATTTGTTCGGGCTTGGTTCTGTCAGAAGATGTATATCAATATCTACTCCCGTTCCGCTCGTTACAGATGCCTGAAGTTCTCCTCTCTGTTTGATTTCGAATTTATAAAGATATTCTGCACCGCTCTCATTTGTGGATGAGGCACAGGAGTAGTAATTAAACTGTTTGCAAAAAGAGTTTTCTGTATTTCTTGTATCCTGATAAGGGAGTGACGGGATATTTATTATTACAGGACAATTGCTTTGAGCAGATGATTCAGTTATATTTTTATATCTTCTTGCAGTATAACCGCTTAAAAAACTCCAGCCACCGGTCGTATTGAGTCTTACCTTGCTTGCGCTACCTGATGCCTCGTAGAAGATAGGTTTTCCGCCCGAGTCGAAGTGAGAAAATAGCACAACGTGGCTACCCGCCTTGTTAAAGATGTCTCCTTTCTTAACTGAGTTTTTGTCAATTACATAGGAAATCTCTGATATGTTTGAAGTGGTATACCGCTTCTCCTGCCAGCACTTTGAGACATATCCCGAGCAGTCAACTCCTGTTGTACACCATAGGACTCCGTCTTTCGAGTGTGAGCCGGCTCCGTAGCCCTGTTTTATTTCGCTGTCGAATTCTGCAAGTGTCTTATATCCTCCCCAATCATAGGGGACACCTGTATATGTGCCGGGGGTGTAGTCGCTTGTATAGGATGAGGAGCAACTCGCCTTTGTATTCGCTGATGTGCAGGTCCATTTGTGGTCTGCATAACTCTTTGCTATCTGCATTACGGTGTCACGGTCAATAGAATTTGCAGTGAGGGGGAGACAAATACAAAAAACAATAATAATCGCTTTTATTATTCTACTCTCCATTTTGTCACCTCCACTCTGTCTTTGTAAACAAGCATTGCGTAAACCGTTCCGTCTTCTCCTATTATTATATCCTTAAACGGTATGGTATAAACATCCAGCGGTATTTCAAGCGGTTTTGACCAGTCTTCATCTTTTGTACCTGCCCTGATGACGAATCTTTTCACGCTGACTGTCTCTTTGCTGCCGCTGTCAGCCTCTACAAGGAGATACGCTCGTCCCAGACTGTCGGTATCAATGACCGATATCGACAGGATTGGAAGGCCTATTGCGATTTCAATCTGACTTTCTGTATTGCCTTTATATTCGGGATTCTGGTCGCGTGAACTCATAAAGAGCATAGAGATACCGGAGGATATTCTCTTGGTTCTCAAGAAGAGGTTTTCCCCGCGCGATATCAGGGACATAAACGGGATATGGAGACCGGAATCATTAAGTCTGTAGGATTGCTGGTCACCGTATCGGAGATAGATATTGCCTTTGACTGAGTTATAGATACCACCGAAGTCAGATACCATTGGCAATCTGATGGTTTTTAATAAATCTGATAGCGATTTCGAATTTGCGGAGAGGATGTATAACAGGTTGTTGCTCATATCGGCAACTGCCAGCTGATTGTCAGCTGATGTCGTTATGTCTATAAATGACTTTGCCCTTTCTCCGAGCGAGATTATATTACTAAGTGTTCTGTCGGGTCTGAAACTTTTTATCGAGGAATTGATGTTGTCGAGTATATGGAGATTTCCGTTCTTATCTACTGTAAAGCTCATAGGTCCTGACGGCAATTCATCTTCTCCTCCTTCGCGGATTCCTATTTCACCTTCCTTATTGCCTGTCGGGAAGATGATATTGTCTCCTGAGACAAATATCTTTGAATTGCTCATATCGGTCTTTTTTATAATGGCAGGTTCTTCTCCTGCAGGTTCTTCCTGTGTTATTCCGTAGTCGGGAAGTGTTGAACCGGCATCAGTCTTTGTGAATTCAGCTGAGATCCATTCACGCTGGCAGGAAAGTAAAAATATTATGGCCATAAGTAATAGAATTAACTTCCTCATATAATATCCTCCGGTTCATAAGATAGTAATAAACAGATATTAGCTGATATAATGTATGTGTTTTCCACGGGGATAAATATTATCAGAAACAGCAAAAAAATTCAAGTATAGTAAAATTGTCGGTCTGTTTTGAAGAATCACAAACCCATCTGTATAAGTGCTAAATATATACTAACTTATTGATTTTTTGATTAAATAGCGGAATAAATCAGAAGGGTGCTATGTATAGAATGTTTTAGAGCGTTTAATTGCTGGTAGAGAATTTTTTATATTAACTTTTTGAAACTTTCTTAGTCTAATATATTGACTTGAGTGCGGATAAGTACTAATGTTTTAATAGTTCTAATTATAGAACTATTTTAACGTTGGAAGGAATACCCGATGGACCAGAAATTTAGTAAGGATCTTCTGGAATTATCAAATCTGATCAAGGATTTTTATGGTTTACTCGCACATAGCGGAGAACAGCGGACTTTATCTGTTATGTATGAATCTCAGTTAACACTTCCCCAGATAGTGACACTTCATTACGTATCCAAGTGCGGTGCGTGTTCGATATCTTCAATATCTGAAAGAATCGGGCTCACCCTCGGTGCAACCAGCCATCTTGTAGACAGACTGGTCCGCAAGGGGTATCTGAGTCGTCATGAAAATCCGAAGGACAGGAGAATAAAACTGATAGAAATCACAGGTAAGGGAAATGAATTTCTGTCGAAATTAAATGAAAGCCGCACTGCCGACCTTGTAAGTGCTCTCTCCGTCCTTGACAACGAACTCGTTATTAAACTCAGGGATATCCTGATAAATGCAACTGATAAATTCAGAAAGGCAAAAGGTGAAAAATTATGTCAAAAATGATAAGCCCCTTTGCATTTTTTCTGGTCTTTCCTGCTATTCTTTCTGCTGAAGAGAGGCTCAGCCTGAGTTTTGAAGAGGCTATATCGATTGCATTGAAGAATAATCCTCAGGTACAGTCTTTAAGAGAACAGATTCTTGTTTTTGAGAAAAGGGAAAAAGAGGCATTCTCGGGATTTCTACCGCAGCTTAACGCCTCTGCCGTATATAAAAGAGCTACATCCAATTCGCCCGCACAGGTGGGTCTTAAGATTCCGTCATCCCTCTCTACTATGACAAGCTCCATAACCGGCAAGAGGGAATCTATGGATTCCTATAACAACTATTCACTGGGTCTAACTTTGAATCAGCTTGTATGGGACTTCGGAAAGACCTCCGGTCAGTATGAATCTGCAGGTTATCTTTTAAAATCCTCCAAAGACGACCTCAGAAGTAATCTCGATAATCTTGTAATCAATATCTATCAGAGTGTTCTGAATTACACCCTTAACAGGGAGTTATATGAGGCGGCTCTTTTATATGAAAAACAGATGGAAAATCACCTTGAAATGGCAAGGGCACAGGTAAAGGCCGGGGTCAGGACCAATATTGATATCCTGAGAGCCGAATCTGATTTTTATAACGCAAAAATAAACACCCTGAAAATTCAGAATAATCTCAAACTTATAAAATTAAACCTGAAGAATCTGCTCGGAATTCCGGATGAGACGGATATCGAGGTATCTGTGCCCAAAAAAGAGGAATATCCGGAGCTTAAATCAGAAAACAACTATGAATATATTCAGAAGAGGGCAGAATATCTTTCATATAAAAACAAGATTGAATCCTTAAGGTCATCCCTCAAATCGGCAAAATCAGGATACTTCCCGAATATTTATCTGACCGGCGGTCTTACATACTCGGGGTATGATACAGACAATATGGTTTACAACTGGAATCTGGGTGCTGCTCTCAGCTGGAATATCTTTTCGGGATTTTACACCTCATCCTACGAGGAAGAGGTGAAGGCTCAGATAAGAATGTACGAGGCTATGCTTAATCAGACGATCAGGAATCTCTATCTTGAGATTGAAAGTGCAAAAATACTTTATCTGGAGGCAAAGGAGAAACTGAACCTCAATAAACTGCTTATGCAATCCGCAGAGGAATCCCTTAGCCTTACTGAGGCGCGGTATAAGAGCGGGCTCGGGACGTTTCTGGAAGTATCTGATGCGCAGAATGTTTTTATCGGCGCAAAGAATGCATATATCCAGGCAGAGTATGACCTTGTTCTGGCTACGGCAAAGCTAAAGAAGGCACTCGGGTCATTGGATTATATAAGGGAAGGAGACTAAAAATATGTCATTCAGAAAAGTTTTTGTCTTACTGATTCTCTTTATGGTTTCTCTCTCGTGCTCAAAAAAGCAGGGCGATATGAATAAGGGCTCACCAAAGAGAGTGAATGAACCTGTCACAATATCGGTGGAAAAGCCGAAGAAGGAGATGATTGAACTTGTGATTGAGACGACAGGCACATTATACCCGATCGAAGAATCCAATGTGGCTTTTGAGGTTGACGGGAAGGTTACAGAGGTATTAAGGGACCTCGGTGATTATGTTAGAAAGGGCGATGTCATTGCAAAAATATCTTCCGAGGAATATGCCCTTAAGAAGGCTCAGAGTGAGGCTGACCTCAAGAATGCGGATGCAGAGGTCAGAAGGATTGAGGAACTTTTTGAAAAGAAGTTTGCCACTGAACAGCAGCTTGATGTTGCAAGGCGTAATCTGAATGTGGCAAAGGCACAATATGACCTTGCCTTCAAGAAACTATCAGATTGTAATCTGAGAGCACCGATAAGCGGATTCATTTCGAAACGAATGGTCAATGCCGGTGAGTATGTCAGAACAGGTACGGCGGCTTTCTATATTGTCAATACCTCATTTCTGAAGTTTAAGACCGAAATTATGGAGAAGTATTCGGATTATGTAAAGCTGAAGGACCGTGTGCTGATTGAGACTGGTCCGGGTTTTGAGGTAGAGGGTTACATCTATAGAATATCTCCCTCCGTAAATCCGGATTCACGCGCATTCCCGGTTGAGGTCAGGGTGGAAAACAAAGATAATGTCCTTAAACCGGGTTCGTTCGGTAAGGGGAGAATATTTGCGTCTTTTAAATATCCGGCTCTCACTGTGAGTGAAGGTGCTGTAACTTTCTTCTCCGGTATTCCCAAGGTCTTTCGTGTTGCTGACTCAAAAGTCTATGAGCAGAATGTGACGATCAAGGAGAGGGTGGGCAGAAGATTCGTTGTTGAGTCGGGTATTGCCGAAACGGATACAATTGCCTCAACACTCACAGACATACTTTCAGATAAACAGACCGTTATTGTAAAGGAATAGTTTATGAACGCCCTTACATTATTCATAAGACGTCCGGTCCTTGCGACGATGCTGACTCTCCTTCTCGTTGTGCTTGGCAGCTTTTCGTATATGAGGCTGGGTGTGGACCTTATGCCGAGAATCGAGTTTCCTATAGTTACGATTACGACTGTCTGGAAGGGGGCAAGCCCCGAAGAGGTAGAGGCTCAGATTACAAAACCTATCGAAGAGGCCGTCAATACCGCGCAGGGGATTGACGAACTTCGCTCTTCGAGTATGGAAGGTGTCTCCCGTGTTGTGGTGAGATTCAAACTCGAGAGACCGATTGCCGCTGCGGTACAGGATATCAGGGACAGGGTTGCCACAATCGTTCAGTATCTGCCGCAGGATGCGGAATATTCGGTGATAAGAGAGGTCGATATAGATGCGAGCCCGGTGCTTACCATCTCCGTCTCTTCCGACAAAAGGGACCTGAAGGAACTCTCTGAGATTGCAAGACTTAAGGTCAAGGAATCTATCGAAAATGTAACAGGTGTCGGGGCGGTCTATCCCTCAGGCAACTGGGTGAGGGCAGTAAACATATTTCTGAACGCCGATAAACTGAAGCTCTACAATATCCCGGTTTCGAAGGTAAAATCTGCTATCGCATCACAGAATATCGAGATACCCTCCGGAAGGATAGACAGGGAAGACTCCGAATTTGTTCTGAGGACTATGGCGAGGGTTGAAAAGATTGAAGACCTGAAAAAGGTAATCGTTCACAGGGTTCAGGACAAACAGATAACGCTTGCAGATATATCTGAAATTGAAGACTCGGTTGAAGAGCCGAGGACGCTTTCGAGGATATGGGACAAAGAAAGCTCTAAGCCGCGACTATCGGTTGCATTACAGGTTGTCAAGCAATCCGGTACGAATACCGTTGAGGTGGTTGAAAATGTAAAAAAGAGATTAAAGGAGATTACCCCGCTTCTGCCCGCAGATATCAATTTGAAGATCGTTGGTGACCAGTCGGTTTTTATCAAGAGGTCATTGTCCGAACTCAATCTGCATCTGATACTGGGTGCGATACTTGCCTCGCTGATGGTTCTGTTCTTTATGAGGAATCTCAGAGCAACATTGATTGCGTCTGTTGCCATACCGACATCCATTATTGCTACCTTTATCTTTATGAGGATTATGGGATTTACCCTGAACAATATGACTTTGCTTGGACTGACGCTCGCAGTCGGAATAGTTATAGATGATGCAATTGTGGTGCTTGAAAACATATATCGTCACATCGAGGAGTATGGAAAATCTGCATTCGAGGCGGCTCAGGACGGTTTGAAGGAGATAGGTCTTGCCGTTATTGCAACTACCACTTCACTGGTAGTCATATTTCTGCCGGTTGCTTTTATGGAGGGTATGATAGGGAGGTTCTTCAACGAGTTTGGTCTTACTACGGCTGTTGCAATCGCAGTCTCACTCCTTATCTCGCTCACTCTTACCCCTATGCTCTGTTCGGTCTTTCTGAGAAGAAAGAAGAGCGGGGAACTTTCGAAGGAGAACAGGATATACAAATGGTTCGAAAATTCATACAAATACATCATTGAATGGGGACTCAAGCATCCTTATATCGCCCTTCTGGTTTCGGCACTCATATTTTTATCCACATTCCCGATTCTCTCTGTCTTGGGTAAGGATTTTATGCCTATGGACGACAGGGGTGAATTCCTTGTTAATGTAACTGTCCCGGGCGGTTCTTCGCTCTCCAAAACTGATGCAGTCTTTCAGAAAATAGAGAAGGATATCCAGTCAATAGACGGAATTATTCTGACCCTTACGCAGATAGGTTCATCCGGACTCGGCTCGGAGGATGTAACTCAGGGGTCTATATATGTGCAGATGGTAGACCTGAAGAAGAGAGACTACAGTCAGCTCTCTGTTATGAGAAAGATAAGGAGTATCCTCAAGAGATATCCCGAACTCAGAACCAATGTCTCGGAGTTCGGAGGTATGAGCGGAACAAGGAGCGGTTATGCATTCAGCTACGAGTTTACCGGACCTGAACTGAAGGAACTTATGAAATATTCCGATATTATGGCAGCAAAACTCAAAGAGGACCCGAGATTTGTGGACGTAGATACCTCTATGTCACAGAGGTCTCCTGAGGTGAGGATTATTATCGACCGCCAGAAGGCGATGGATCTGGGTATAACACCCTCTGATCTGGCACTCACCCTGAGGACACTCGTGGCAGGGGAGAGAGTTTCAAAATACAGGGACGGAGCAGAACAGTATGACGTCTGGATTAGGCTTGACAGAAAGGACCGGAGTGATGTTGACAGGATTATGAACCTGCCGGTTCTCTCCCAGAAGGCGGGCCTGATTCCTGTCTCTTACTTTACAAGGACAACCGAAGGGAATGCACCCGTTGAGATCAAGAGATACAACAGGGAGAGGCTTGTTACGATATATTCGAATCTCGAGAATATCGACCTCGATACAGCGATAAAAAAGTTTAATTCGATCAAGGATTCACTCAACCTGCCGTCCGGATATAAGGGACAGAGCTCAGGCAGGGGTAAATTCTTCGGAGAGACGATCGCAAATTTCCTTATGGCATTCGGAATGGCATTTATTTTTATGTATATCGTTCTTGCAGCGCAGTTCGAAAGTTTTGTCAATCCGGTCATTATTCTTTTATCACTACCGCTTACCCTGCCTTTTGCCTTCCTCTCACTTCTTATGCTGGGTGAATATCTGAATCTTTACAGCATCCTTGGAGTATTTATGCTCTTCGGAATAGTCAAGAAGAACGGTATTCTGCAGATCGATTACACCAACACCTTAAGACGTGAGGGGAAACCTCTTTACGAGGCAATCGTTGAGGCAAATCTGGCGAGGCTAAGACCAATCCTCATGACCACTTTCACACTTATTGCAGGAATGATTCCGATTGCCCTCGGTACGGGGCCGGGAGCTGCCGCAAGGGCATCGCTTGCAAAGGTGATTATAGGAGGACAGGCCCTTTCACTTGTGATAACTCTGCTAATAGTTCCGGTTGCGTATTATCTCATAGAGAGATTCAAAGAGAGGCACAATATCTCATTTCGCTGATATTCTGTATCTTCTGGAGGGGAT
This sequence comes from Bdellovibrio sp., assembly GCA_020725805.1. Lineage (GTDB taxonomy): Bacteria > Myxococcota > SpSt-1050 > SpSt-1050 > SpSt-1050 > SpSt-1050. The sequence continues at coordinate 9,698 of DYEF01000108.1, forward strand.
TATATGGTTTTTTACTTATAGAACCGGCAAAACCGGCATGAGTCTTCAGTCCGAAGACGATTCTAAAAAAATTATTGAAAAATATATTTCTTTACTTTATGTTATATAGCCATTTTACCTTAAGGAGGTTATCTTAAGTGGAATACAAAGATACGTTATCACTTCCCAGAACCGATTTTTCGATGAAGGCAAATCTTGTCAGTCTTGAGCCCAGAATTCTCTCTGAGTGGTATCAGATGGACCTTTATCACAGGATGAGGGAGAGAAGAAAGGGAAGCAGAAAATTCGTTCTGCACGACGGACCTCCCTATGCAAACGGCCACGTACATCTCGGTACGGCTCTCAATAAGATTCTTAAGGATTTTATTGTAAAGAGCAGGTTTATGATGAATTACGATGCCCCGTTTGTCCCCGGATGGGATTGCCACGGAATGCCGATTGAACATAATGTTATTAAGAAATTTCAGGGTAAAAAGACCGACGGGCTGACAATCAGGGAAGAATGCCGGAAATATGCCGGTGAATTTCTGAATATCCAGCGTGAAGAATTCAAGAGACTGGGTTGTGTGGGCGAATGGGAGAAACCGTATATAACGATGAATTATGACTATGAGGCAAAGACAATGGAAGCGCTCTTTGACCTCTTCAGGGACGGATATCTCTACAGGGGGCTCAAGCCTATTCACTGGTGTGCTGAGTGCAGGACAGCGCTTGCTGATGCAGAAGTCGAATATCACGACCACTCCTCCCCTTCCATCTATGTGAGGTTCTCTGTCAGAAGCGGTGACAAAAGATTATCGGAACTGGGGCTGAGTTTCGGTAAACCGCTCTATTTCCTGATCTGGACGACAACCCCCTGGACTCTTCCGGCCAATCTTGCCGTTGCCCTCCATCCCGACGAGGAATATGTCTTTGTAGAATCAGAAAAAGAGATTCTTGTCCTGATGAAGGTTCTCCTGAGTCAGGTAATGGAAAAGACCGGTATCTCAGGGGAGGTAATCAGGGAAATCAAAGGCCGTGAACTCGAAGGTGTTGTACTCAGGCATCCGATGTATGACAGGGATTCTGTCGTCATACTTGCGGACTTTGTTACTACTGATACAGGAACGGGGATGGTGCACATAGCCCCGGGACACGGTGCAGAGGACTATGAGATAGGCAGAAAATATAAACTGGATGTCTACACCCCTGTCGATGAAGAGGGGAGATTTGTAAAAGATATCCCGAACTATGCCGGTATGAAGGTGCATAAGGCGAACGAGCCTATTATCGAGGAACTAAAGAGAAGCGGTGTGCTTGTTAAGAGCGAAAGTGTCGACCATTCCTATCCTCACTGCTGGAGATGTAAGAATCCGATTATTTTCAGGGCAACCGAGCAGTGGTTTCTCGCCGTTGACCATGCAGACCTTCGCGAGCGGCTCCTCCACGAGATCGATGGCGTCAAATGGATTCCGCCATGGGGAAGAGACAGAATTTACAATATGGTGCAGATCCGACCTGACTGGTGCCTCTCGAGGCAGAGATACTGGGGAGTGCCAATCCCGGCGGTAAAATGTAAGTCCTGCTCCCATACCTTCCTTAATGAATCTGTCTTCAGAAAGGCTATAGAGTTTACATACAAAGAGGGAGCCGATTGCTGGTTTAAGAGAGATATCTCAGATTTTCTCCCCGAAGGCCTTAAGTGCCCGAAGTGTAGTGGCGCTGATTTTTCGAAAGAGGAGAATATCTTGGATGTCTGGTTTGATTCCTCCGTCAGTCAGCGCGCCGTCCTCGAAGGCAATGACGACCTCTCTTACCCGTGCGACCTGTACCTTGAGGCGACTGACCAGCACAGAGGTTGGTTTCAGGTTTCACTGATTACGGCGGTTGCCAACAGGAATATGGCACCTTACAGGGCTGTTCTGACCCACGGACTGATACTCGATAAGGATGCCAAGAAGATGAGCAAATCGCTCGGGAATGTAATTGCACCTGAGGAGGTCATATCTACGTATGGTGCAGATATTCTCAGATTGCTTTTCTCGAGCGTGGATTATACCGCAGATATAATCTTTACAACCGATATGCTATCTCTGCTTTCGGAAAATTACAGGAAGATAAGAAATACGATCAGGTTTGCTCTCGGAAATCTGTCTGATTTCGACCCCGATAAGGACTCTGTCGGCAACGATAAGCTTACTGAACTGGACCGGCTTGCCCTGAACAGGTTCAATTACAAGGCAGAAAAGATTCTCAACGCCTATAAAAATTACGAATTTTATACTGTCTATCACACTGCTGTCGAGATGTGCGCCACAGACCTTTCCGCAATATATTTCGATATAATCAAGGACAGGCTTTATACATTCAGAAAAGACGGACAGGAGAGAAGGTCCGCACAGACGGTTCTCTTTTTTATTGCCAGAGAACTGATAAAACTTCTTGCTCCAATTATATCATTTACAGCCGAGGATGCCCATAAGTTTATGCCTGTTTACAATGGTAAGGAGTCATCTGTGTTCCTTGAGAACTTTGAATCAGATAAATATAAATATGATTCTGAAATGCTCTCCAAATGGGATAATCTTCTGAAAATTAGAGATGAAATACTAAAAGGTCTTGAGGAGATAAGGAGACAGAAGATTATCGGTCAGTCGCTTGAGGCAGCAGTCTTTCTTGAGATACCCGAAAAGTATCTTGCTGAGTTCAGAAAAACGACGGAAAATATCGACCTGAAGGAATTTTTTATCTGCTCGGATGTTGGAATTAATGTTAAGGTTGATGATGCAATAATTTCAAGACCACTTGAGATGTACAGCGGAGCAGTATTTAGTCTTAAAAAGGCGTCAGGCAGAAAATGTCCGAGGTGCTGGAAATTCTCTGTTGAATTTACCGGAGATATATGCCCGAGATGTCATCAGGCACTTAACAGATAAGAAGGAGGAAAGGTGAATTTTAAGTATATTGTTGCCGTAATTGTTATCCCTGTAGTGTTTATTCTGGACCAGATAACAAAGAAATGGGCGATAAGTGCGCTCAAGGGTAAACCTGCGATAGATGTAATAAAAGGTTATTTCGATTTCAGATATGTTGAGAATCCCGGTGCCGCGTGGGGAATCTTCGGGTCTATGGATGATTCAGTTCGCAAACCCTTTTTCGTTATTGTGAGCATAATAGCAATACTTTTCATTATATACTTCTTCATCAAGATCAAAAAGGAGCAGAGAGTCCTCTCCGTTGCAATATCCCTCATCCTCGGCGGTGCATTCGGGAACTTCTATGACAGAGTTGTCAACAGCTATGTTGTGGATTTTATACACTGGTTCTACAAAGATTACCACTGGCCGACCTTTAATATTGCAGATTCTGCAATTACCTGCGGTGTGATTCTGATGATTATTCATATGTTGTTTCTGGAGAAGAGTGAGTCCGGAGAAAAGAAGGAGTCTTTGCAAAATCAGGTAAGCGAAAAGTCCGATGTCGTTTCGCAAAGTGAAACAGTAAGTGAGACCGAAAGAAAGGCAGAATGAAACCCGTTTTGTTCAATATAGGTGATTTTGCCGTCCACTCGTATTTTTTCTTTCTGACAGTCGGGTTTATTGTTGCAACAATAATCGGAATAATTGAATTCAGAAAAAACGGTCTCTCTGTCAAGAATTTTACAGACCTTGCTATTGTGATCGTAATTTTCGGGATGATCGGGGCAAGACTGATGCACGTGGTGGTCGAGGACATACCTCACGACGTATATTGTTCAAAGAAGATTGACAAATGCGGGCCGGACCCCCAGAAGCTGAAAAAAGAGGGCGGGGATGATGTAATAAAGGAGTTTAACAGGGGAGAAAAGATAATCAGGTTCTACATTGCACATCCGTCCAGAATATTTAATATCTTTAAGGGAGGTCTGGCTTATTACGGGGGATTTATTCTCGGAACACTTGCGGCTCTGATATTTATGAGAATCAGACGGATGAATATGCTCTTTACCTCCGATACGATAGGTTACGGAACAGCGATAGGGTTATTCTTCGGACGACTTGGCTGCTTTTTAAACGGCTGCTGTTTCGGACTACATACAGATTCCTTTATGGGAGTTCACTTCCCGAAAGGGAGTGCTGCTTTTGCAGAACTCGCAAACGCCGGAGTGGTAGATAGGGCGAAGGATATGGAAACTCCGGCATTGCTGCCGACACAACTCTTTGAGTCTTTCTTCTCTCTGGCGCTCTTTTTGTATCTGTATCTTTATCTCAGAAAGCATAAAAAATATGACGGTCAGATAATAGTTCATTTCGTTACATTATATGCCGTTTTCAGGTTCGTTGTTGAATTTTTCAGGAATGACAACAGGGGTCTCTTTTTTAATATGCTCTCGAGTTCGCAGATTATAAGTCTTGTAATGCTTGCCGGTGCTGCACTTCTGTGGCACTCGGTAAGAAGGAAGGAAGATAAAAATGTATCCGAAACTCTTTGAGCTTCCTTTTAAGATCGGGGATTTCCCGCTTGCTATTCACACCTATGGTTTTTTTATAGCAGTCGGGTTTATCGTAGGTCTCTGGCTTGCAACCCGTGAGGCAAAGAAGCTCGGGATAGAGCCAAAGCTTATATCCGACCTGACTTTCTGGATACTGATATGGGGACTGATTGGTTCAAGAATTGTATATATCATAGTAAGCTGGGATGAATATATGGCAGACCCATCGATGTTTATAAAAATATATAAAGGCGGTCTGGTATGGTATGGCGGATTTATAGGTGCGGCTTTATTTACCCTGTATTATACCAAAAAGCATAAACTTCCGTTTTTTAAGATTGCAGATATTCTGATTCCGTCTGTATCTTTAGGACATGCATTCGGGAGACTGGGCTGCTTTTCTGCCGGCTGCTGTTACGGCAAAGAGTGTGCTAAGGATTTTATATTCTCTGTTGTCTTTAATCACCCCGAATCGATAGCCCCAAAAGGTATTCCCCGTCACCCCGTTCAGCTATACGAGGCCTTTGGTGAGACGATTATATTTCTCATACTTGTTCTGTTCAGAACGAGGAAGCGGTTTGACGGACAGGTCCTGTTGATGTATATGACGCTCTATCCTATTCTGCGGTCATTCCTCGAGATCCTGCGTGGCGATAAGATAAGGGGTTTTGTAATCGAGCCATATCTGTCCACCAGCCAGTTCATCTCGATTTTTGTAATTACTGTCGCAGTTTATCTCCAGTTTTACATCTCAAAAAGGGTAAAGAAAAACTAGATACAAACAGGGAAGTTTAGCAAATATATTTATTGAAGAGATTCACGTTTTACTATATATTCATCCCTATGAAAAGAGGATTAGAACTGATTTAAAAGGATATAACAGGAATAATAGACGGGAGAATAAATCCCCGAAAGATTATATTATTTGGTTCGAGGGCAAAAAAGACAAACAGGAACTTCTCGGATATAGATTTATGTATTGAAGGTGCCAGAACAGATGAACACAGGGTGATTCGAAAACTAAGGGAAGAGACTGAAAGCGGGTCTGTATTTAAAATTTAAATCTATCGCCCTTTTACTGCCTTAATCTTTGACTCAAAAGTAATCTTTTTGTCTCTCCTGTCATCAATTTTTATATGTGTGGATATTCTTTCTATCCCGAGTGCAGCGAATTTATCGTGTATTCTCTCTACAAGTTCAGATACGCTTTTGAAATCTCCGGTAATACAGGTACCCATAGGTGTGAGCTGAAACTTGAGACCGGATTTTTTTATCTCTTCATAGGATATCCTGACATATTTGGAGAGTGACGGGGAGTTTGTCCCGAGCGGAACGATTGTGATCTCAAACATAGGCATAATAAATACCTCCTCTCTCAGTCTGTTTACTATATTTCCTGATTAACATCAAGTATTCAGTCTGTTGGTCCGGATTGAACTGATATTGAAACTTATATCGCCTTTCGGTCTAATGAACGTAACTGCAGCTGCAACCGCTATCATCATCATTTGCATAGTCGGGATATGAATCGCGCCTGAATTCTGAGTCGGTATTGTACAGGCCATCGGTCTGGCTGTCCTCCGTGATTATATCTCTTCTGCCGGTGTCATCTATGAAAGTGGGTTAGATCGGAAGAAGCACACGTCTGAACTCC
>DYEF01000109.1 GCA_020725805.1 Bdellovibrio sp.
AACTATGGCTAAGATAATTAACAGATATTTATTCAATTGGCAAGATATAGATAACCTCCCTGAATTAAAAAGATTTCAGCTTGTTTTGGAATATGCAGATGACGAAGAGTTTATGAGGATGCTTGAGAGGATAAGGTATAAGGGGAGGAATGAATATCCTGTGAGGGCTATATGGAATAGTCTGCTTGTAATGTATGTAGCCCAGCATAGTAGTATAAGTTCATTGAGACGGGAGTTGATGCGGAATCCTTTATTGAGACAGTTATGTGGATTTGATCCTGTGAAGGGGGCAAAGGCAGTACCACCTGCGTATGTATACTCGAGATTTATTAGTAAGCTGAACTACTCATTATGCCTGGCACCGGTAAATAGCAGATGTCTTATTACCGAATAACGGCTATCCTCAATATCTCATTGTTATTCCGGACTGCAGGTAATAGATCGGCTCTGTAACCGAGACCGTCTTTCCTTCCTGATCCTTATATTCTGTTTTATTCACAACGTTGATCAATGCTGCACCTGCATCTCCCGGCACGAGGATACCTCCTATCAGCTGAACCGACAACAGCGAATCGAAGAAGACTCCCTCCGCAATAAGATTATTCTCCCACCCCACAAAAGATGAACCGAACGAATTTTCCTTCTCTGCTGTCATCAGAACTCCGCTTACAGGTCCGACTCTGAGCCAGTTCCGTATGTAGTATATCCCCAGATCAAATCCGATCAAACCCGCCTTCATCTCGTAGAAGACACCATCAAAAGCCCCGATTCGCTTATCCAGATTATCGCCTATCGGTCTCATATCATTTTCGCTCAGTATGAGAGAAGGTCCTGCCCTTCTGGAACCAAACAAAAATGCCCCCGAGTCATTCCCCTCGTATTCGTCGTCCGAAGACATATAGGAGAAGACACCTTCAACCTTTATCATGTTGTCATAATTGTATGTCCCGCTTAACATAAATCCGTAAGCAGATATATTTGTGTTTTTCAGATCGGCTCCACCTTTCTGCCTGTATCCGTGCAAATAGGTAGCCGACCCAGATATCTCCAAATCCTCCAGATTAAACCCCAGTCCACCCTCGAGTGCCGTTATCTGCCTTCTCCTGTCAATCAGGTGCATATCATCCACAAAATAGATTCCGGCCCTGAGCTTTAGTTCATCCAGAATTCTATAATATCCGTCGGCACCTACCAGATATACATCTGTCATAAAATTGGACGAGGTAAAATCCCAACCCTTGTAAGTCTGGTCCGGATATTCCCCGCCTGTCATAAAAACTCCGTATTCATCCTGCTGATAACCAATCCTGAGTGCCCCTATCCAGTGGTTTATAAACAGTGTCGAAATATCCATTACCCTTTGAAAACCAGCTTTCAGGACAAAGCCATCCTGCCCGACCTCTCCGTATATCTCCCTCTGTTTCAGGCCAATGGCATAAGATGAGTTGTTTTCATCAAGACCGACATCAGGGTTATTCCTGCTCCACAAATCCAGACCTATCTCTGCCTCCCAGTAAAACCTGACCAACTCATTTGCACTGAGAGTGAGCATCGGCTTGAAGAATGTCCCGGCGAGTCCCATCTCCTGTCCGTATTTGCTGTAAAAAGGCTCTGTCCTGTCAAAATCGGTATCATTTCTCAGTATAAACATATTCAGAAGCTCAATATTCAGCTCCGCCTTTCTTGCCTTACTCTCTTCTGCCACCGCAATACCGGAGATTAAAACCAGAAGTAAACTTATAGCTATTCTGTTCATAACGGCTCTCCTCTTTTAATTTCTTTTACCGACCAGAAGTTTTCCGTCTTTGTAAAAATATGTCCAGTCTGTATACTCTCTCTGCGCCTGAACGGGCCTTATCGTGATTTCGTGATTCTTTCCCGGTTCGTCAGCAGTAGGATACCAGAAGAACGTCGAACTCTCTTTGTCAAACATCCCCCATCCGTCGGAGAGCCAGATATAGAATCCGTCCTTATACTGAACAGACGGAACGAATATCTCCGTCGGCATATCAGACTCCTTGCTCTGCATCGACATATAGAACTCACGCCACGGGTCTAAAATACCCTTCGAGGAGTCGTAATAGTGATAATCGGAATAAAAGTGCATTTTATAAGGTTTGCCGGACAAAAATTTCGGATATGGTCTTGAGAATGCCAGTTCTCCGCGCGGTTTCCCCTCAGGGTCTATTATCGAGAAATCCTCATAATTCCACAGGTCTCCCTTGTCGTATGAGTTGTCCGCAGAGAAACACCAGAGCAATCTGCCGATAAAGAGAGATTCAAATGCCTCATAGTAATTGTCGAGTATCTCTGCAGAAATTCTGTAACCTGATTTTCTCGATTTCTCAATACCGTTGTAATTGAAATAGGTCCCGAACTCCCCGAAGACCGTCGGCATCAGACCAAAAGTGCTTTTTACAGCCTCGACCTTCTCCTTTATATATGGAGTAAAATCCTGAACCCGCCACTCCTCCACATTGAAATCACGCGGCGGCGAATTTATTCCGAAGAAAGGATATATATCCGGATACCAGTGTGGGGTAAAGACCACCTGTTTTAGTTCCTCCGGTTTGTAAAGATTGACTGTCCCTATCGTCCCGCCCAGAAGTGAATCAAGGGCTCCTCCTCCCTCCTCGAGCCAAATAATTGCGTTCGGGTCAGCGTTCTGAATTGCCGTTCCGATTCTCTTGTAGAGTTCTACCAGATAGACCACAAAATTCATATTGAGATCGAGCGTTGCAAATGTATCGATATCATCCGCCGCATACTGTTTTCTGAGCGTCTTTTTGTATTCGGCCTTCTCCTCCTCGATTTTGTCCCTGTGCTCGTCGATATAGAAACGGGTCTTCAGAAATGCCGCTTTGTCTGCCTCGTTCATATCCTTTGTCCTGTCCTGATATTTTGCCTCATTGAGCGAAAGCCAGCTCTGATATTCCGTCTGGTGTTCATCGGCATAACCATATACCTCCGACTTGTGTGCACTGACGTACCGGTCCTCAAAGTACGAATCGGTCGGGAATACAGGAAGGAGATTTAAGAGAAAGATAAGACGGTATAAAGCCTCGGCCCTCTCCTCCCCGACGATGTTCACAAGGAGATTCTTGACAGACTGTGGATTGAACTCGGAAGAGAAGTATGCAGACATAATCGTAAGCATCAGAAATCCCCCGGGAGGTTCATTGATCAGGTCATACCCTATCACATTGGGCAGATCCCTGACAGCCTCTACAACCTTAACCCACGAGTTTACATATCCGGTCTGCAGATAATCCTTCACGTTCATCTTTATCATCTTCTTTCCGCTCGGGTCACTAAGGTCGGGATATTCATATTCGTAATTCGGATATACCTTGTCACCGGCAAAGAAGGCCGCGTAGCATCTGTTGATATCATAACTCAGAAGCGTATTGTTCCACCAGTTCGTAAACGGGAAGACGTCAGTTGTCTCAGTTACATCGAAAGGAATAAGAGGTTCTTTAAGATTATTCTGCATCTTTAGGACCATATCCTGAAGCCACTTCGAAAGGTCTCTCTCCTCCTGTGCCGGAACCGGACCCAGAAGACCGGAATCTCCCAGAAGCGAATTTATGTTGCTTATTATCTGGTCTCTCATAAATGCATCACCCAGATTGCCGAGCAGTTTGAATGTCCCCCACTTTCTGGAGTCAAACTTCTTTTCGGGAAGACAGGCCTTAACTGCCCACATCGGAGCCCCGTCTCCCATAGTCCTCGAATCAAACTTTACCCTCCCCCTGTCGAGTTCCGATTCATCCGGAAATACAGACGCGAGCATATATTCCAGAGAACCTTCCTCTCCGAAGGCAGGTTTCCTGTTGAAGTTTACAAAGAGTATTCTCGAGAAGAGATTTTCGTGAAAATTTACAAGCACATAGATATTGTAATCGTTTGCCTTCTTTACTATCTCCCTGATATAGTTCAGGTATTCGTAATCAAATTTGCCCGGCCCGTCGTGCTCAACGGCCTCCCAGTTGACAACCAGACGAATCGAGTTAAATCCCAGCTCCCTTAAGACCGAAAACCATTTATCTGCATCCGACAGGGGAAAAGGTCTGCCCACGAACGTCACCGGCTGTCCCCTCGGGTCGGCCGTCGGAATCGGTTTTACGGGCAGTTTATTCGTACCGCCCACATTGATTCCGTTGAAATAGACATATCTGTTGTGAACATCCCTGAAATATGTCCGGTCAACCTTGAGCATCGACAGGCTTTTATCAGGTTTTCTCTCCGAATCCAGACAGGATACAGAGAGAATCAAAACAAGTGCTAAAAGAATCCTCTTCATTATCTCCTCCGTTTATTTCTGAAAGGACTTTAATATATCGAGCATCCTCTGATTTGGCTCCAAAACAACCTCCCTGTATTTCTCGAACTTTCTCTTTATCTCATCCTTCGAATCGAGATATATGTCCGGCCTCTCAAACTCAGATTTTAAGACGGACCTTACGCCCCACATCGATGAGTGATTGAACAGAATCTTTGCCTCGGGAGAATCTATCCTCTTATAAGTCCAGACAGACCAGTGATACTGCCTCTTTTCATACCATTTGACAAGTTCCGAGAGGGCTTCATAAGCCCAGTCGATATCCTTGATTACAGAGAAGCTCCCTATGAAAAACGGCACATTATACCTCTTCTGTGCATCTGAATAAATCTGGTCATACAGACTAATGAGTGTCTGATAGGCCGAGAGCGACGTTGCATCAAACTCAAAGATATGGGTCGAATAGACGACGTTCGTCCAGTTATATTTAGAGGGTTCGGGAAAACTCCCCATACCCTTGAAACCGTCGTGAATTACGAGGAGGTGGTCATCACCGTTCTCCCTGATACCTTTTACGATCTTATCGTAAACGACATCCCTTGCATCCGTACTCGGGGCATCGAAAGGCTCCGCAAGGAGTGAATACATCGCCACAATATCCCTGTTTTTGTATCTGTTCGAGATATATTTCCAGAGTTCGACCGTGAGAGCCTGCATCTTTTCATTCTCATATAATTTACCCTTGAAATCGGAATAATCGTTATGCCCGCCGGGAGATTCCTGTAAATCAATTACTGCATATACACCGTATTTTTCGCACCAGTTAAGAAGTTCATCGATTGCCTTAAGGACCGGTTCATTATATGTGAGCTTTTCGGGAAGTTCGGCATCCTCATCGGTCGTCAGTGTCCTGTAACCAATGGGAACCCTTATAAGATTAAATCCCTGAGCTGAAATCCACTTTATGTCTTCTTCGGTAATCCAGCTTCTGATAAAACTGAGCAACAGTTCGTCCCTCGCCGCAATTCCGAATCTCTGAGCCAGAAGACCACGTAATTTATAATCAGAGTCATCACAAATAGTAGGATACTTCTTCAGTTCGTTTACAAAAGCATCAGCATCTGTCTCGGGGATAAGTTTCTTCAGTTCTGTTGTGAATTTGTCGAGCCAGCCCGAACCGTTTCCTATACATACATTCGGGAGAGGGTCTCCCTTCTTTGCCTCCGGAATACTCTCCTTCAATGCCGCAACTATCTCGTCTTTGTATATATGTGATTGTGCAAACTTATATGCCCTCGAAGAGGTCGTATGGTCGATCTGATTTACCCATGTTTCAAGAAAGAGATAGCCGCCGATATTAAATCCCCTCAGCCTAACGGGATTCCCATTAGAGTCAACTATCCTCTTGCCGCTTGCAGAAAGCCTTGAAAACAGAGGCTGATTTCCTGTGTCATCCGAAATGACATCCGCGGCCTGAATTATATCGGTTCCCGCATCAGAGAATTCGGATTCCCTTTCACTGCAGAAGAAGATAAAAGGCAGGAAGACCAGAAGAACAAAGAATACTCTTTTCATAATAAACCTCCCTGAAAGCCCTGAACAGAACTGACATATGAAAAAAAATGTTTAACGAATAAAAAACCGGTTCCTACAGAATCAAACCGAAAGAGCATTAAAGATATCCGGTGCAGTATGAGGCAAAACATCTGACACTTAGTATCACATTACTTGTTCCATATCAAGATAATTTGACGGCCCTGCAGACGATTAATCCTGTTGCAAAAGCAGATATATTATTATATAAACTGAAACCCGGTATCAGGCTTTAAGGAGTCTTTATGCTAATTGTTCAGAAATACGGCGGCACATCTGTTGCCAATATCGAGAGAATACAGAACGTTGCCAGAAGAGCAGTCGAGACAGCCGGTAAGGGGCATTCTGTTCTTGTGGTTGTCTCTGCAATGGCAGGTGAGACAGATAAGTTAATTAATCTTGCCCATCAGATAAATGAAAATCCTTCAACAAGAGAGATGGACCTTCTCCTCTCTTCCGGAGAGAGGATAACCTGTGCCCTAACTGCGATGGCGGTTGAAAAATTTGGTAAGAAGGCAATAGCACTCACCGGGAGACAACTCGGAATATATACGGATTCTGTTCACACAAGGGCTCACATAGAATATATAACAGGCGAAAGGGCAAAAAAGGCTCTAAAAGATGGATATATAGTTGTCGTAGCGGGATTTCAGGGAATTACAAAGGAGACTGAAGAGGTGACCACTTTAGGACGGGGAGGCAGTGACCTTTCTGCGGTTGCCATTGCATATGCCCTGAGAGCAGACCTGTGCGAAATTTATACCGATGTTGACGGTGTTTATACTGCTGACCCTAATATCGTAAAGAAGGCAAGGAAGATAAAGAAGATTACCTATGAGGAGATGCTCGAGCTCGCATCTCTCGGGGCAAAAGTCCTGCAGACCCGTTCTGTTGAAGTGGCGGCAAAATTCAACGTCCCGCTTATGGTCAAATCCAGCTTCAACTACAATGAAGGAACTCTTATAACAACGGAGGACAAAGATATGGAAAAGGTCGTCGTATCCGCAATCGCCCACGACAAAAACCAGTCAAAGATTACCGTAAAAGGTGCACTGAACAGACCCGGTATTGCGGCGCTCATCTTCAAGTCGATTGCCGCAAAAAATATCATAGTAGATATGATAGGCCAGAATATTGCGAAGGGTGATGAACGTGCAGATATCTCATTTACGATTCCACGCAGCGAGACAAAGGAGACACTCAAAATAATCAGGGACCTCAAAAAGGAAATCGGATACACTGACATTGATGTAAATGAAAATATCGGAAAGGTATCAATTGTGGGAGTAGGTATGCGGACACATTCGGGTGTTGCTGCAAAGATGTTCGAGACTCTATCCGAACACGGAATCAATATTATGATGATAAACACATCGGAGATCAGTGTAAGCTGTATCATTGACCTCAGACATCTCGAAATGGCGGTCAGGGTACTGCACGATGCCTTTGGACTCGAAAACGAATTGAATGCCCAGCTTTCTTAGAAGAGGAATTATATGCATCATTTTAAGTACAAAAACGGAGAACTTTATGCCGAAGAGATCCCCCTCTCTGAGCTTGCAGACAAATTCGGAACACCGCTTTATGTATACAGCCGAAAGACAATAGAGAGACATTTCAGAACGTATCTCGACGCATTCAGATACATCGAACATATTGTCTGTTTTGCGGTAAAATCCAATCCGAACCCTTCGATACTAAGGCTCCTTGCAAAGATGGGTGCCGGTGCGGATATCGTAAGCGGCGGTGAACTCTATCTCGCCCTCAAGGCAGGAATCCCTCCGGAAAAGATTGTCTACACAGGGGTAGGCAAGACCGAAGAGGAGATAAGATTTGCCTTAAAATCCGGTATTCTGATGTTCAACATCGAATCAGAGGAGGAACTGAGAGAGATCGACAATATTGCAAAGAAGATGGGAAAGAAGGCGAGAATAGGCCTGAGGGTCAATCCGGAGGTCGACGCAAAGACTCATCCGTATATCTCAACGGGACTCAAGAAATACAAATTCGGCATCCCTATTGAAAACGCGCTTGAGTTATACATTTATGCAAAGAAACTAAAAAATGTCGAAATCACTGGTATTCATTCACACATTGGTTCACAGATAACTGCCACCGAACCGTTTATTCAGTCTTTATCAAATATAATCAGGCTCACAGACAACCTCAGACGGATAGGGATCACAATCAAATATCTCGACCTCGGAGGCGGACTCGGCATAAAATACAAGGACGAAGAACCCCCGCTCCCCTCCGAATTGTCGATGGAGCTCAAGAATATCCTTATGGGTCAGGACGTAAAGATTATTCTCGAACCGGGGAGGTCGATTATCGGAAACGCCGGCATCCTTCTCGGAAAGGTCCTATATACCAAAAAGGCACACAAGACGTTCATCATAACAGACACAGGAATGAATGACCTGATCAGACCAACTCTGTATCAGGCATATCATCAGATATTACCGGTCAAAAGGTCAAAACTTTCGAAAACTATTTTCGGAGACCTTGTAGGACCGATCTGCGAATCGGGAGATTACATAGCAAAGGAAAGGGTCCTGCCGGCAATGAAAAGGGGAGATTATTTTGTGGTTATGAGTGCTGGTGCCTATGGGTTTTCGATGAGTTCCAACTACAATGCAAGGCCCAGAGTTGCCGAAGTGCTGGTCGACGGCAAGAAGGTCTCTCTTATCAGGAAGAGAGAGACATACGCTGACCTGACAAGAAACTGCAGGATATAAAAAGACAGAAATGAGAGCAGTAATTCAGAGAGTCCTTTCCGCCTCCTGTGAAGTAAACGGGGAGATTACCGGTTCAATCGGACGGGGACTTCTGGTATTTTTAGGTATCGGGAAGAATGACTCAGAATCCGATATTGAATATATTGCAGACAAGACAGTAAACCTGAGGATATTCGAAGACAATGAAAAGAAGATGAATCTCTCAGTCAGGGATATTGCAGGCTCGCTTCTGGTAATAAGCCAGTTCACCTTATATGGAGATGTGAGAAAAGGCCGCAGACCCTCATTCGACCTTGCGATGATACCCGATGAGGCAGAGAGACTCTACGAAAGGGCCGTCGACATCTTCCGTAAAACAGGCATCAGGACAGAGACGGGAAGATTCAGGGAGATGATGAAGATATACCTTGTAAATGACGGACCCGTAACAATCCTTCTGGATTCGAAGAGATTATTCTGATGAGAATTCTGTTTGTAATCCACGGCTTTCTGCCGTTTTCATCCACAGGGGTCGAAACCTATACATATACGCTTGCAAAGGCCCTGAGCAGGAAGAATGACGTCCTCGTTTATACCGCAAGGTTCGACCCCCTTAAGAAAAAATATTCGGATTTCGATTACACATACAGCGGAATCAAAGTTAGAGGTTTTTACTACGACTCGGTATATAAGAATCTTTCTGAGACATACAGAGACAGAAAACTGGATGAAAAATTTGCAGAAATAGTGAGAGAATTCAGACCCGACATAGTACACTTTCAGCATCTTATATTCCATTCTGCAGGTTATACCGAAACCACCAGCGACCTGAAGATTCCCTCATTACTTACACTTCACGACTTTTATTACTTTTGTCCGAACCTCGGACAGAGATTATTTTTGGGCAGATACCGGTGCAGAAACAAGATTCCCTTAAAATGCGCAATCTGTTACAGGACATCTAAACTGAATATCTCCCCGGTCGATACAAAAATCTACAAACAGACCGAAGGCAATTTCCTTTTTGAAAGAATCAGAGACTCTCTGCCTCATCTGAGTTATCTTGTCAAGGGATTGAGGTTATTACGGATTCATCCGACCCCTGACGAGATGCTCGAAAGGGAAAGAGAGATGCTTAAATTTCTCGGCAGAATAAACCTGTTAATCTCTCCCTCCCTGTATTACAAGAACTTTTACGAAGGATATACCGGCCACAGCAATATAATTCATCTCGACTACGGATTCGAGAAAGCGGGGAAATACAGAAAAAAGAAGAAACAAAGCAGCAAACTAAGATTGGGATTCGCGGGGACTATCAGCAGACACAAGGGAGTTCACCTTCTGATAGAACTTGCAGAGAGACTGAAAGACTCCGTCAGAATCCTTATATGGGGAAACGATAAAAACGACCTGATTCTGGCCAAAAGGCTCAAATCACAGAGAAATATAGAGTTCAGAGGTGAGTTCGGGCCCGAAGATAAAGGGAGAATATACGGGGAGATTGATTATCTCGTTGTCCCGTCGGTCTGGGAGGAGAATTCACCGCTCGTGATACACGAAGCCCTCCTTTACGGCACCCCTGTAATTGCCTCCAGAAGAGGTGGGAACCCGGAACTCATCAGGGAAGGGAGAAACGGATTTCTGTTTGATCCGGACGAAAGAGATTCATTGACAAATCTTATTAAAAAAATATTGCAGGAGAAAATCCGAATCGAAAAACCTGACTCATCTGTCGTAATGAATATTTCCAGACACAGAGAGGTTATTGAAAGATTATATGCAAATCTGCTCTCAAACAAGTAAGGTTTTCATTTGTTTTTATTGCAGCAAAATTTTTATACATTGTCCTGTAATTCTTAATAGCGATAATACTACAAAATTCACTTTATTGGTCTATACACACTAGAGAAAGTAAAAAATGTCATTAAAACAGACTAAAAAGATAAATCTGTTCTGAATATCAGTACATTGATAGCAGCTCGGTCTCGGTATTGACATTCACCCTGAAGCGGGCGGAGAGTATCTGGTAATTCAGAAGGATGATATGTGCATAGTAGTTCATAAGAATTGCTGTCTCTTCCGAAATCTCACCTTTTTTATAGCTTTTGAGCAGCCCTTCTCCCCCCAGATAGGCCATAAGCATATCTGTATAATTGCCGTATTTCTCCCTTAACCTCGAGAGTTCGGCCGTGCCCTTCTGGATGTTGGTATCTATATCATAGATATTTACCTGCACCTCGTCGAAATAACGAGGTATAAGCTGCATAAGTCCGGCGGCCCCGCGCGGCGAAAGAGAGAACGGATTATATTCACTCTCCTTATAAATCACCGATGTAATAAACAGCGGGTCGAAATCGTACTTCAGGGAGTTTGAAATTATACTCTGGCTTATCTTCTCGACAAGACTATACGAAAGGTCCCCGTTCTTACTCATTATCAGAAGCGAAATGGCGTTTCTCAGGCTCTCGTTGTTCTGTTCCTCGAGCGACCTGATACTCGTGCTGAAATTCTCCTCGGTCCTGTTGTAATATCTGCCCGGAGACTGCGGATTGGAGCAGCCGTAGAAGATGACGACTGCCACCGCGGCATATTTAATTATTCTGCTCATCGACCATCCTCTGGAGTTTCTGAATCTTCTTGGCGACTCTCTCAAGCCTCTGGTTAAGCTCTGATAACTCAGGTCTGATATTCTGATAAAACCTTCTGTTGAGATAATTCAGTGACTTCAGGAATTTCTTCCTGCTCTGCCTGACGTAATTTCCGCAGACCGCCTCGTAATTATGTATTATCCTTTCGATCTCATTATTTTCTATTTCGGATTCGGGCAGCTTCGAAAGGAGGTATTTATACAGGTCGCTTACATTCTGCTCCTTTGCAAGCATCATATTCCTGATCATCTGTTCAAAGCGGTTTTTAAGAAAATCAATCGCCATAACCAGTTAATCTTATCACATATGACACATTGTGTCAAATGGTTTTTTAGACGGGTGTTGTTCCAAAAGAGCTTTTTGCGTTGCACTGGGATATATGGAAAATGGGGTATCCCAGAGACCTCTTGATAAAAAATTCCCCCAACTCTACAGAGGGAAACACTACTTTTAAACATACATATTTCTT
>DYEF01000110.1 GCA_020725805.1 Bdellovibrio sp.
ATATGGAGGACAACCCACCTTTCATAAATACAGGTATACAGCAATATACAGCAATACAGCAATAATTACAGCGGGGAGGCAGACAGACATAATTTGTGGCTCGGGGTACAAAAATCAGTACGCCAAACTACGCTACTCCTCTTGCCGGAAATAATTAGGATATACAGAGCCTGTTCAAAAACAAAGCCCGGATTACCGTATCAAGATTCGTATATTAAGATTTTGCATCGGGTTATTAAGATGCTGTGGTATTTATGTTGTTATTCGGTCCGGCTGTTTTCTGACACACTTTTACTCAAGACGATTTGTTGTTTTAATGAAGTTGAAATGAATAATAATAATTTGAAAAAATTAATATTTATGTTAAATGAATCAAGCCTATGCATGAGTTCGGGATAGCACAGAATATTGTTGAGAGCATCAGGGATGTTATAGGGGAGAAGATGCTTTGTAAGATAGATAAGATATTTATGGAGATTGGCAGATTCTCGGGTGTTTCGGTGGAATCTCTTGAGTTTTCCCTTCAGGTCCTTCTGGATAAAAAGGGCCAGAAGATTCTCTATGTAGATGAGATAGAACCCGAAGTGAAGTGTACTTCATGTCAGAAATCATACTCCCCTGAGGATATGATATGGGTATGCCCGGTCTGCGGAGATATGCATGCCGAGCTGATTAAAGGGAATGAAATACGAATTTTAAATGTGGAGGTAAAAGATGAAAATTAAGGTCGTAAAGGACATTGTTGAGGCCAATGACTCAATTGCGAGAGCAAACAGGGAATATTTCATAAAGACGGGTACGACTGTATTTAATTTAATGAGTGCGCCCGGTGCCGGCAAGACGACACTTCTGAAAACGGCCCTGAAAGAACTTAAGAAAGAATATAAAATAGGAGTGATAGAGGGCGATATCGCAACGACTCTGGATGCTGAACAGATCAAGAAGGCCGGTGTCCCTGTTGTTCAGATTAATACCGGTGGTGCCTGTCATCTGGATGCCAATATGATAAAAAACGCACTTGCGGGGTTCGGCAGAAAAAGACTGGATATAATCATTATCGAGAACGTCGGAAATCTGGTCTGTCCAGCCGAATTTAAGGTAGGTGAGGATTACAAAATAATGATTCACTCGATTACCGAAGGTGAGGACAAACCCCTGAAATACCCTCTTATGTTCAAGGAATCTTCATTGCTAATCATCTCCAAGATAGACCTGAAGGAGCATCTGGATGTAAACCTTGACAAAATAAAAAAGGACGCATTGAGTCTCAATCCTGATATTGACATAATTGAGGTCTCTTCGAAGACCGGAGAGGGGATTGAAAAATTCATTAAATGGATAAAGGCACATTTAAGAAAGAGATAATTTTCAGCGTATTATTTTTACTGGCTCTGGAAATCAATGTAAGACCTTACAGCAAGAATTTCTTCCTGCCTTATGACGCCGGGGAGAATCTGATTGATAAGATATCCGGTATCAGCCGCAGTTTCATAACATTCGAGATAAACGACAGATGGATTGACAGCCGTCTTCCGGCAATGCTCAGTTCGAGGCAGCAGGTTAATTATAATATCATTATTTCCGGTGATACAGGCAAAACAAGGATAAAGAACATAAAACAGCTCAGTCCGAAAAAGGTCGGGTATGTAGTAAATGAATTTATTGATGCAAAGAAGATTGAAGAACTCAATATGCTCAAACCTTATAACGTCTTCCTGATTTTCAAGAGAATTCCTGAGAGTTTCGAGTTGTTTTATATCAGGGAAGGGAGAATAAGGGAGCTGGTAATCACTCTGGATGCCCCGTCTGCTGCGGAATTTGTTTTACGAGACGATTTGTTTTCTGACTTCAGACTGGTATTAAGACCGGCCGACAGGGATGCTCTTCAGATTCTCTGCAAGATTGATTTTCCGAATGAATGGGTAAAGATAATTGCCGATTCAAGGATAATCGGCAGCGAAGATATATTCAATACAGGGGAAAAATGTTCTAAAAGGATGATTTATGAGTTGTCTTCCCTGACATACTACAATAACTTTATGAAATTTATCAAATCCGGTATTACCGAACTGAATATCTACTACAGTCATCTTACACCTAAGAGAGACAACATATTTGACTGGATAAATAAGACAGACCCCTAGCCGGACTGGACTGATTCCTCTGAATCTTCACCTTTTTTGAGCCTTCTGAGAAACGGGACTGATGAGAGTATGTTTACAACGGAATTCAGGTTGAACTGGGAACGTTTCATCGAATCATATTCCTGATTCAGAAGCCGCGTACTTATAATAATGCCGTGTCTTGAAAATTTCTCCCTGAGACTCTCGAAACTGTTTTCGATCTGCTTTCTGGTATTCAGAAATCCGTACCTTGCAAGAATGATTTTCGTGGAATATCTCATAACATTGTACGAAAAGAGGGTGGCATCTTCCCGCTCGGGCTGAATGATAATAAAATCCACATCCGGGTATCTCTCTGTCAGGTTTCCGTAGATATCATCGATTCTCTTCTGAAGTATTATTCTCAGGGTCTGGGATAGTATGTCCACAAGGCCTTTCTGACTGAGATAGGCCGTCCTTCCTGAAATCAGTCTTATTGCCATCTGTTCGGGGTTATTATATATAGGGATGACCGGATTTATGCAGACAACCAGTTTTGCGCCGTGTTTTACGGCAAGGTCGACGTATAGGTTTCTGTCGATACCTCCGTCTACGTATTCTGTGTTATTGATTACGGTAGGGCTGTATAGTCCGGGCAGTGAAATTGAGGCGCTGACGGCCTTTGAAATCGGTACATCTCTGTAACCCGGCTCGCCGAAGACCACGGTCTCTCCGGTATTCAGGTCGACCGCGGGAATGTAGAGCTCCCTTTTCAGACTCCTGAAGTCATTTGTATATCCGTTCAGCCCGAATACGAATCTCAGATACTCCTCGATTCTCTGTGTGCTGAATATCCCGCTCGGCAGGAGCTCCGTCAGAGAGAAGAGCATATCGGTAAAACTCATATCCTCGCGTGATCTCAGATAGTTGAGCCAGGCGTAAATAATGGTATAAGGAGCCTTTCTGAGTCTTCTTCTGAATTCCCTGATGTTCGGATAGAAGATATACTCACGTCTGAGGACAGGAATCTGAGCGGATGTCTCGATAAGGGACTTAAACATCTCCTCTGCCGATATGCCGTTTGCAAGACACGAGGCTACAAAGGAACCGGCGCTGACACCCGTATAGATATCAAAATCGTTTATTGTGAAATTGTCGAAGATATCGTTGAGAGCCCTTGCTGCGCCTATCTCGAATACGCCACCTGTAAATCCGCCGCCCGCGAGCACAAGTGCGGTCTTCCCCTCTCTTCTGTATCTGACCTGTCTTGTAAAATCAGTTATCTCCATCCTTCTTTTTCTTCTCCATCCTCTCTATGATGGAATCAAGTCTGCTCTCAAGTCTGACCAGTCGTTCCGAAATTCTGTCCAGTTCCTCCCGGATCTTCCTGACAGCCGGAAATGTGTTTATGAAGTCATCAATATTGAGTCTGAACTGACGCTCCAGATTATCAAGTGATGTCTTGAGAAATGATGTTATCTCGACAGAACCCTCCGAATCAGAGTCATTCGGCTGTCCTTTGGTGCCTTTTTCCTTGCTTATCTTGGGAAGAACCTTTTTGTGATAGTAGTCGGAGAGTGTCTCCTGTCCGCTCTGTATCAGTTCCTTGAGTGTCCCTATTGACAGATTCGACCGGGACTTTTCTTCGTTGAAAAGGACGTGAGCCAGTACAGCGGAGGTTATGTCTTTGTTTGTCTGATTGTCAATTATCTTAACGTCAGTACCGCTGCGAATCATTTCCGATATATCATTTAAGGTTACGTATTTGCTCTCTATTGTGTCATAGAGTTTTCTGTTGGAATACCTCTTTATTATTTTTGGCTCATTCATTTACTGCTCCTTAATAGAAATAATACTCTTCTTTGGCCAAACCCTCCCGCTTATCAAGAGGATATTTTATTTAGCTTTCTCTGCTTGTCAATCTTATTTTACGCAATGCGTCAAATATGAAATTCTGCCAAAAATTTGACGATTTGTTCTTCTGTGTTAAAAATGGACTCATCCGGAGGTGCGGTATGAAACTTAATCTCGTAGACAGAAGACAGGGCAGAAGAGGCAGTTCCGTTCCCTCAAGTGGCAGGCGAACATTCCCGAGATATGATGCTCCGGTTGACTGCATCTATATATCGGATAACCAGACATTTACTACAAGATTTATCAATCTGAGTCTCAGGGGGATATATATCGATACAAAGACACCCGACAAGCCGGGTACAAAGGTCAGAATCAGGCTTGTCCTGCCGAATTCGGAAATCCCGCTTGACATCGTAGGTGAGGTCATCTGGGCCACCAATAATTCGATGGTATCCCCTGTAAAAGTCAGAGGAATGGGGATAAAATTTACGGATATGGATGATTTTTCGAGAAGGAAGATAGCGGCATATCTCTTGTCAAGAGCCGGCATTTCGGCAATACCCCAGATAAAGAATAAATATTTCAGATTTATGGATTAGATTGCCCTCCGGACCTTCCCGGGTCCCACAATTGGGTCGAATGAGTCCCTCCATTCGACCCTTTTTTTATTCTCTGTCAGTTTGAGACATCTATGATGACCGTATCAGGACGCGAGGTGACATATCCGTCACTGACGGTCAGAAGAAATATCAGTTTTCCCAGAAGTCTCGGTGCCGTAAAGGTGGGAAATGCGGTGTCGCTGTCTCTGAGTGTAACAGAATTTCCGTAGACCTGCTTCCATTTATAGGTTATCTTGCGGGGATAGCTTACGGTGCTCTTTGAACCATTCAGCCTGACTTCAGAGAGCGTCTTCACTTTCTGGTCCGAACCTGCATTTGCGACCGGTGGTTCCATGCCGGTGCTCCTGCCGGATATTATCCTGAAAAGTACCGGTGGGGAAAAGAGGCCGTCGACCCTAACAAAGGCCGCAAATACAAGGTCATCTACATATTGCGGGGTATATACCGTTGCACCCCGTTCTGTCTTTCTCAATTCAGCACTGTTTCCGGAAAGCTGATACCACAGAATTTCGGATGCATTATAGTTTTCGATATTTTTTATTTCCAGCTCGACCTTTGAATTTGCCGTGGCGTAGATCACGGACTGAACCGGCCAGAACCTTGGTGCCGTTATAACCGATTTTGTTTCGGTGTTTGAATAAATCAGTTTGATATTCCGGCTCGACCGGAGACCGTTCTCCATAACTTCAAGGAGCAGAATCTGAGGGACAACCGATTCCTGATTCAGTGTAACCGTTGTCTCTATCTTTTCGCAATCTCCGGTTGTGAGCAGGGGATTTGACTCCGGCAGGGTAATCCAGAGGTATTTCATATTCGTCCGGTCTGTACCCTGTGAATAATTTGCGGAGACGTTATGAGCGTAATTAACAGGTATTTTAATATCTCCTTCAGCATCCGCATATGGTGCAATCTTTTCAACCCTGTCAACAACCCGCAGAAGCACCGAATCCTCGTAATTCTGGTCCCTTCCCTTTATTCTGACTCGCAGGATAATATCCTCATATTCGGGAGGTGCAATGAAGCTTGTATTGTCGGAGCCGTTATTCGTCAGATAAACAGCGGGACCCGATATCTGTGACCACTCAAATCCCGTGATTTCATCAGGGCATACAAGAGGGTGTACAAGAAGTCTCAGATATACGGTCTCTCCGGGAATCACTTCCCTGTCAGACGGCATAAGAACCACCGGATATCTGAGGCAGTCCTGAATCTGTTGTCCTGAATCAATACTCTCGGACGAGATTATTTCTGTGGAATAACATCCGCATATGTATAACAGAAGGAATATTTCTGAAACTGACTTTTTCATAGCGATTCTGCCTGAAAAGATTTTACTATCACAACCTTGTGTTTATGTCATCAGAGAAAAAAATAATTTTTAGGCACTGAAAAATATATCAGAGTCTGTAAAAGGCAGATTTGCTGTATGCTATTGCGGTTTTATAAGGGCCTTTTTGAGTAGTGTTATAACATTATCCCGTATCAGGTTCATCTTTGCAAGATCCGTTCCGCCTCCCTGTGCCATATCCTTTCTTCCGCCGCCTGTCCCGCCTATAATCTTCGATACCTCCCTGACTGTAGCGGAGGCATCTATTCTGTCTGTAAGTTCCCGCGGCACATTCATAACAAGAGAGATTTTCTCATTGATTTTTGAATAGAGAAAGATTACCGATTTCTTCTCCTTCTCCCGAATCATATCCATCTTTTTGCGCAGATCCGTTACATCCTTTGCCTTAACCTCCGAGACTACGGTTATTATACCACCAATATCCTCGGATGAAGAAATGATATCCTGTACATAACATGAGAAGAGTCTGTCTTCATAGCCGGATATCTCCTTTTCGAGGTCCGATATTCTTTCCCTCAGTCCCTCAACGGCCGCCGTCAGGTTATCCTCGCTGACTTTCAGCATCTCGGCAGTCCTTCTCAGAATTCTCCTCTCTTTTTCGACGAGTTTTAGCGCGTTCATCCCGCAGACCGCCTCAATCCTTCTGATACCGGATGCAACGGCCGATTCCTTCAGGATATAAAACAGACCTATCTCGCCTGTTGATTTAACGTGAGTACCGCCGCAGAGTTCAACAGAGTCACCCATACTTACAACTCTGACATTCTCACCGTATTTCTCTCCGAATAGTGCAACAGCTCCGCTGCCTATTGCCTCACGGATATCCTTTATCTCCGTTTTGGAATTCAGGTTCTCTATGATTGTTCTGTTCACCTCTTCCTCGATTCTCTCCAGAACATCCTCCTGTATTTGTTCGAAGTGCGAAAAGTCAAACCTGAGTCTGTCTGCCTCGACAAGACTGCCGGCCTGTTTGATATGTTCTCCGAGAATCTTTCTGAGGGCTCTGTGCAGAAGGTGTGTCGCTGAATGTGCGGCACGGATTCTTGACCTTCTGTGTGAATCTATCCTCAGCTGGAGTTCATCACCGGTTTTAATTTTTCCGACTCTGAGTCGTCCGCGGTGGATTATAATATCTTCCACCTTCTTTGTGTCCTGCACCTCGAATACAGCAGTCGCACCTTCGATTATTCCTGTGTCTCCTACCTGTCCTCCGGATTCACCGTAGAAAGGGGTTTTATCGAATATGAGCTCTGCATCCGATTCTGAACCGAGAGAGTCGGTCAGATTTCCGTTGTGAATTATTGCCAGAAGTTTTCCGGTCTCTTCTTCGGACTCGTACCCCCTGAAAAGAGTCGAAATGTTTTTTCCTTTCAGTTCCTTGTAAATCTGTTCGACGGCTCTCTCGCCGGAGCCCTTCCACTCCGACCTCTCTCTCTGCTTCTCCATCTCCTTCTCGAATCCGGCTAAGTCAATTACAAATCCGTTTTCCTGAGCAATGATTGATGTCAGGTCTGCAGGAAATCCGTATGTGTCGTATAGTCTGAATACCGTATCTCCCGGCACTGTATTTAGATTGTTCTTTTTGAGTCTGTCGAATTCGGTTTTGAGTATCTCGAGTCCCTTTTCGAGGGTCTCTCTGAATCTCTCCTCTTCATAGCGTGTAGCCTTTGTAATCAGGTCGAGGCTCCTTACAAGCTCTGAATAATGTCCTCCCATCTTCTTTACAACAGATTCACAGACTTTATAAAAGAAGATATCCTTTATGCCCAGCAGATGTCCGTGTCTTATCGCCCTTCTGATGATTCTTCTCAGGACATACCCTCTGCCTTCATTTGAAGGAAGAACCCCGTCTGATATCAGAAAGGATGCAGCTCTTGAATGGTCTGCGATTACCCTGAGGGAGGTATCGGTTGACGATTCCTTGTGATATGCGACCTTAGCTATCTCTGCCGCGGTTTCTATGATCTCTCTGAAAATGTCGGTATCGAAATTGCTGAGCTTGCTTTGCAGAACTGCTGTCAGCCTCTCAAGTCCCATCCCCGTATCTATCGATGGTCTGGGGAGGGGCTTCATCTGTCCGTCCGAATCTCTCTCGTACTGCATAAAGACGAGATTCCATATTTCAAGAAATCTGTCACAGTCGCAGCCGACGGTGCAGTCGGGTCTTTTGCACCCCACATTACTTCCCTGATCATAGATTATCTCGCTGCACGGACCACAGGGGCCGGTATCCCCCATCGCCCAGAAATTATCCTTCTCTCCCATTCTGAAGATTCTGGAAGGTTCGAATCCTGCTACCTCCTGCCATAGTCTGAAAGCCTCTTCGTCATCTCTGTAAATCGTTATATATAGTCTGCTTTTGTCAAGGCCAGCTACCTTTGTCAAAAACTCATAGGCAAAAGCGATTGCATCGTTCTTAAAGTAGTCGCCGAAGGAAAAATTGCCGAGCATCTCAAAGAATGTATGGTGTCTTGCCGTGTGTCCCACATTCTCGAGGTCATTGTGTTTTCCTCCCGCCCTCATACACTTCTGTGAGGTGGTGGCCCTTTTAATCTGACTTGTCTCTCTTCCTGTAAAGATATCCTTGAACTGAACCATACCGGCATTTGTAAAGAGAAGTGTAGGGTCATTCTGGGGTACGAGGGGACTCGACGGCAAAATTTTGTGTCCTTTTGATTCGAAATATTTCAGAAAGGCATCTCTGATTTCATTTGAAAGCATCATAAACCTCCGAGACCGGCAATAACGAACATTTCCCTACAAAATAATTCTGTGGTGATAAAATCTCACCTCAGAAAAATATCCGGCAATTATATTCACAAATGGCTACTATTCAAGAGAATATTTGCTCAAGGATTTTTGATGACAAAATGTGTTTTTGCTGTATAATCATTTCTGCAATGGAGAATAAGATTCTTATAGTCAGCTTCGAGTGTGTCCCGGATGCATCGTACACTTCAACAAAGATACTGATGCTGACAGATTGTCTGACACGCGCCTTTAATGTGGATGTTCTTACGTTGAAATATGAAGGTCTTGCACACCTCGAGAAGTGGCTCGGGGCAAGAATTTACAGGGTTCCGGTAGAGAATATGAACTTTAAGGAGCGGGTAAGCACATTCAGGAGGGCATTGTCGAGACAGCTTGAGGGAGGGATGTACGATGTAATTCATTTTACCGACCCCTTCGGCGGTCTTGTTGCAAGCAATTTCAAGGAGGATTACGGGTTCAGTATCATATACGACATCTACTCACTCTCGTCGTGGGAACTCAAGTTTTCAGGCCTGTCCCAGAGCCTTTATAATCAGATAAAGGAGGAGGAGAGCCAGTGCCTTGAAAAGGCAGACAGAATACTGGTGCCGTCACTTAAAATGATGGAATACTTTTCGCAGAAAGGGTTCGGGGATAAGATCAGGTTTATCCCGGGCGTTGTGAAACTGAGGAAGCTGGATGAACGCAAGAAGGAGGATGTATTTAATATACTGTATATCGGGAGCTTTTCGGAGTGGGAGGATACCGATACGTTTTTCAGGGCGGTTAAGAAACTGAAAAAAAACCGCAACATACAGGTAAATGTGGTTGGCTTTACAAATCCGGAAAAGCTGGGGGACATTGTTACAAAGTTGCAGAAAATGGGGATTGACGATGTGTTCAGGTTTGAGGGTCCTCGGTATGGTTCCGAATTGGAGTCGATATATAAAAAGACCGATGCAGCGGTTGTTCCCCTCTCTGATACGAACAGAAATGTGATAGGCGGGGTTATTCCTCTGAAGCTTCTCGATATGATGTCAGCCTCTGTCCCGGTAGTTGCACCAGCCACACCTGCTCTCGAGAGTTCGTTTAAAAACGGTGAAGAGATTCTGCTTTATGATTTTTCGGATTCAGATATGCTTGCCACACATCTTCTTGCCCTTTCGGATCACCCGACACTGTGTGAACTTATCGGACAGAATGGCAGAAAAAAGGTTGAGGCAGAATATTCGGGTGAGCCGTGGAGAAAGCGGATTCTGGTTTATTATTCCGAACTGCTTGATATCAACGTGGAGAATATCTCTATTGCGGGTGAATGGGAGGAGAGCGAGACAAGAGAGATGATAGTTAAGGAACTGCAGCACGTGGTATCAAGACAGAGAGAGACCACTACCAGTACTACCAACAGGAAACTGAAAAGGAAATCCCTCTCTTCGCAGACTTCCACAAAGTCCAGAAAGATAAAGGTCGATTCGTCCGCAGAAGATACGTTCAAGATAAAAAGATAAAAACCGTTTTTTGTTTACTTAATCAATGTTGGGTATTAATATTGTAATATATCCTGCATATGCAGGGTGTTTTTCAGGAGGTGGACTATGAAAAAGACTCTCTTTTCAGTAATCATTCTTGTGCTCATCTTTTCGGTCTCTCTATATGCCGGGGAGGAGAAGGCTAAAAAGTCATCCAAAAATGTTACAACGGGTATAAGGTTTGAGGTCATACCGGCAGAGAATACAATCGCATTTATAGACGGCAAGAAAGTGGGAGAGGTTACAAAGATAGATGTTGTTCCCGTAAAACCGGGGAAACACACAATCAAATTACTTCACAATAAGGATGAAGTAGAGGTGGATGTAGTAGTCGTCAACAAACAGATTCTCAATTTCAAATATGCCTTTGAGGATTCGGGTAAGGGCATAGGCGGGTTCAGCGGTGAGGAAAAGGAAGAAGACGGCAAGGAAAAGAAGGAAGGGAAGGGCAAGGAGAAGGAAGATACAGAACAGACAGCAGAATAGTTTAATATGTCCTCCGAAAAATATAATATCCTTATTGTCGATGATGAGAAGAATATCCGCCGTACGCTATCGATGATTCTCTCATCCGAAGGATTTCTTGCGGATGAGGCCGCAACGGCCAGAGAGGCAACCGAAAAAATCAGAAAAACTCCCTATGACCTCATTTTGCTGGATGTAAAGCTCCCGGATGATGACGGAATAAGGCTTATCGACGACATTAAGGCAATCAACCCTTCGGCATATATTATAATGATTTCCGGTCACGCCAATATTCAGAATGCGGTAGAGGCCATAAAAAAGGGGGCATATGATTTCTTCGAAAAGCCGCTTGACCGGGAGAGAGTGCTGATATCCATTAATCACTGCATCGAAAAGAAGAATCTCTGTGAAGAGCTTGCGGCACTCAAGGAGATGAAGAGGGATGAAGAGATTATAGGAAGGTCAGAGAAGATTCTGGAGGTTCTGGAGATTATAAAAAAGGTATCACCGACGAACGCCCGTGTTTTCATTACCGGGGAGAGCGGCACCGGAAAGGAACTCGTTGCAAAATACATACATCAGAATTCCAAAAGGAAACAGTTTCCGTTTATCAAGGTCAATTGTGCTGCAATTCCTTCCGAACTGATCGAGAGTGAACTTTTCGGCTATGAAAAGGGGGCTTTCTCGGGTGCAAACGACTCGAAGAAGGGACTTGTTGAACTTGCAGACAGGGGAACACTCTTTCTGGACGAGATAGCCGATATGAGTCTTGCTGCACAGGCAAAGATACTTCGTGTAATCCAGACAGGAGAGTTCTCAAGACTCGGCAGTGAGAGATTTCAGAGTGTCGACATAAGGGTTATTGCGGCAACCAATAAGGATATCAGGAGGCTGATTTCAGAGGAAAAATTCAGGGAAGACCTTTTCTTCCGGCTGAACGTCGTATCTGTAAATATGCCGCCTTTAAGGGAGAGAAGAGATGACATACCTCTCTTCGTCGAGAGATTCATAGAGAATGTGTGCAGGGAAAACGGCCTTATCAAAAAACGAATATCAGAAAATGCCTTAAAAAAACTTGTTGAATATAACTGGCCCGGAAATGTAAGAGAGTTAAAGAATGTCATTGAGAGTCTAGTTATATTGTCGGAAGAAATTATTGACGAGAAGGACCTGCCTGATTTTATATCCGAAAAGGATGAATACAGCCCGTCAGGTTCATTAAAAAAGACGAAGGAAGATGTCGAGAGGAAGATGATTCTTGATGCACTCGAAAAATCCGACTGGATTATCGCAAAAGCCGCAAGAATACTCGGAGTTGAAAGGACCACGCTTCACAAGAGACTCAAGGCGCTCGGGATTAAGAGGGCAAAACAGGGTGAATGAGAGTACTCCTCGCTGAACACACAGAAAAGAAAGAGAATCTTGATGTTGATGTCAGGATGCCCTATATCAGGGGATTTCTTCTCAGGAATAATATTGAGTCTCTCTATATAAGGCATAATGACATAAGAATATTTGAGAAAACAGTCAGGGACTTCATACCGGATTTGATGGTAACGAACAAGGATAAATACTCCCGTCTGAGTCCGGACAAAACTATCCTGAGCAGATATTTTCAGACGTTTTATCAGAAGAGATTCGGAAAGAAGGCTGATATATTCAGAATGATTCCTGTCTTTGATGCAGATATCAGGGAGGAAGAAAATGAATCCGGATATATCCCTCATCTTGTTTTATCGAACAGCTGCAATTACTCCCGCAGTATCAGGGATAATGTTCTTTATAAAAATCTGATTACAGCAGAAAAGATTAAAATGCGTGGCTGTACATTCTGTACTGATTCTGACTCGGACGTGAGGTGGGAGATCAGAGATAATACGCACCTTAGAAACATATTTGTCTCAACCCTGAATTATCTCCAAAAGAGGGAAAACCGCGAGGTCAGAATTATCGGAGAAAAATATATACAGAGGCCGGGCAAAATATTTTCACTTTTAATGCATCTTGGTATAAAAGACCTGAGGGTAATAATGACACTCCGTCCCGAAATTCTGATTGATAACAGGAAAGACTTTGCAGAAGCCCTTACGGTTGCATCAGAAACCGGTAATCAGATGATACTCTGTTCTGTAGGCATCGAAAGTTTTTATGATAAAGACCTGCTTCTTTTCAACAGATATCTTGACAGCAAAGGGGTGCTTGAGGCGATATCGGTAATCTATGAACTCAAAGATGTTTTCCGCGAATCACTGATTCTGAACAGATATGAGTTGTTCAATTTCATTCTTTTTCATCCGTTTACTACTACTGAATCAATCGAATATAATCTCAGAATGATGAAGGCAGTCGGTATAAATAAAATAAGCAAACGTACCTTTTTGAACAGACTTATTGCAGAAAGAAACTCGGCTATTTATTATCTTATCAAAGAAGAAGGTCTGTCTGCTGAAAAAGCGTGCTGGAAATTCAGAGAGAGAAATATAGAGGAATTCCATAACAGATTATTTATGGCTGATACACACTCATTTAAGACAGATGATATTCTGCAGGTACTGAGTGAATACAGATGAAAACTAATTTTAAGACAGATTTTTTCAGAAAAGAACTTGAATTTATGCGTCACTCTGACAGGACTGCCGGCAGAATTGAGTTTTTTGACAGCAGTGAGGTAAGAGAGGCAGAGAAGAATGCAATGAAGTATTTCAGGTATGTGTCTGTTCAGAAGAATTCATCCGGTGGTACAGACCTGTTTTATTCTGAAAGGAAAAAGCCGTTTAATCTTCTTATCAGGCACACAAGACTTGTGGAGAAGGGGGATATTGCATCTATCAGGGTAACAGGGGAGATACTGGGCTATCCGTCCTGCTGCATAGATGCTTATATTAAAGACAGGTTATACCTGACGGTTGACACAGGGCTTAACTGGTTTATCAGAAGAGCGGAAGCCGGGGATAAGATTAATCCGTTTATCAATCCGTTTGAGTCTGATATAAGATTTGTTCCCTGCAGACTCGGTTGCAAAGATACATACAGGATTGTTCGGCAGATGAAAAAGATATTTCGTTCTGATGCCCGGCACAGCAGTGAAACAGCCTACCTGACACCTGTACCGTTCAGGACGGAGACGGCAAAAAGTCTATGCATCAGGGATTTTGCAAGAATCAGAATTAAAAAAACCGAAAAAAACATAATCAGATACTCTTTTATAGATAAAAGTCCGTCTATGGATATATCCTCAGTAGAAGAGGGTGACACACTGATATTCGCAAACGGGATTATCTCTGTATTTGCGGGCGGAAAAAGTCTCGGAAGGCTTGTTATGAGCCATCTTTTATGGTCTCCGCTGGTTTTACCTGACAGAGGCTTCTGTAATGAGCTGTTGAAGGCAATCAGAAATTACAGATTCATTGCCTCTCCCGACGAGGATTCGCAGTCTTATGTCCCTGATACGGGATATCAGAAGCTCTTTGAGAAGGTAAAAAAGGTTGTTAACAGATTTCCTCAGGGCGGGCCTGTCGGATTCAACAGCCCGCAACTTGCTGGTAATATGGTAAGAACAGCTGTGTATGTGAAGGGAATCCGGTATAATATAGTACTGCAGTATAATAAAGATGCCAGAAATTACTTTCTGAGGGGGAGGAATATCTCCCTGTGCATTGAAGGCAGGAGCAGCAATATAACAGCGGCTCTGACAAAAATTCTGCAGATATTCCTGAATCTTATTGATTGAATATCTTTTACCGCAGACAATTATTTCTTAACCAGATTCTCGAGTTCCTCGATCCTCTTTGTGAAGATATTGAATGCCTCCTCATAAGGCTTCTTTGACATCATATCCGCACCTGAACGTTTCAGAAGCTCGAGAGGATAATCAGAGAATCCGCCCTTGAGCATATTCTCGACATATGGTTTGCGGGCATTCTCTCCTTCCTTCAATACCTTTTCACTCAGATAAAGGGCAGCAATATAGCCGGTTACGTATTTGTAGACGTAAAAATTGTAGTAAAAGTGCGGGATATATGCCCACTCAACGGCATAGAGGTCATCAATCTTTACAACTCCCTTTGAATCACCGTAGTATTTCTTGAGGAGTTCAAGATATGTCCTGTTCAGAAAATCGGCAGTCAGGGGTTCCTTGTTTTCGGCCGCCCTGTAGATATTATATTCAAACTCAGAAAACATAGACTGCCTGAAAACGGTCGTGCGCATTGTCTCGAGAGATTCCCCGAGGAGAATCTTACGTTTGGCGGCATCTTTCTCCTTTGACAACATATAATTCAGGAGCAAATTCTCATTGAAGGTCGAGGCGACTTCTGCAACGAAGATAGGATAATTGGCCTTTGCAAAGACCTGATTCTTATTTGAGTAATATGAGTGCATTGCGTGGCCCAGTTCGTGAAGCATCGTTGAGACAGAGTTGTAATTATCGTTGTAATTGAGGAGCATGTATGGGTGAACATCGTAGTGGTCGCCCGTCATATATGCTCCGGACCTTTTGCCTTTATTCGGATATACATCGGTCCAGCCGCTTCCGGGGCTGAGTGCCTCGATTGCAACTTTTACATATTCTTCTCCCATTGGTTTTAATGTCTCCTGAGCAATCTTTACTGCATCTTCGTAGGAATATGTGTCCTGTATACCGGTTGTAATCGGTGCATATAAGTCGTAATATCTGAGTTCATTTAGCCCCAGCATATTCTGCTTGAGTTTCAGGTAGCGGTGCAGCACGGGCAGATTTTCATTTATCATCTTGATTAGATTTTCATATAATTCCACAGGAATATTCTCATAGAAAATGGATGCCTCGAGTGCGGATTTGTATTTCTTTGTTCTGGCATAGAAAATATTTGCATCTACCTGAGAACCGAGTGACTGGGCAAGAGTATTCTTGTATTTCATATATGTGGAGAAGAATTCGGTAAAGACCTTCTCTCTGTCTGCCCTTACCGGCGATTCCCTGTATTTTGTATAATTTGCCTGATTCAGAGTCACTTTTTCCTTTGTAGTCAGTTCTATCTCGGGGAAACTGAGCTCGCCGCCTGTAAATGCCGAATATATATTATAACCGGCACTTGCGAATGTGGCTGTGCGGGCCAAAAGTTCCTCTTCCTGCCGTGAAAGTATATGAGACTTTTTTCTTAGCAGGTTCTTCAGAAACATATCATAGTCCTTAAAGTTTTTGTCCGTTATTAGTTTTTTTATAGTAGTCTCTGGAAGTGCAACGAGTTCGGGCTCGATAAAGGCAGTAGCCTCGCCGAAATCCGCCGAGACCTTTTCGGATATCGATTTTAAGGCAAGAGTGTCAGATACCCGCGTATCCTGGTCATATGACATCATTGCATAACCGCTTATGCGATAGAGTTTGTGCATAAGATTAAAGTACAGGTCCAGAACCTTCTTGATGTCTTCCGGTTTTTTTAGCTTCCCCTTGTATTTCTCGAACTCCTTTAGGCTGTTCAGTATCAGGTCCTTGTCTCTTTTCCACTCATCGGTATTTTTATAAAGGTGAGTAAGGTCCCATTTATACTTTGACTCAATCTCATTTCTCTCTTTCATATTACCTTTGGTCATAGATGTTCCTCCTTGCTGATAAGCAGCGGAAAGAATAATTCCTGTTACTATCAGAAGAATAAGACTGATTCTTGTCATCTCCATACCTCCTGTTTGTGGTGTCGGGAATACCACAGATGTCGGGAATATAACTCATTTTTTGTATTGAGCAAGTGTTTTTGTGTCATCGGTTTCAGGCATTATGGGATATATCTGGCACTGTCCATATAAACAGAAATTTTCTCTTTACTTTATGCTGACAAATAAATATTATTAGTCCGTTTTGAGATTATTGTTATGAAAAGTATTCTTGTAATAGATGACCACGAGACCATAAGAATCGGGCTGAAGACCGCAATCGAAAACGAGGAAACCCGAAGATTTTTAGGTCTGAATTCGAAGATCGAAGTATATACTGCTGCAAACGGCGAGGAAGGTATTGCTATCTATAAGCAGAAGACACCCGATCTTGTAATTACTGATATAAAAATGGAGAGATTATCGGGTATAGATGTAATAAGGGAAATAATGGCAATAGACAAACAGGCCGTAATAATAGCGCTTACAGGAAATGCAAGCATCGAAAATGCCGTTGAGGCTATTAAGCTCGGTGCATATGATTATATCCAGAAGCCCTGGCAGATAGCAGATATCAGAAAAAAGCTCAGGCAGGTATTCGGGATTCTGAAGGACAGGGAGGAGAAGTCACGTCTTGCGGAAAAGAACAGACTCCTGACAGAGGAATTAAGGAGTCACTTTCTCTTTGAGGATTTCATAGGTGGTTCAGGTAAAATCAAGGAGATCGTTTCTGTTATTGAAAAGGTGGCAGTAACCGACTCAAACGTTCTTATTACAGGTGAAAGCGGGACGGGAAAGGAGATGGTTGCAAGATATATTCATGAATTATCTCCGAGAAAAAGCGGGCCTTTTGTGAAGGTAAACTGCGGGGCTCTTACGGAGACGCTTCTGGAGAGTGAGATGTTTGGTCACGAAAGGGGGGCATTTACCGGGGCTGTCAGGCAGAAACTCGGAAGATTTGAACTTGCGGACGGAGGCACTATATTTCTGGATGAAATAGGTGAGATTTCTCTTTCCACTCAGGTTAAACTGCTGCGCGTTTTGCAGGAAAAGGAGTTCGAAAGGGTAGGCGGGGAGAAGACGGTAAAAGTTGATGTAAGAATAATTGCAGCCACCAATAAAGACCTGAAGAGGGAGGTAAAGGAAAAGAGATTCAGGGAAGACCTTTATTACCGTCTGTATATTGTGCCGATTGAGATACCACCTCTGAGGGAACGGAAGGAAGATATCCCCGAACTTGTCCGCTATTTTATCAGAAAGCACAGGGAAAGGACGCGGTCTCAGGTTGAAGGAATCTCTGACGATGCACTGGCGATGCTTAAGAAATATCATTGGCCGGGCAATATCCGTGAACTTGAGAATATCATAGAGCAGACGCTTGTGCTCTCCGCGGGAAAGATTATAGAGGCAGAGGATCTTCCCTTCCATATAAGAAGTCCTCTGTGTGACCAGAAAAACGATAAGGGACTGGTGGTCGCCCGTTTCTCTCAGGGAATGAACCTCGAGAGTTTTATTGCCGATGTGGAGATGAATATTATAAGAGAGACACTTCATCTTACGGGGAACAACAGGGCGGAGGCGGCAAGGCTGCTCGGTATAAAACCGTCTGCTCTTCAGTATAAAATTACGAAATATAACCTTTCGGACGGGATACCTCCGGAAGAGTAATTCTACAGGAATATTTTTATGAAGAAAGGTATAGGAGTAATAGTAAATCCTTTTTCAAGGCAGAACAAGAAGAATCCTGACAGAATAAACAAGCTTGCATATATTGTAGGTTCTAAAGGGACACTTGCTGCAACCAGAAATCTGACTGAACTGGAGGAGGTTGCCGTTGAATTCAAGAAACAGGGTATCGAGGTTCTTGCCCTCTCGGGCGGTGACGGTACCAACCACATAACAATTACAAAATTTATCGAGGTCTACGGGGATACACCTCTGCCAAAGATTGCCCTTCTCCGCGGCGGTACAATGAATACCATTGCAGATTCTGTCGGCATAAGAGGTGACAGCAATCAGATTCTCTTTAACATTGTCGAAAAATACCACAACAATATTCCGTTTAAGACAGTAAAAAGAAATGTAATGAATATTGATGGCAGATACGGATTTCTGTTTGCAAATGGCGTTGCTTTTAATTTTCTGAAGGAATATTACTCCGGAAGTACTCCTACACCCACAAAGGCTGCTACAATTCTTACGAGAGCGATTCTGTCTGCGACCCGCGGCGGTGACTTTGCAAAGTGGCTCTTCAGAAAGTTCAGTGCAAAGATAACCGTAGACGGTTATGTCTGGCCGCACAAGGAATATTTTATGATTGTGGCTGCAACCATTGACAATCTTGGTTTTGGCTTTAACCCGTTTGTTAAGGTCTTTGATAAACCGAGCTGCTTTGATATTATCGGCGTTTTATGCGAGGCTATGGGTGTCGTAACATCTCTGCCTTCGATAAGACTCGGCAGACCTCTTGACCCGCAGAAATACATTGATGCGGCGGCCGAAGAGGTAATATTCGAGGCTGACGAGCCGATGAAATATACCATTGACGGAGATATATACGAATCGGGTGAGAAGATGATTATGAAAGCCGGTCCAAAGCTTGAACTCATTGTAAGCTGAGATGAAAGAGATTAAGATAATCAACCGCACAACAGATAAACTGGTCTTTGAAAGAGCACATCTGACGGAGAATTTCATTGATAGGTTTACGGGACTTATGTTCAGGAAAACCCCGCTTGGTTTTGATGCGCTTGTAATCGATAAATGTGATGCAGTTCATTCATTCTTTATGCGGTTTGACCTGGATCTCGTCTTTCTGACGAGAGAGAAGGTTGTAATTAAGGTAGAAAAGAGGCTGTCACCATTCAGGATATCAGGTTTTGTAACAGGTGCCTATTATGTGATTGAGATTATCTCGCATGAGAAGACCGATGAATTATTTTCCTGCGGTGATGTAATCGATTTTTCGGAAACATAACAAGATGGATATTCCTCTTCTTCTTGACAGAATCTACAAAATACTCAGAAAACACTTCGGTTACCTGAACTGGTGGCCTGCCGAGACACCTTTTGAGATGGCTGTGGGGGCAATTCTTACCCAGAATGTTGCGTGGAGTAATGTGGAAAAATCCATTCAAAACCTCAGGAAAAAAAGACTTCTAAATCTGCACAGACTGCTTGAGGCCGAAGAAGAGACCGTTTTAGAGTGTATCACCCCGTCAGGTTATTACAATCTAAAATACAGGAGATTGTTATCGCTTCTGGTCTTTATAAGAGATGAACTAAATGGTGATATTACTAATCTGGGAAAATTTGAACTGAATGAGGCGCGCAACAGACTTCTCTCCGTCAGGGGCGTCGGGAAGGAGACGGCGGATTCAATTCTTCTGTATGCTGTGAATTTTCCGGTTTTTGTCATTGATGCTTATACTAAAAGGGCTTTTTTCAGGATAGGTGTGCTAAAAAGACCGGATATGGATTATGACGAGGTTCAGGCGGTATTTATGAAGAATCTGAAGAGGGATGTGAGACTTTACAATGACTATCATGCACAGATCATTGAGCTTTCGAAGAATTACTGCCGTAAAAAACCCCTGTGCAAACAATGTCCGGTTGCCGGATTATGCAAGAGGGTGTCCGTTGGTTAGCAAAAGACTCAGAAAAGAGATAATTTCCTATATAATTGACCTTATGAAGGATGAGCTGAGTTTTTCGGAAATAGAGAAAAGGGTCAGGGAAAAGTACGGCCTAAGTGAAAACGAATCTTCTGAATATGTCAGGACGGCATTCGAAACTGTCTCGTTTCTCGCAAAGAATACAGAGCTTACCTGTAAGGATAAGGTAAAGGTCATAATCAGTGGTCTGATACTGACCGCGGTTTTTGCCTCTTCTTATGCCTTTGCCGTGATTAAAAGCGGATATAATTTTCTTCTGGTATATGTGGTGTTTGCCTATTTGCTGTCAGCGCTCTTGTATCTTGTGGCACAGAAAAAAGGAGGATTTTTTCTGGAAGTGATATCCGGTCTTTTTATGGTTTTATGCTATCTTCTTGGAGAATATTCTGTATTTGTTCATGCTTTGGTGAAGGAGTTTCAGCAGAGGAATATTCCGGCCGGCGGCGGGTTCGAAGTATTTTACAGATCTTCCGGTCTTTTTTTTACCGAATATCTTCTTTCGAGGTCTGTATATGAATATGTCATTCTGGGGTGTTCTGTCCTGATAGCATCGAGTTTTTTCTTCCGGATAAGGATAAAGAGAGTAAGAAAATAAGATAATGCCGAGCCGAAAATTGTTTACTTTGTATTTCTGAAATGTTTATTATTTTCTGTCACTTTTTTTAAGAGGTTAGGATGAGTCAGAAATATGATTTCCCGAAATCCTTCTGGATTGCAAATGTAACCGAGCTCTTTGAGAGAGCGGCATATTATTCAATGGCGAGTTTTGTCGTTATTTATCTGGGGCAGCTCGGGCTCGGAGACTACTGGCCGAGTACATTAAACGGTATTCTGTGGACGCTCGTCTATTTTCTTCCGGTCCTCTCAGGAACTATTGCCGACCAGATAGGGTTCAAAAGGTCGCTGATAATTGCATTTGTCCTTCTTGTCGCCGGATATTTTATGATGAGTTATCCGGTATTTGTTTCAGGCAGGTCTCTCAATCCCGTCATAGAAAAGGAGCTGACGGCCGGAATAGATGTAATTCTTCCGGTAATCGTTGCAATTTTACTGATTGGTATCGGAGGCTCTTTTGTAAAGCCTTGCATATCCGGCACTGTTCAGAAGACCGCTTCGGGAAAGGCCACGCTGGCTTTTGCGATATTCTATATGGTTATAAATATCGGTTCTCTTACAGGTAGAGGTGTAGCGTATTATGTAAGGACCAATTCATCACTTACTTACATTTTTGTAGTCGCAGCAGTATGTTCTGTGGTGGCACTTCTGGTGGTGTTATCTCTTTATAATGATCCGGAAAAAGAACTCGGAATAAAGAACGATAAGCCCAGAAAGAGTATAAAAGAGATTCTCGTCAATATGGTACTGGTTCTCAAGAACGTAAGATTTGCTCTCTTTCTGCTTGTCTCAAGCGGATTTTTCTTTTTGTATGCTCAGGTTTACAACGTGCTTCCCCTGTATCTGAAGAAGACTATCGAAACAAATCCGCCGGTTGATATTTATACAATGGCAAATCCTTTTGTCATAGTTTTCTTCCAGTTGCTCATAACCAGATTATTCGGTAAGATGAAGCCGATTCGTTCTATTATTGTTGGTATCATTATAATCAGCCTTTCAATGGTAATCAATGTCATTCCTTTATTTATCGAGGGCGGTGTTTACAGAGATGTATTCTCTATTCTGCCGCTCGGTTCTCTGTTTATCGTTATGACGGTTGCATTGATTGCGTTCGGTGAACTCTTTGCCTCGGCGCGAACTTATGAGTATATAGGTGCACTTGCGCCCAAGGGACAGGAAGGTCTCTTTCTGGGTTATGCAAATCTGCCGATGGCGATCGGAGCATTGCTGGGTGGGCCTGTCGGAGCAGCCATATTCAATGAAATTATGTGTAAGGATTCTGTAAAACTCGAAAACGGCCTATTGAAACTGAATCCGGAGAGTGCAATAAAGGGCTGGCTTATCCTTATGCTTATCGGCTTTGCCTCAACGGTCAGTATGTATTTTTACAACAAATGGATCGAAAAGCAGAAGACTGATATTTCCTGAATCTTTCAATATCTTTATCCGTTCTGTCCGGCAAATTATATAGTCTGGAATCTTTATTTTTATATTTGTCTGTGGTGCCAGGTACACTTCTAATCCCTTGATATCACGCCGAAATTATCTTGTGGTACAATGCCGGTGCCATCTATGAAAGTGGGTTGTAAAGAGAAAAATCGTTTCTATCCATAATCATATTGGAA
>DYEF01000111.1 GCA_020725805.1 Bdellovibrio sp.
AACTGTGAGCCGTGCGGAGGAGGCGGAGGAGTATATACAGCGGGTTCGGGACTTGTGCTGAACAATTTTCAGTTTTCGCTGGACCCTGCGTATCTTACGGGGAGTGTATATGATACGAGGTTTGTAAATACAGACGAGGCAAATTCGGTTTCCAAAACGATGATTCAGAAAGAGGCTGTGGATATAATGCATCTTTCAAAGAATATGTGCGGCGAAAACAATGTTCTCTTCTTTGACGGACTTGACTGGATTTGCAGGGAGTATCCTGCTGTAATAGGGACGGTTGTGAGTGTAAATACCGGAGCAGGGCTTACAGGCGGGCCGGTAACCTCAAGTGGCACAATCTCTCTCAGACCCGAATATCAGAATGGAAGTGCGTATGACAGCAGATTCGTGAACACAGACGAGGCAGATTCGGTAAGTACAGCTATGATAAAAGACCGTTCGGTTACATTTTCGAAAATTGCTAATAACAACTGCTCGGCCAATCAGTTTATTAAATGGGATGGAACAAACTGGGTATGTGATTCATTTTCCGGAGGAGGAACAGTGACTCAGATAAATACAGCATCTCCTCTTTCGGGCGGACCTATAACTTCGAGCGGTACGATTTCAATTGCGGCTGCAACGGCCTCGAGTGACGGATATCTGAGGGCTTCGGACTACCAGAGATTCGATGCCAAGATGGACCCGCTCGGATATACACCGGTGAATAAGGCGGGTGATACTATGACCGGTGCACTGAATCTGCCGTCAAACGGACTGAATGTCGGCGGCACACAGTTATCCGTTCAGAGCGGCGGTATTTTGTGGGGAACATATAATATTTTGTCCACAGATCAGGACGGCTCGATAGAAATCGGAAATTCAGGTTCTTCAGGTAAGACCCCCTTTATAGATTTTCACTACGGAGTTGGTTCGAATCAGGACTACAATGTGAGATTGATTAATGATGCAAACGGGAGACTTAGCTGTGAAGGTGCGTTCAGAATTACAGGCAATTTTATCGGTCAGGTTCTGGCAGGAGATAAGGGAAGTGTGGTTTCGGAGCCTTCCGGAACATGGACGACCATAAGGTCCGTAGTGCTAAATAAGGAGTTAAACGATACCCCGGTGGTTATCAATGCCCATTTTATGGGAACAACAATCGACCCCTATGTCGCTCTTGCAATAAGAATAAGAAGAAGTGGCTCGACTGTAAGCTGGAATTCAGGCGGTGCCTATGGAGCAGGATATACGGCAGGAACCGCAATTAATACGTTCGAAACAGGCCTTGCTGCCGGAACATATACCTATACGCTCGAATATAACAGCACAATGTCGAATCATCAGGTCTCCAGTCTCGTAGTATTTGAACTTAAACAATAGAAGACTCTGAATAGTTACTCTACTTTGTAGAATTTTTCCTTCGGGGCGCCGCAGACGGGGCAGTTCTCTTCCGGTATTCCCTCGTTCAGATATCCGCAGACCGGACAGATATAGTAATCGATGTCTCTTTCTTCCATCATATGTTTCAATGCGTTTTCGTATAGTTTTGCGTGAACCGATTCGACGTCTCTTGCCTGCGAAAAGACAACCATGGCTGTCTTTTCTCCGTCCTCTTCTGCCTCTTTGAGCATTTTGGGGTAATAGACTCCGTTTACAAGGTTCTCTGACTGGAAGGCATTTTCCAGATTGGTCTGTGTGTCAGATACCTTTTCGAGCAGTGCAAAGTGCCTCCTTGCGTGAATACCTTCGGACTCGGCAACGGCGCGGAATAGCTTTGCAATCTGGGGAAGTTCTTCACTTTCTGCCTTTCTGGCATACATCAGAAGCCGCTGATAGGCCTTCGCCTCACCTATAAATGCCTCATTGACATTCTTTCTGGTTCTTTCGTTCATATGTGACCCCTGACTGCTATTTGTTGAAGGTTTTATTTATATCTGCAAATGGTCTGTTGGAGAAACCGTCCGATTTTTTATTCTGTTCATCACGTTTTTCGTGGAAGTTCCTGTGGTTGTTATGTCTGAATTCCTTCTTATGGGTGTGTGGCCGTTCTTCCCTTGTTACTGCTGATTCTTTTCTTCTCGAGAGCATATTTTTCAGGATTCCGTACATTTTCAGCCACTCCCATCGCTCCACCGCCGGGTATCCTGCCATCTCCTTCTCGGGTTGTACATCAGAAATTACCCCTGCCTTACCTCCGATGCGCACCTTGTCCCCTATTGTAAGATGTCCGGCAATTCCTGCCTGACCGCCTATCTGAACCCAGCTGCCGATTCTTGTCGAACCAGCAATCCCGCTCTGACCGGCTATAATCGTGTTTTCACCGATTTCCACATTGTGACCGATCTGAATCAGGTTGTCCAGTTTTGTACCTGACTTTATTATTGTGTCTCCGACGGTCGCCCGGTCAATGGTGCAGTTGGCTCCGATTTCCACATTCTCCTCAATTAGTACGCCGCCTATCTGTGAGACCTTTCTGTATCCGTCTTTGCCGAGAATGAATCCGAATCCGTCAGACCCTATTACTGCTCCGGGATGAATTATCACGTTGTTACCGATTACACACCTCTCCCTGATAACAACATTGGGATATATTATGCAGTTGTCACCGATTTTGGAGAGGTAACCGATATATACGTTCGGATATACAATCGTGTTTTTACCGATATAGGCACCTTTTTCCACATAGGCACCGGCCATAATTGTAGCGCCGCTGTGGACAAAGGCCTCTTTACTTACAAAAGCCTTTTCGGAGATTCCTGACGGAAGGTAGTTGTGAGGAATGAACATCTCGATCACGTCGGCAAAGGCCAGATACGGGTCTTCTACCACCAGAAGATTCTTGTTTAATATGCCGGCGGAGAGTTTTTCGCTGGTAATGATTGCAGAAGCCTTTGTCGTTTCAATGAATTTTCTGTATCTCTCTTTTGCAAGAAGCGTGACTTCTCCCTCTTTTGCCTTCTCTATCGATCCGACACCTTCAATCTCTACAGAACTGTCTCCTATAATTTTTGCGGATATTCGCGTTGCAAGTTCGGAGAGTTTCATTTCTTCTTACCGCCTGTGTATTTTTCGTTATACTTTCTGATGACTTCGTTGGTAATGTCCATTGAAGGGAGTGCAAAGAGTATCCTTCCCTCTGCCTTGTCTAGAATCAGGGTAAATCCATCCTTCTGGGCTATCTCGGCTATTACGGACTGTGCCTTGTCAAAGATATCCTTCGTAAGTCCGAGTTCGTTTTCTGAAAG
The DNA here is from genome assembly GCA_020725805.1 of Bdellovibrio sp. Classification (GTDB taxonomy): domain Bacteria; phylum Myxococcota; class SpSt-1050; order SpSt-1050; family SpSt-1050; genus SpSt-1050. The sequence goes on from DYEF01000111.1 coordinate 3,234, forward strand.
TTCTTTCTGCAGTTTTGCATACAGCTGCTGCAGTTCGATAAAATCCTGCTGCAGTTCCTGCTGTTTCTGCCGTTTGGCATCTTCCTTAAGGACAAGGGCCTGCTTGTCATAGTCTTCCTTCTTCTTCTTCAGGTCTTCCTGTTTCTTGTCCAGCTGTGCCTGTTTTTCATTGAACTCCTTTTTGAGTTTCTCCTTTGCCTTTGCACCGTCCTCCACCTCGTTCAGAATTCTCTGCATATCCACATATCCTATCTTGACCTTGGTCTGTCCGAAGGCAATGGCCGGAAGCAAAAGAAATAATATTATCCCTCCTGCAACAAGATTTCTTGACATTGTTTTTTCTCCTTATTGATTAAAGTTTGGGTTTTACTTTTGATTTCAAAAGGTCTCTGATATCTCTTGAAGGTAGCACCTTACCCTCTGCAATTTCTCTTAAGGCAACTACAACGGGTTTGTTCTTGCTGATTATCATAGGTCTTGCGCCGTTGAATATCTGCCGGGCTCTCTTAGCTGCAACCAGAACGAGTGCAAATCTGTTGTCCATATATGGCAGACAATCTTCAATAGTAACTCTTGCCATCGGAAACCTCCTTTTGCCGGATACCTATTGTCCGGCATCCTTCTGTGCCTCTTCGAGGTAATCATTGATATTAAATGATACCTCTTCGAACTTCTTTGGTTCAATAAAGGATATCTCACTCCTTGCTGTTGAGAGGAGCGGAATACCCTCAGGGTCACCGGGCCCGAACTGAACCTTCCCTGCCTCTCTGGACAGGGAGTCATACATTATAATCAGTTTTTGCGGTTTGTCCAGATTATATTTTTTGATAACAACAGGGTTCGGGGGAATCATCTTTGTGGCCTTTGTATCACTCAGAAAGTACAGAAGCGATGAGATTTTGTAGTATTTAAGTTTCTTTTTTGTGTCGCCGTCTGTGTAATACCAGTCCGCCGATGTGTCTGTCTGCTCCTTTACGAATGTATATTTGTTTTCGCCGTCTGTCAGTTCAATTCTGAAGATGCTGTCTCTCTCAAAGTCGAGAATCTTCTTGAAAGTATAATCAAAGGGCTTTTTATCCAGATCCTTGTAGAAATTCGTGTCAACTTCTATCGGGACAGTTGTATTCTGCCGCATAACGTAGACCTTTTCGTTTCCTGTCTGGTCCTTGATTCTCGAAATGTTAATAAGGGATACGGACATATCCGGTCCTTTGTATATCTTCAGATAATCAGTCGTCTTGTCAAGTCCGAAATCTGCTATGGTCTTTCCTTCCTCAAAGAATGCCTTTGCGCTGAGGTTTTTGATTGTATTTTTAAGCTTGTTGATTTCATCCTCGTCAGCGCGGCCCTTCTGTGGCGAGAGCATCTCCCAGATTTTCTCTTTCTGCTCGAAGATATAAACGAGTTCACCTATTCTGTATTCGATCTTTTTTATCTCACTGGTCTCGGTTTTGAAGACAGATTTGTCCCTGAGATTGTAGAGGTCCTTGTCGAAATTCCCCTTTACGTATCCCTCTATCATAAAAATTTCATCTGACCCTTCGAGCTTCATATAATATTTGCCGTCGAAGTCATTTCTTACCCCGAAGAGGATCTTTCCGGTGTTCCCGTTTGAGAGGCGGTATTCCAGCGTAAGGGACGGAGTTGTAAGTCCGTAACCTGAGAGTTTTTCGTTGTCCCTGAACCTTATTGTCGATTTGAGGCTTTCCAGTGTGTTGAGAATGGTATCTACGACGTTCTTGTCCGTGTCAGAAGAGACTGGTGCTTTGATGACGAACTTTTCACCTTCTCTGGTCAGTTCGACTGTCTTGCCGTCTTTGTGGGTAATCTTCAACTCGCTTATATCCTCTTTCTTTATGCTCATAACTTTCGTCTCTTCCTCTTTTCTGACAGCCTCTTCCTGTGCCTTTTTGTGTTCGACAAAGTAGGCATACAGGGCAAGCAGAACGAGTATGATTATTGCGACAGCGGTTTTCAGAAGTGATTTGTGAAAGTCCTTCATAAACTCTCTCCTTTTATGATCCTGATGAGTCGATTATTTACTTTCTTCTCCTGATAAAGGTCAGAACCACGGCTCCGGCAAAGAAGACGAGTGGTATGGCAATCATTGTGGTATATTTTACGATATTTGCCTCCTGCTGGGTGAGAAAGATTCTGCTTGAGGCCCTCTTCTTGGGTCTTATTGAAATCAGGTCTTCCCTCTGTGTTACCCAGTTGACGGAATTGTTGAACATATCTCCGTTGCCCGAATACGGTCTGAATTTGTTGTTGGCGAATTCCGAATCGCCGAAAACCACAATCCTGATATCGGGTGAATTTTCGGATGCCGATGCGTGCTTTCTGGATACTGCCACTGCGATTGAGAGTGGTCCCTTCGTGTCTGCGCCCTCGGTAAAGGAGACCTCCCCCTTCTTTATCGACTCCAGGTCTGTCTCGGCCCAGCTGGACGGGGTTGTAGATGCAATGGTCTTTACGGATGTACCCGGCGGGACTGTCTGAACCGGTGAGACTGTCCTTGCCGTCGGGTAGAAGGTGGCAACCTCGAACCCTTTCGTTATCTCGTGGTCGCTGTACTGTGCCACCAGCGGAATACTTGCACCCATACCGAACGCCCTTGACATCGGGTCAACTATAAAATCATTTCCGGGGTTGACGCCATAGTCGAGGAGCAGTCCCTCGAGTCCGGTCTTGATCTCAGGCTCGAGCATTACTATCAGTCTCCCCATTCTCTCCTGCAGATAATCACCGATAGCCTTTACCTCTTCCGGCAGAAAGAGCTTTTTCGGACCTGCTATAATCAGCGCAGATGCATCCTGCGGAATCCTGTCTGTCCCGATATTTATCTTTGCGACCTCTATTCCCTCCTTGCGTATAGCATCTGCGGTGATAGCGTATCCGGTCTCTTCTTTGCTGTCTATATCCCATTCGCCGTGTCCGGTAACAAAGTAAATCTTCTTCTTGTCCGCCTTTACGACCGCTATCAGTCCGTTTGTAAGACCTTCTTCCGTCGGGTCCTTGACCCTGCTTTCTCTCTCTGCCGACTTCAGGACGATTCTTGGCCCTGTACTTGTAATGGCAAATGCATTTACCCTCTCGGGATTTTTGACGGGGTCGATGAATTCGTATGAGAAGAGGTTGTTGTGGTATTTGTAGTTTTCGAAGAGGTCCCGCAGTCTTTCTGTCTCGGGGGCATCAGGGGGATAGAAGGCATAGGCTCTGACTTCAGATTTTATGGTCTTTAGGACCTTGAGAGTCTGGTCCGAGAGCGAATAGATCTTGTCCTGATTGAGGTCGAATTTGTATGGGTGTCTGACGGCTATGTAATTGATTACGGCAATTATCGCCAGTGTTACTATGACGAGGAGTAACATATTGGTCCCGTATCTTGTGGACCTCGCCGCAAAGAAACTCTTTACGTCCTGAAAGTTGGCAAACGCATAAAAGATAATCAGCACTAAAGATGCTGCCATTATTACTAGGGGGAGTGCCGTCGTCTCAGGTTGTATCAGGAAGAGAAACAATCCGATTATCAATCCGAAAAGACCAATAATACCCGCTATGTTACCGATCTTTTTCATGGTTTTTACCTCCATCTCTGGGAAGAAACTGACTGCTGGGTCAGAAACAACCCGAAGAAAATTACCGAGAAGTAATATATGACATCCTTAATCTCTATCAGTCCCTTGGTGAACTGGTCAAGGTGTTCAAGTATCGAGAGATATCGTAATACCTCCTTGAGTACTCCCTCTGCGCCTGCCGAAGCCCAGCCAATAACCCAGAAGAGGAGCAGGAGGCCGAAGGCCACTATTGCGGAAATAATCTGTGATTCGGTAAGCGAGGATGCGAATATACCGAGCGCCGCAAATGCCGCACCTGCCAGAAAGAGTCCGAGGCCGGATGTGATGAGTGGCATCCATTCAATGGAACCTGTCGAGAGGCCGCCCTCCGAGCCAAAGAAGGAGAGGAGTATCGGATAGATAAATACTATCAGAACCATAGCCAGAATCACACTGAGCGATGCAAGATATTTTCCGATTACTATCTGCCACGTACTTACAGGTGTTGTCATAAGGAGTTCGTAGGTCTTCAGCCTCTTTTCATCGGCAATGAGCCTCATTGTGATGACAGGTATCATAAGCAGGAAGAAGACGTTGATATTCAGAAAGAGCGGCCGCATTACCATATCGTTCAGATTCATATGTTCGAGCATCTGGGGTGCCTGATACTGGAGAAACTGCAGGGATTGCCTCTGGAAGTAACTGAAGATCTGCAGAAAGAAGTAACCCGATATGAGTGAGAATATTCCGAAGATCACATAGGCAACCGGTGTGTCAAAATATATCTTGAATTCCTTCTTGAAGATAGCAAGAATGTTTCTCATTTTCTCCTCCTTATGCTGTTTTCTCTTCAGTGGTCAGTTCTCTGAACACATCTTCGAGGCTTAGCGTAACAGGTCTGAATTCAAGTAGCCCGAAACCGCTGTCCACAATGTATTTGGCTATCTCTTCTCTCTTGTCCTCGGGACTTTCGAATATGATGTTGAATCCGTTATCCATTTCGGGCGGCTGGTTTACCTTTACGTCGAATCTGTCTTTGATCTGTTTCATCAGCTCGATTGAGAACCTCTTTACCCTGACGGTCATTTCGCTTATTTTGGTTCTCCTTCTGAGCAGGTCCTCGATATGCTCCTTTGCCACTATATGTCCTTTGTGAATCACGATGACCTTTCTGCAGGTCATCTCCACCTCGGGGAGTATGTGAGTTGAAAGGATGATTGTCTTCTCTCTGGCAAGTTCCTTTATCAGGCTCCTGACCTCGAATACCTGGTTCGGGTCCAGACCTATTGTCGGCTCGTCGAAAATGACGATTTCAGGATTTCCCAGAATTGCCTGCGCTATTCCGACCCTTTGCCTGAATCCCTTGGAAAGGTGTGCTATTAGCCGCTTTCTGACTTCCTTTATCCCGCAGCTCTCGGATACCCTGTCGGTCTCCTCGCCTATCTTCTTTGATTCGATTCCTTTTATCTCGGCAACGAATCTGAGATAATCATTGACGGTCATATCGTTGTATAGGGGCGGGTTTTCTGGCAGATAACCTATCCTTCTCTTGACCTCCATTGGATTTTCGAAGACGTCGAAACCTGCTACCTTTGCAGTACCGCTGTCGGGGGGCATAAAACCCGTGATAATCTTCATTGTGGTAGTCTTGCCGGCGCCGTTCGGACCCAGAAAACCGACAATATCTCCCTTTTCGACCGTGAAGCTCACGTCCTCAATTGCACGGATTTGCTTGTAAAACTTGGTAAGTCCTTTTACCTCAATCATTCAGACCTCCTTGAACGCTGCAAAATTAATCATCCCAAAACTACTAAAATTCAACAAAAATTCGGCCTCATTAATGCACAATTCGGTAAACACTGCAAATAATAAACAGGATATCCCTGAAAATATTCCAATAACTTTGTTTAATAATTGTAATCTGGCAGCCGGTCTGAGGTGCCAGATATGTTATTTCAGGAAACTCCAGTAGTTAAAGTAGTAAACCCCGTTGTAACCTATTGATATTATTGGATAAAATCCTTGAAACGAATAAACTGATTTGGTGTATTGCCTGTACTTGGATAGACCTAATTATATTGGTGAAATCCGGGAAATCTGCAAAATTTATTCTCAAGTATTGCCGGCAGGCTGGGATATATCATTAAAATTATTTGAAAAGACGAGAAAAGATCTCCCTGTAATGTTTGACAGGGATAATTCTGAGGTCGCGCAGAACCTCTTTTGGTATCTCTTTTGTATCTTTCAGATTTGAATGTGGGATAAAGACGGTCCTTATTCCGTTCGAACGCGCTGCAACCAGTTTCTCCCTTATTCCGCCTACTGGCAGGACATCTCCGGTGAGTGTGATTTCTCCGGTCATTGCGACCTTGTCTGGGAGCCTCTTCCCCTTGCCGTCGTATAGCAGTGATATCAGTGCAGATGTAATTGTCACTCCGGCAGACGGGCCGTCTTTGGGAACAGCGCCGGCAGGAAAGTGTATGTGGATATCGTTTTTTTCGAATATGTCTGACGGGATTCTGAAAGACTGCTGGTTTGCACGGATATAACTTATTGCAATCTGGGCCGACTCGGAAATTACCTCGCCGAGCTTGCCGGTAAGTTTGAGCATCCCCTTACCTTTGAGTTTTGTCGTTTCTATTGCCATAATATCTCCGCCAAAGGGTGTCCAGGCGAGACCGATGGCAATCCCGGCCTTTTTTGTCCGTAAGATTGTTTCGTCTCTGAATCTTTCGGTACCCAGAAGGTTGACGATGTCCTTCTCTGTAACTTTGGAGGGATATTTTCTCTTTTCGACTATAAGCGTCCCGATTTTTCTGAATACCGAGGATATCTCTCTCTCGAGGTTTCTGACCCCTGCCTCTCTTGTATAGTCCCTTATTATCTTCCGTATGGCTTTATCCGAAATAGTTATTTTGTAATCTGCGAGCCCGTTCTCCTTCTTCTGCTTGGGGATGAGATAACGTTTTGCAATGTTCATCTTTTCTTCCAGAATATAACTTCTGAAGTCGATTACTTCCATTCTGTCCAGAAGCGGGGCGGGGATATCCTGCTTGTAGTTTGCGGTAGCAATAAAAAAGACCCTTGAAAGGTCGAAGGGGATATCCAGATAATGGTCCAGAAAGCTGCTGTTCTGTTCGGGGTCGAGCACCTCGAGCAGCGCCGAAGAGGGGTCTCCCCGGAAGTCGTGTCCTAGTTTGTCGATCTCGTCAAGCATTATGACGGGGTTCTTGATTTTTACCTGCCGTAAGGCCTGAATTATCTTTCCGGGCATTGCCCCGATATATGTCCTGCGATGTCCTTTAATCTCCGCCTCGTCCCTCATACCGCCGAGAGAGAATCTGAAGAATTCTCTCCCCATAGCCTTTGCAATCGACCTCCCGATGGATGTCTTCCCTACCCCCGGCGGTCCGGCAAAACACAGTATGCTCCCTTTTCTCTCCGGATTCAGTTTCTTGATTGCCAGAAATTCCAGAATGCGCTCTTTGACATCTTCTAAACCGTAGTGGTCCTCATCCAGCACCTTTCTGGCGTATCTGACGTCCTCGTTTTCCTTTGTATATTCGTTCCACGGAAGGTCTAGTATTATATCCAGATATGTCTTGATTACATTGAATTCAGCGGCATCGGGCGGCAGGAGCGAGAGTCTCTTGAGCTCTTCCTCGACCTTCTCCCTTGCCTGCTCAGGGAGTCCCTTCTTCTGAATTTTCTCTCTATAGGTCTCGATATTGAGTGATTTTTCGTCCTTCTCTTCCCCGAGTTCCCGTCTGATGAGCTTCAGCTGCTCTCTTAAGAAGAACTCCCTCTGGTGTTTTTCGATCTTGTTCCTTATTTCTTCCTGAATTTTCTGTGAGAGTTTGAGTATCTCGAGTTCTTTTGTTATATGTTCGAGCACAATCCTTATCCGCTGTCTGACATCGGTTGTCTCGAGAATCTTCTGCTTTTCCTGAATCGATATGTTGAGATTTGCAGCTACAAAGTCGGCAAGTCTCGACGGGCCCTCTATATTAAGGGCTATCATTCCGAGTTCGTCTGGGATAGAGGGATTCATCTTTACATATTCCTGAACCTTCGACTGAAGCCCCTTCCAGAGTGCCTCGAGTTCATCCGTGCTCTCGAATGTGTCTATAAGCGGGATTACCTTCGCTATAGGTACAGGCTCTGTTCTGATAAATTTCTCGACCTTTATCCGGCTGATGCACTGAACTACAACAGATACATTGTTATCGGGGAGATTTATGATTTTGAGAATCTTTGCGGCAGTACCTGTGGTATAGATGTTCTCCTGTTCGTATTTATCCCTTTTTTCGTCTTTTCTCAGAAGCAGTGCAATGAATTTGTTCTGGCTGTTCGCGCTCTCGAACGCCGCCCGCGCCCTCTCGTCGGACGGGATAAGCGGGAGGACCATGGCAGGAAAGAGCAGATTGTTCTCGAGAACCACGACAAAGAGAACGTCCGGTATATCCCCCTGTGAAATAACCATTTTCTTTTCGTTTTTTACTGCCGGTTCGGATGCTGTTATGACATCAGGGTTTTTTACCTCTGAGTCACCATTATTCATCCTCTTCCTCCGTTTCTTCTTCTATCTTCTCGTTTGCCCAGTTGTCTGCATCGTGTTCATCAGCCGGACCATAAGGCGGCGGCAGGTCGTCACTTTCGAGTGTAAAGGCTATTCTGAATTTTCTTCTGATATGCTTTACGTTTGCACACACATCATCGAGGGCACCCATCATATCTTCAACGGCATGGACATCCGCCCTTATGTCACAATTGGGGCATTTAAGCTTTTCAGGTTTGTCCAGAAGATCTGTAAATTCCAGTTCAAAGTCAGCGCCGCAGTTTATACATTCAAACTCAAGTGTCATAAACCTACCTCCCTGAAGTAGTAATGGCTTTATTGCTAAAATAAATTGCCTTTGTCAAGAGAAAATATCTCCAAACTGGAAATACCCCAAAATTTTTCATAAATCCTCCGCAAAACTAAATCTTAGCTGGTTTTTATTCACTTTTTTCTCTTTACTAAGCATCTGCTTTATCCTTTTCATAATGATTTTAAGCACTTCAGATAATCCGTCCCCA
>DYEF01000112.1 GCA_020725805.1 Bdellovibrio sp.
AAATATGTTTTTTAGTTTGCACTTGCAGATTTATCAATATATAATTTATATCCGAGGGATTTATGGATATAGGCCCCGAATCAGATAATGTATACAGAATAAAATACCAGAAAAGTGAACCTCAAGCCTCACTGAAATTCGATGAACTCTTAAACGAAGAGCAGTTAAAGGTCGTCACATCCTCTCTCGGTCCCTCGATCTGTATCGCAGGCGCAGGCTCCGGAAAGACCAGAGTCATTACATACCGCGTTGCATACCTCCTCTCCAGAATAAACCCCAAAGGCAGGATTATCCTTCTCACCTTTACAAACAAGGCGGCAAAGGAGATGCTGGGCCGTGTGGGACAGATAGTCCCCAACTACTATCAGATCGTCTCTGGCGGAACATTTCATCATATTGCGGTATCATATCTCAGGAGATTTGCCGAGATTATAGGTTTCAAGAGGGAATTTACGATACTCGACAATCAGGATGCCCGCGAACTCATAGAACTATCGATGGATGACCTGTCGATCAAGAGGGACTCTTTTGTACAGGCAAATGTTCTTCTGGATATTTACGGACTGATGATAAATACATTAAAGGGTGTTGAGGATATTATACAGGAGAAAAGGCCGTATCTCTTGAAATACTCCGATGAAATATCCCGCATATTCATAAAATACAATCAGAAGAAAGAGTCGTCCTCACTTATGGACTTTGATGATATTCTGAAGTTCTTCTTCATACTTCTCACACAATACAAAGAAGCCAGAAAACCGATAACAGAAGAGATTTTCTATACTCTGGTGGACGAATTTCAGGATACTTCTCCCATTCAGGCAGAGATAGCCTATGCCATTGCATCGGAGACCGGCAATATTATGGTTGTAGGTGATGATGCACAGTCGATCTACTCATTCAGAGGGGCAAATGTGGAGAATATGCTGAATTTCCCCAAAAGATTCAAAGACTGCAAAGTGTTTAATCTCAAGGCGAATTACCGCTCTACGAAGAATATACTGTCGATTGCACAGGACATAATCTCGAACAACAAAGAACAGTTCAGAAAAGAGCTGAAACCTGTAAGAGAAGAAGGAGAAATACCATGGTTAGTCCCGGCAGAAAATATGGAGGAGGAGGCAAAATTCATCTCTTCCAGAATAGCAGAACTCATAAATGACGGACACAGACCATCAGAGATAGCAGTCCTCTACAGGGCACACTCCCACTCTATGGAACTTCAGGTGGAACTGACAAGGGCCAATATTCCTTTTATAATCAGAAGCGGACTCAGATTCTTCGAACAGGCTCACTTAAAGGATGTAACTTCATTTTTAAGAATTCTCTACAATACCAATGACGAAATATCATTCCGCCGTGTAATCAAGATGTTCCCCGGAATCGGCAATACTGCAGCCAATACACTCAGGGAGAAACTCATCTCATCGAAAATGGATATATTTGACTGGGTAAGGCATCAGAAAGATATACCACAGGGTAAGGCAAAGACCGGTTTTGAAGAATTCAGGAGACTGATATCAAAGGCCGAAAAGATAAGAGACTCAAAGCCGTCAGAACTACTCCTGCTCTTTTCCAAAGAATTCTATGCGGATTTTCTGAAAAAGAGTTATTCCGATGCAATCGAAAGGCTCACAGATATAGAATTCTTCACTGACTTTATCTCACGTTACAATACCCTTTCCGAACTATTCTCGGAACTCTCGCTCATAAGCAATATGGAAGTAGAACGGGGAAGAGGTGCTGAAAAGAACAACGATGAATATGTAATTCTCTCAACAGTTCATCAGGCAAAGGGGCTCGAGTTCAGGACTGTATTCATTATAGGTCTTGCAGACGGGATGTTCCCGTCACAATTTTCAACGAACAGGAACAGGGACCTCGAGGAGGAGAGGAGATTATTCTATGTGGCTGTCACAAGGGCAAAGGATAACCTCTACTTCTCATATCCGAATTCCGTTGTAAGATATGATTCAAATCTCGTAGTCAAACGGAGGTCCCGTTTCCTGGATGAAATCAGGAATTTCGACAAAAAGGTGAAATTAATTTCACTTGAATATGAAGAAAAGGAGTAATTTATGAAAAAAATCATTTGTCTCTCTATCTTAATGTTCTCTGCCCTTATAACAAATCTGTACGCAGAGGATATCCTCGAGCTCATTGTCGAATACAACCACGGGGAAATAAACATTATCTCCTACACTAAAACGACAGGAAAGGCGGATATAAAATATGACGGAGACCACATCCTCTCTGTCACCGACAGAGAATCGAGGGAACTCTTCTTTACCACATTCGATATACCTCTGCTTCTGGACGTTCCACCGGACCCGTATACAGGCGAATCCTATCAGATAAGAGTCGAGAGAAATTCGACAGTAGTCAGAATCCCATATACCCCCTATATATCCGGGGTAAGAATCAATTCCAGTACCTTTTCAATTAAAACCATCCCGTTTGCCACACCACTGCCTGCCCCTGCCACAGAGGTAATCTATGGCAACTGCACAGGTACAGGCTGTTTTGACTTCTTCTTTGTAGCAGACAATTATGGCAGCAATCTTTCGCAGTTCAAGACAGATGCCCAGACAATTGCCAATTATTTCGGCACTATCGAACCCTTCAAATCGAATCTGGACAGAATAAAGATCACACGTGTGGACAATACAACCTCACTAGGCTGTTATAACAACTGCAGCGGCATTCAGAGACTTATATGCTGTGACTCAAATAAGGTCTTTGCTGCTGTCTCGGGACTCAGTTATGATGAAATTCTCGTTATAACGAATATGAACGAATACGGCGGTTCCGGTTACGTTGATACATCAGGTTGTGCTGACAAGAACTCCTATGCCGTAACATTCAGGGATACAAGTTATTACGCAAAAGAGGTGGCCGTACACGAGACCGGACATTCCTTCGGTGGTCTCTGGGATGAATACGAATATGGCACAAACGGTAGTGGTGACGGACCGAACTGCGTCCACGATTCTACCTGTGCCAAATGGAAGGGAGTAGCCGGTACCGGCTGCTATGCAGGCTGTTCGTACAATGGTATGTACAGACCTACCGACAATGGTTGTCTGATGAGAACACTAACACCTACCGGCGGCTACAAGTTCTGCCCGGTATGCAAAAACGTCGTCGATGCGAAACTTAAAAACTGTTTTTCGAGCAGCTGCACACCCAGCTGTACAGGCAAGGAATGCGGCGACGACGGTTGCGGAGGAAGCTGCGGAAGCTGCACGTCTGTCCCGGCCGACTACTGCCTCAATTCAACTACCCTAAGAGATTATTCAGGGACGGGTACCTGCTCAAGCTTCAAATGCACGTATCCGTACACAGATAAGACCTGTCAGTACGGCTGTGCAAACGGCAAATGCAACACAACCTGCACACCCAGCTGTACAGGCAAGGAATGCGGCGACGACGGCTGCGGGGGAAGCTGCGGCGGTTGCAGTAACCCACCTGCTGACTACTGTCTCAATTCAACGACTCTGAGAGATTACACCGGATTCTCTTCCTGCGTAAACAACAAGTGCGATTATAAATACAAAGACACAACCTGTACCAGCGGCTGTGCAAACGGTAAATGTCTGAACTGCGTTCCTGACTGCACAAACAAGCAGTGCGGTGACGACGGCTGCGGAGGAAGCTGCGGCAGTTGCAACAATCCGCCACCGGATGTCTGTATTGACATTCAGACCTTAAGAGATTATTCCCCTTACGGCACCTGTAACAATAATATATGCGAGTACCCGTATACGGACAAAAAATGCAGCTATATGTGCGAGCAGAACAAATGCATTACTGACCCCTATGCAGATGCGGGAATTATTCCGGATACAACAGAATTAAAAGACATAATTTCCTCGAAGGATATTTCCAATACGGATACAACAGAGATAAAAGATGTAACAGGAAATGACACCGGTATAATTCAGGATAAGGATACCGGCAAACCCTCAGGGACAGATTCACAGCAGAACAACTCTGCCTCTGACAACGTAACATCCGGCTGCAGTTGCAGTATTGCAGACTGAAAAAACACAACATTCATCAGGATATCCGGTTTTTCGGAATCTTGAAGAAGCATTAACTGAATCGCGTAAACCTTTCAATATATCGCCGGTAATGAATACCGAAGTTTTGCAATTCAACATTTGCCGTTTGTTATTCATATTTAGAGCACTTTATGATATAAACCGGAATCAGGCAAGGAGGTAAAATGAATAAATATCTTTTATTATTTTCTGCTCTGATGATATTCTGTATTTCAGCCGGTTGTTCAGAGAACGGCAAAGAATCAACTGATACTGCAAATATAAAAGACACGGAATTTACAGATGTATATACCGATACCTCAGGTTCTGATACTATTGAAGTAGTCGAATCCTGCAAACCATCGGAGATCAGAGACGGGGAGAATTATCAGGAGAAATTTTCGCTCTCACTATTTCACTACAATATTCAGTATATCGCGGGAGGCGGGGAAAAATATGAAAATGCCATCATAAGAATCGGTTTTGAACCTATACTCGATATCCTTCTGAGACACCCGAACTGGAAATTCTCCATCGAGATGCAGGGTTATATGCTCGAGATTATGGCAGAGAGATTCCCGAAGACATTCAATAAACTCAAAGAACTTGTAAAGAACTGTCAGGTGGAGTTTATCTCATTCCACTATTCAGACCAGCTATTCCTTGCCTATCCTGAAACTGATATGCAGTGGTCATTCGACCTCAACAGGTCCGTCTTTGAGAAATACGGACTCTTCCCCTCAGGTGTGGTCTTTACACAGGAGGGTCAGTTTGGTGAAGGTATGCTGAGATTTATGAAGAAGAACGGGATGAATATTGCACTGTATCCGAAAAACCTGTTCAGGTACTTTCTTGGAGATATCGACAGAAAGCCGCTTTATTCCAAGTATGAGACCGATGTTGTCATTGTGGGTGCAGGTATAGATTCAGACGGGGTGAAAGTTGACTGGTCCTTCTTCAATGACGGAGAACTTCTGGCGACCGGTGGTTTCTCTCCGTATTTTGTGGATACCGGAAATTACAAAGTCGACGAGGAATCCATAAAAAAGTATGAAGACGAACTCCTTCAGAAGGAGAAGGAGGGTTACAGGATTACATCCGTCGGCGATTATGTGGCAACAATAAAGGCAAGGGGAATTACCACAACACCGCTCCCTCCGCTTCTGGACGGGACATGGCAACCGGACGACACCGCAAATATTCACAGATGGATGGGGGATTCGAAGGGTAAGGTGGACAGAGACAACAAAGTACTTACTTCGAATTACGAGGCGAGAAAATTCGTCCTCTCCTTTGAAAATCTTATCAAATATGCAAAATCCAAGAAGGCCGACACAACAAAGTATGAAGAAGAACTGATAAAGGCAAAGAGGTATCTTGCCTATGCGGAGGTCTCCGATTCAACAGGCTGGTACCCGAATCAGGTCGAGGTGAATTACTCACTTGACAATGCAAAGAACGCAAGGGAAATATCCGTAAACCAGATAAGGTCTCTGGGAGAAAAACTCGGATTTACGAAAACGATAAAAATTGATAATTATAATAGTGAAATCTCTGAGACTGATACACCGGAAGTCATTTCCATAGATGAAGAATGCAAGGAAGAATCCTTTAGCGGGATAAAGTCCGATTATTACTCATATGAGGTTTTCTGTAAGAAAACAGATGATTTCCGAACCGATGTGAGAGTTGTATTTCTCCCAAAGAATACCGAGGCCGAGAAGAGTGTAACAATGACATTTCCGTTCGAGACAGAAGATATCGAATACGTCCCGGCCCTTCTGGATAATGAGGACATAAAGGATGCGATACTTTCGTACGGCAGGACAGACTTTGCAAGGTCTGAACTCAATACCTCCCTTGCAACCGGCTTAATAAAGATCGGGGCTGAAAAATATCTCATCAAGCACTGCGAATATTTTCATATCTCACCATTTGTCAATTTCGAGACGAAACTGCTCACATTCATTGACAACTCACCGGAGGCAGAAGGATTCGAATGGAGGTTTTCCATCATAAAAGGAGACAGGTCAAAGGCATTTTCAGAGATGAAGAGAATAAACACACTGCCGGTGGTATATGTCGGAAAAAATTAGTACGGCATATTTAGTTTGACATAACAGGTATATAAAATATAATTTTCGAAATTTTCGGAGGGAACAGCCTTTATGAAGAATGATACCTTTATTTATCAGAGAGTGATAGACAATCCCGATGAATATTCTTTTGAGATAGAGACACTTGGGGAATGCACAATCGATAATCCCGTGAAGAGAAACGAGTATGTGTCTGATGAAGAAAAGGTAGTATTTCCCTCACAACTCAAAAACATACTGAAACTGATTAAACAAAAGAACTTTCCCGCCTTTCAGAAGGCAGGACCAAGGGCAAAGATCTTTCACGACCCGAGCTGGACCAAAGCTGCAATAGTTACCTGCGGAGGGCTCTGTCCCGGACTCAACGACGTAATAAAAGGCCTCGTAAAAGTCCTTTCCTGTGACTACAAAGTAAAGACTATATATGGAATCAGATATGGCTACAGGGGATTGAATCCAAAGTACAAACACGAACCTTTACTTTTGACATCCGAAAATGTAGACGAGATTCACGAACAGGGAGGAAGTATCTTAGGTTCATCGAGAGGTAATCAACCGGTTGATGTAATGGTCGATACGCTTGTAAGAAAGGACATAAATATACTGTTCTGCATCGGAGGAGATGGAACACTCAAGGGGGCAAGGGCCATATCAGAAGAGGCAAAGAAGAGAGGATTGAAGATAGGTGTAATAGGGGTCCCCAAGACAATAGACAATGATATATCCTTTGTCGAACGTTCGTTCGGCTTTGAGACAGCCGTTTATAAGACATTCGATATAATTTCAAGTGCCCATAACGAGGCTGAAGGGGCATACAACGGCATTTCTGTCATTAAACTTATGGGAAGAGACTCGGGATTTATAGCTGCATCTGCAACCCTCGCAAATTCGGTTGTGGATATATGTCTGATTCCAGAGGTTGATTTTGAAATGGAAGGTGAGAATGGTCTCAAAATGGCAGTAGTCAGGTGTCTTGAAAAGAATAAGCACTGTGTCATTGTAGTTGCAGAGGGAGCAGGTCAGAAATTCTTTGGAGACGAAAAAGAAATCGATGCATCTGGAAACATCAAGCACAAAGACATAGGGATATTTATTCGTGATGAAATATCAAAGTATCTAAAAGCACAGGGGCTTGATTTCTCCTTAAAGTATTTCGACCCATCTTACATTATCAGAAGTTCACCAGCGCAGGGGACAGACGCGATTTTCTGTCTGCTGCTTGCAGAACACGCCGTTCACGCTGCAATGGCCGGAAAGACGAACTGCCTCATCGGAACGTGGAACAACTTTTTCACCCATGTGCCGATATCCCTCTCTGTAATCGAAAGAAGGAAAATTTATCCGGAGGAGGCACTTTACAAGGCAATGCTCTCTGCAACAAGACAGGAAGAATACTTTTATCCACCCAAAGAATAATCTATGAAAATCGCAATAGGACAGATAAATACAATACCATCGGATTTTGAAAAGAATTTTGAGAAAATCCACTCATTTACAAAAGAGGCAGAAAGAAATAATGCAGATATTATTGTCTTTCCGGAACTCTCGCTCTCAGGATATCTGAATCAGGATATCATATACACCCCAGAATTTATAAAGGAAAACAACAGGTACCTGAAAAAGGTTCAGAATATCGCAAAACAAATGGCAATCGTCATAGGCCATATCTCAACTGAAAGGAAGAGAGGCCATTTCAATAAACGGGACCTCTCTTCGCTCAGATTCGGAGGAGGATATAATTACTTTAACTCTGCCTCTGTCTTCTCAGATGGCAAAAGAATCTTCACCTACAGCAAAGAGAAACTCCCGTCATTCGATGTCTTCAACGAAGAGAGATATTTCTCCACAAAAAACCAGAGAGAGATATTTACTTTCAAAGGCAAAAAGATAGGAATAAATATATGTGAAGATATCTGGTATGAAAACGGTCCTTACGAAGAGCAGGCAGAATCGGGTGCCGATATTATTATAAATCTAAGTGCATCACCCTTTTACACAGGCAAACCAGAGATTCGCTATAATATGATAAGGGAGAAGGTTAAAAGATATAAGGTTTTTACAATCTATGCAAATTCAGTTGGCGGACAGGACGAATTGGTATACGATGGAAACTCATTTGTATTCAACGAGAAGGGGAATCTGATAGCAAAGGGTGGGTCTTTCCGGGAGGAATTAATCATTGCAGATACCAAATCCGGGAATATTATCAGACCGGCCTTTGATAAATACGAAATGCTTCTTAATGGAATAATCCTCGGCATCAAGGACTACTTTACCAAAAACGGGATACAGAAGGCAGTAATCGGGCTATCAGGAGGTGTGGATTCCGCACTCGTCTCTGCTCTCTGTAAGATCGCCCTCGGAGGTGAAAATGTAATCAACGTCTTTATGCCTTCTGACTTTACCTCAGAAGAGAGTAAAAGACTTGCTGACGAGTTTATCAAAAGGCAGAAGACAGAGATAATTACAGTCCCTATTAGTAACACCTACAACATACTAAAAAATACTCTATCAGGCCTCAGGATTGATTCATTTCTACCCTTTGAAAATCTTCAATCGCGAATCAGGGGAAATATCCTGATGTTTGTTGCAAATTCATATAGAGGAGCGGTAGTTGCCACCGGGAATAAGAACGAGATTGCGCTCGGCTATAATACGCTCTACGGAGATACGGTCGGGGCACTCGCACCAATAGGCGACCTATACAAAGACGAGGTCATCTCTCTTTGCAATTACATCAACAAGAAATTCGGAGATATCATTCCCGAAGAAATAATCAGAAGAGTTCCGACGGCCGAGCTGAGAAAGAATCAGAAAGATGAGGACGACCTCCCGCCGTATTCGGTTACAAACAGACTTCTGCCGGAGATGATAGAGAAGAACAGGACCGATACCGAACTTATAAGAATGGGATTTGACAAAAAGACAATTGAATTCGTCCATAAGGCAATAAAAAGGTCAGAGTTCAAACGTCGTCAGATGCCGCCAATAATCAAACTAAAACCCAAATCCTTCGGCTCTGGCAGAAGAATCCCGATAACCAGCAGATTTTTATACCTGAGATAAGCAGAATAAATCGTTTGTTTTCTGCTTTCATTTTTTATATTTCATTTTATCATCTTTTACCGGTTAATCGTATCCTCCCTGAAACACCTGCATATAAGTGAGACGATGATTCCTGAGAGGGCATATAAGGCAACTATTGTGTAACCTGTCGGCAAATCGAGAAAATAAGAAATCAGGATAGCAATGATATTAATGATTATTCCGAAAACCCATGCAGATATAAGCTTATACGAAAATTTATCGAAGAAGAACGACATTATATAAGCAGGTGCAACAAGAATTGAAAATACAACTAAAACACCTGCCAGATTTACAGAACTCGTTACAGTTATTGCAAATGATGTAAAGAAGAGTATCTCTTTTATGGTCCCCTGAACCCTCTCGATAATGAA
>DYEF01000113.1 GCA_020725805.1 Bdellovibrio sp.
GATCTTCCCTGCTCTCATACACTCTAAAAATACCAAAATTTTGGGGTATCTTCAGAAGTCAGCTCTGTGCTATTCTGAATTGCTGTAAACTCAATAGATACTGGTGGATTTTCGATGTTATCATTTTCAGATGGATTTGAGACTACGATTTCAGGTGGCGAATTACAACCAGATGAATATAATATTGAAAAATACAACAGATTAAATTTTATAATATATGTTCTACTTATACAACTGCACCCTTCCTGTATTCTGTGCGTCACCCCGTCTCATTGGCCATGTCGATTTTCCAGGTCCTATCCAGCTATTTATCTTAAATTGATACTGAACTGTTGGTGGAAGGTCTCTATCATCTTCTTTCAGAAAATCAGCATAACTCACAAACAATTTGCCACATTCAGGTAATAAAAATATACTACTACCACCATAACTTGGATTCTTATCCCTCTCTTCAATCCATATAGGTTCCATATTCTCGTTGAGTACAAATATTCTTACCTTCTTATTTTCTCCTGCCCCAATAAGCGGCAAAAGAACCCCATCATTACTTAAATAAACTATATTAGAATTACTCAACTCTCCGTATGGTGCAATATATTCACCTGCTGGCGCCTCAAATGATGCCATTACATTACCCTCTTTATCATATCTTACCAGTTTATTGAATCTGAATGTACCATTATCTACTTCTTTCTCAACTGGAGTGATTATCCCTCCATTGACGGTTGTGACAATAGCACTTATATCCGAATGAGGTAATAAATTAATTCTCTTTATAATCTCAAACTTATCATTCATTATCGCTATCCTTGTAAAGAATGTCTCCGGTGTATTGTATACCATACCATAATAACCGTTATAACCTTCTCTCCACGGAAACTCCCTAACTATTCTACCCATATTGTCTACAAATATTATCTTTGAATATACTCCTATCCCGATACATTCCTTGAGTAACCCTATTATCAGTTTGTCATCAGAGCTTATCATCGGATGAATAGTAAAATCAAAACCTATTTTACTATCTCCGTATATCTCCCTCAACTCCCTTATATCCAGTTCAAATACCTTCTTATAAGACCTAAACCCTACTATCTTCTCAAAGATGCCTAACTTCGAGCTACACTTCAAGTACGCATATACCGTCCCATCCCTACCTATTACAGGGCTAAGGTAACTTATATACGCAGCTCCTTCGATAGTCTTGCACTCATAACCATAAGGAAAACTATACAGAGAATTACCACTATACAAACTATCTTCCATCTTCTTATACACCAAAAGATGCCCATCTACAGTTGAAAAATATACATCCCCATTGTCATCTACAACAGGTGCCGAATACCAGGAGTATCCTCGCTCGTAAAATATTATCTCCCCTTTCTCATTTACTACTGTAAAATACGACGATACATCCCAGTCATGCATACCTCCCCACATAACTGTAAATAACCTCCCCTCATGATATGCAAAAACCGGATTGGATGGCACGTTCAATAATCCATTTATCTTTATATTCCATTCTTCTTCAAACTCTTTCTCCAAATTCCCTTCCCCACACCTGTTCCCATCGTCATAATACCAGTAATCAGGATAATCGTATCCATCCAATACTCCCAACTCACCCATATTTACCAGTTCAGCCCCATCCGGCAATCCACACCAACCAACTTCGTTTGCATCTCCATCTATACTCAATATATCTATCGCATCCGAACCTGTATCTTCAAAATCATTTTCAACTTCATTTGTCTGAATATCTTTTTTGATATCTTCCACCGGCATAACATCGAATAAGTTTACATCATATCCAACCCCTTCATCTGTATTGGAGAATATGACCTCATTTCGGGAGCAGGAAATAAAAATTATAACACAAATACAGATTATTAATTTATGTTTCATAACAAACTCCTTTCCTTATGGCTCAAGAAGTGGAGGTGGAGACGGTAAACCTAACAAAGATTTACAATATGAGTTTTGATCTCCAAAATAACTCCTTATTGATTTGCAACTATACTCATCTATGTATAACCAATCATTCTGGTCGTGTAAATCAAAATCATATATCCCACTTGCATAAGGTAAAAATCTAATAGTTTTATCCGGGTGTGCATAAGCGGCTACTAGTCCATTTATATTTATCTGATTTGGAAAATTGCTATTGAAATATATCATCGATACACCTGTCAATGCCTTAGTACTACCATTGTCCTGAGTACTATGTATATTGAAGTCCCATCTCTTCTGATTTACATCCTCAGGACTCACCGATGTGAATCCATAATATACGATTCCACCTTCCTGTCCATTATAGCTATCACTCGTATACATTATATAAAATCTACCCCCTTGTTCCCTTATGCTACTATCAGGATACCACCAAAAACCTACCTTCTTTGAAACCCCATAATCCTTTATCTTATTCGCATCACTTATCGGTGTTGTTCCAAAAAACAGATTCATCTTATCCCTGTACCATCTGTTTTCATTGTGAGAATAATATGCTATCCTCATATTTCGTGAAGCTACACTCTCGGCATATATCAAATGTGCTATACTCAAATCTATAGGTATTCCACCTATAAAGACTGTCACAGGTCTTATTGCTACTGATGGGGCTATTGCCGAATAAATATAGTTGCCATTGCTATCAATAACATAACTTGTGCTACCCCAGTTACCATAATCGTCCATAAATTTTTGTTTTAATCTCCCATCACTACTTCTATATACAAGCACTAATCCACCTCTGTAGTTAACAAGCGATACCTCCTTGGTACTCTGGTCATAAAGAGAATAGTTATTGGACCAAACTCCATTTTCGAGATATTTATAATGTAATTGGTCATTCCATGGCCTAAATACCATATACAATCTATAATTTCCATTACTCATCTTTATCTCAGCAAGTGCAGGAGCACTCTCTGTATCTGTTGCTACAAGGACTCCTATATTTACCTGTTGTATACTTCCCCACTGGTCACAGGCACAATCAAACTCTCTACTATAGTTACACCCATTCTCCAGACAACTATATCTATTATTCAAACATTCGGTATACTTTGCCATACCATCTAACTTCCTATAATATACATACCCATTGTAGTTCGTGAATAAATACAAACTTGCATTTTCACTACCAGCCACATCGTGGTATGTAACCAGTTGCGGAGTACCATCAGATTTGTATTTGTATTCCTGTTGGGGTGTATCGTAATATCCTACCTTTAGGTTCTGTCTGTATCTTAAACCTGCACTATCAATATAAGGAATAAAGTGTATATATCCCTTGACCTTATTAGAACAATTATCTTCTAAATAACCATCTCTGTTCCAATCAACTTTTCCATTGTTTATAAAATATTTCTGTGAACTATTATTAAGAAAATTATAGTCTATGTTGCCAAGGGGCATATACTCGCATACAGACGAGGGATTCAAAGCATATGTTGAATATCTACCGTCGGAAAAATGTACATTTTCTACACTTCCATTAAAACTATGTGAATATAAATAATTGTTTAGACCTGTCCAATGAGGTTGGCCATTGGTGAAATAGTCAATACCTGTATTATCACCTATACCCATCTGATGTCCACTTTCATGGGCTATTGTATTAAACTCTACTTCTCTCCCTACCCATGAGGATAACAATCCTGATGTTTGTGTTTGTCCTCCACCATCTTGTTTCATACAAATTGTAAAGTGATGGAAAATGCCTCTTCTTATTTGTGTTAGATTCTGAGAATTAAATGTACAACCGCCACTTCCATAATAAAAAGCATCCATCCCTCCCCAGTTGCCACATAGTCCCGGATAATCTGGATCAGAACTACAGTTATGCCCTCTATCAAAATGCACAAATACACCCTTAGTACCATCTGGATTTATTATCGTTGTATTTGAGTAAATTGAGTCCTCACGGAATTTATCTGCTACTTTTTTCAGTTGATAATATGCATCTTGTGTTATTGGTCGATAATCCGGAGTAAAACAAGTATCATCTAACTTTTTACATTGGTTATTTGCACAGCCTGTTTTATCTATCTCACATTCATAATCCATCTCAAAAAACACGTCTTTCCTTCTAGGACTTGCTCCCCAGTTGTATAAATACTGCGGAAAATCCAAATTCTTCGTAAGCGTTCCTGAACTGCAACTATATTCAGGACCATAACATCCCGGCAAGGTATTTCCTCCACTAACACACTGCCTGTCACACCCTACTACCTCTATAAAGTCATCTATCCCATCTCCATCTGTATCTTTTGGATTAAACACATTATTACAATAATTGTTTTGATATTCACTCCCCTTCTCACAGGTCATCAGATAATTTTCTAAATTATGTTTTAACCCATCTCCATCATAATCTGTCCCACTATTAAGTATTATCTTAGTATATCCATCTGTATCAGACGAACTATGCTTTGCTACAACAATCTTTCCACCACTATAATTACTAGGTATCACCAGCCTTGAGCCCCTCCCAATACCTCCATCATCATCCATTGTTATAAATTGATTCTCTGATGTGAAAAAATACAAGTGTGTGTCGTTTGTCCCATCTGGCTTTATTAAAGAATAAATCTTATCCTGAACATAAAAAGTATAATTTGTTGATATTATTGTCCCTCCAAAAAATGTGTTTATAAGTATATTTTGATTATTAAAAAAATAATCACAATACCCCTTACTGGAATTTGAATACGACCTTATTATTATCCAATATGCCCCAGACTGCGTGGGTGTATATGTTATACAACTCCTTAATCCACCACCAGGACAATCGTCATTATATGCTACCTGTGTGTAACTCCCGTTACCATTATCCCTAACCAGATACATTATTGTATCTCCACCATAAGACAGATTCCTTGTCTCAAATGTGTATTGTTGACCTGCATCTAAAATGTAAGGTATTCTTATCACTTTATCTGCCCAGACATTATCCCATACATATGCCTTAACACCACTTATCATACCAAAAAATATCAAAACTGTAAAAAATATTCTCCTCATATCTTTACCCTCCCTTCTTATTCTCCTAATATCTTCTCTTTTAATTCTCTCCTCTTCTCCTCCTTCTCCTCATCACTCAGACCACTCCAATCTTTCTTTAATTTTTCCTCCCATTCCTTAAGATATCTCTGCTGTTTATCTATTACCTCTTTTGGAACTTCTATAACCTTTGTCTCCTTTACTTCCTCTGTCTCGCTCCCTCTGTCTTCCCCCTTTGGATTTATAAATTCTTTTTCATTAGCAAAGGAATCTGATAGAAAAATAACAAATGTTAAAAGGACAATAAAAAATACTCTTTTCATCATAAACCTCCCTGTTGAATAAATTTGTTAAAAAAACCCCGTTTCATTATATTAACCCCCGTTATTTCTAATCTGATTTATTTTTCTGTTTTCTGAGTAAACTACACGATAGATAGATAGATAGATAGATAGATAGGTGTGAGAATTAAATTTTACAACCTCAAACAAACAAACCCCCTTTGTTGAGGTTTACAAAAGTAATTATACGGATTTTGAAAACGATATGCAAGATAAATTTTTATTCTCTCTGAAGATGCTGAGCTTTTTGCGTTGCACTGGGATATATGGAAAATGGGGTATCCCAAAGACCTCTTGATAAAAAATTCTCCCAAGTCTATAGAGCGAAGCCTTAATTTTAATCACTCCTTATTTTCAATTTTCTACCACATTTTTTTATTAAATTTTCAATGGATTTAAATTTTTGTTTGACAAGTTTGCCTCGTTAACAGTATAAGCCTTCTGCTAATGATATTACCCGCAAGAAAAGGATATAATGAAGACAGAGAAAAAAACCTGTAAAGGTACTTTAATACTCGAGGACGG
Source organism: Bdellovibrio sp. (assembly GCA_020725805.1). GTDB lineage: Bacteria > Myxococcota > SpSt-1050 > SpSt-1050 > SpSt-1050 > SpSt-1050. The sequence continues at coordinate 5,871 of DYEF01000113.1, forward strand.
TTCAGTCTTCGAGGGATACTCATTCGGGGCAGATATCAACGCAGACGGTGAAGTGGTCTTCAATACCGGAATGACCGGATATGTCGAGACACTCACTGACCCCTCATACAAGGGCCAGATTCTCGTACTGACATATCCGCTGATAGGAAACTACGGCGTTCCGGGAGAGACCCTTCACTCGGGACTTCCTCACCCTTATGAATCACCCGGGATGCAGATTCAGGGGCTGATTGTCAGCAGGTATGAGGAGTCTTATTCCCATCATTCGGCGGAAAAGAGTCTTAAACAATGGCTAGAGGAGTCCGACGTCCCCGCCATCTGCGGGATAGACACCCGGGCGCTTACAAAGAAACTCAGGGAATACGGAACTATGCGGGCTGAGATAAGGCTGGAACCGGATAATCACAGAATGAAGAGCAGTGTTGATATGAGAAGTGTCGTCTCTCTCGTCTCGGAAAAAGGGGTTTACTTCTACAAACCTTCTGTATCTGCAAAAAAGAGAATTATGCTGATTGACTGCGGGGTAAAGCACAATATCATCCGTTCCCTTCTTACAAGAGGAATTGAGATTGCAAGGGTGCCGTTTGATTTTGATTTTACAAAGGACGAACTCGATTCAGACGGAATCCTTTTCTCCAACGGACCCGGGGACCCGAAGGACCTTCCGGAAGTCATACGGAGAATTTCGGTTACTATCGAAAGAAAGAAACCCGTTTTCGGCATATGTCTGGGACACCAGCTGATAGCCCTCGCCTCAGACGGAGATACATACAAGATGAGATACGGACACCGCTCGCAGAACCAGCCTGTCAAATCACTCATCGAAAACCAGACCTTTATTACGAGTCAGAACCACGGATATGCCGTCAGAAGGGAGAGAATCCCGAAGGATTTCTTCGAATGGTTTGTGAACGTAAACGATGAAACAAATGAGGGAATAAGACACAAGAGGCTTCCGGTAATGAGCGTGCAGTTTCATCCGGAGGCATTCCCCGGGCCGGTCGAGGCCGGTATCCTCTTCGATGAATTTATCAGTATGCTCTGAATGAGGTGTTGAGCAGTGCTTAAAGAGAAACCAAAAAATGTACTTATATTAGGCTCGGGTGCCCTGAAAATCGGAGAGGCGGGTGAATTCGATTATTCGGGCTCACAGGCGATAAAGGCACTTAAAGAGGAGAATATAAGGACCGTCCTGATAAATCCCAACATTGCAACGATTCAGACATCAGAGGGAATGGCGGACGAGATATATCTTCTGCCCGTACAACCCGATTTCGTGGAGAAGGTGATAGAGAGGGAAGAGATTGATGCAATACTCCTCTCGTTCGGAGGTCAGACTGCACTGAACTGCGGGATAGCACTCAGCGACAGCGGCATTCTTGATAAATATAATGTAAAAGTACTCGGCACTCCCGTCGAATCCATAAGGAATACAGAAGACAGACACCTCTTTGCACAGAGACTCGGGGAGATCGGTGTAAAGATTGCCAGAAGCCGTGCCTGTTCTTCTCCCGAAGAGGCGATCAGGGCGGCAGGTGAAATCGGCTATCCGGTAATGCTGAGAGGGGCATTTGCACTGGGAGGTCTCGGCTCCGCAATCGTATCCTCAGAGAAGGAACTCAAAGCGGTCATCGACACTATCTTTTCAATGGTACCTCAGGTCCTCGTGGAGGAGAGCCTCAAGGGATTCAAGGAGATCGAATACGAGGTTGTAATCGACGGATTTTCAAATGCCATAACTGTCTGCAATATGGAGAATCTGGACCCCATCGGTGTCCATACAGGCGAATCGATCGTTGTTGCGCCTTCCCAGACACTAAACAACCACGAGTATCACCTCCTAAGAGAGATAGCGATCAAGACCATCAGGCATCTCGGAATAATAGGCGAGTGCAATATTCAGTACGCCCTCGACCCCAAGAGTGATGACTACAGGGTCATAGAGGTGAATGCCAGATTGTCCCGCTCTTCGGCACTCGCATCTAAAGCGACCGGTTACCCCCTTGCCTATATCGCTGCCAAACTCGCACTAGGATATAATCTGACGGAACTTCCGAACAGAATAACACACAAAACCCGGGCATTCTTCGAACCATCCCTCGACTACTGCGTTGTGAAGATTCCGAGATGGGATTTGGAGAAATTTTCCGGCGTCGAGAAGACGATTGGCTCCTCGATGAAATCTGTCGGGGAGGTTATGGCGATAGGGAGGGATTTTCTCGAGGCACTTCAGAAGGCCCTGAGGATGATAGGGGTTGGTGTGGAAGGTCTCGAGGGAGAGACGATGGAGTCCGTGGATTTCAGAGAGGCAATATCGAATGCCAGTCCGTACAGAATCTTCGCAATCGCAAACGCCCTGAGGAAGGGAATCGGGGTTGAACAGATCTACGAATGGTCAAAAATCGACAGATGGTTTTTATATCAGATCGAGCGGGTCATATCATACGAAAAGGAGATCGGGTCGGCGGAAGAAATCTCTGAAGACCTCCTCATACGGCTAAAAAAGGCCGGCTTCTCCGATGCCCAGATCGGGAGAATCGCCAAAAAGGATGCACGGGAAATCAGAATGCTTCGCGAAAAATACAATATACACCCCGTCCGGAGACAGATAGATACCCTTGCCGCCGAATATGCTGCCGACACAAACTACCTATATCTCTCCTATGATTCGAAGGAGGACGAGGCAATATCAGAGAACAAAAGACCCAGAATTCTTATTCTGGGCTCGGGAGTCTACCGCATAGGCAGCAGCGTGGAGTTCGACTGGTGCTGTGTGAATACAATCGAAAGGGCCCGGGAGCTCGGATACGAGACCATCCTTGTCAATTACAATCCCGAGACGGTCTCGACTGATTTCGATGTATGTGACAGATTAATATTCGACGAAATCTCGCTCGAGACTGTTATTGAAATAATAAGGCTCGAAAAACCTTATGGAGTAATACTCTCCGTAGGAGGACAGGTCCCGAATAATCTGGCACTCAGACTCGAACGTGAGGGGGTAAGGATTCTTGGGACTCAGGCTGAGATGATAGATATGGCAGAGGACAGAAACAAGTTCTCCTCACTCTGCGACAGACTCGGCATAGAACAACCGAAGTGGGGAGAATATACCGGAAAAGAGGATCTGGAGGATATAGTTCAGAAAATAGGCTTCCCTCTCCTGATAAGACCGAGTTATGTATTATCCGGCTCCGCAATGCGTGTTGTGAGAAACAGGGAAAATCTGATTTCCTATCTCAGGCGCGCTGCCCTTGTATCAAGAGAATATCCGGTTGTGATAAGCCACTATGAGGTCGGGGCCAAAGAGATTGAGATAGATGCCGTTGCAAAGGACGGAGAGATTATTGTATGGGCGATATCAGAGCATATTGAAAATGCCGGTGTCCATTCTGGCGATGCAACACTCGTCCTCCCTCCCCAGAGGCTATATCTCGAGACCATAAGAAGAATAAAAATCATTACAAAGAAACTCGCAAAGGCACTGAATATCTCGGGTCCGTTCAATATACAGTTTCTCGCAAGAGACAACAACATAAAGGTTATCGAGTGCAACCTGAGGGCATCGAGGAGTATGCCTTTTGTCTCAAAGGCCACGGGAGTGAACTTCATCAAACTTGCAACATCCGTAATGCTCGGCTCAGATATACCGAAGATAGAAAACCGTGCCCTCGACCTTGATTATGTAGCTGTCAAGGCAGCACAGTTTTCGTTCAGAAGGCTTGCGGGCGCAGACCCCGTTCTCGGGGTCGAGATGGCATCGACAGGCGAAGTCGGATGCCTCGGTGACGATATAAATGAAGCTCTGCTAAAATCGATGATATCAACAGGGTTCAGACTACCCTCAAAAGGGATACTCTTTTCTGTCGGAGGAGATACAGATAAATCACAGCTGCTGGAATATGCGAGACTGCTCTCAGAGAACGGATTTCTGATATACGCAACCGAAGGGACATCGGCCTTCTTCGGAAAAAACGGACTGGTATGCAAAACCGTCTACAAGATATCGCAGAACAAGAGCCCCTCGGTAAAGGATACTATCAAAGATAATCTCGTTGACCTTGTAGTCAACATACCTTCAGCTTACGAATATCAGGAGCAGCTCGACGGATATATCATAAGAAGGACTGCAATCGATTACGGCGTCTCGTTAATTACGAATACCCAGCTTGCCAAAACACTCATTACAGCCATTATAAAGCACAAAAAGGGCGAGATAAACCTCAAGATCAGACCGCTCTCTTCGTACAGAAAAATAACACGGCTCTAGAATAAATCTCACTTTTTCATAATGAACTTTATTTGTGCACCGTCCTTTATCTGATTAAAGTATATCCTCTTGCCCGTTGTCTCAACACCGTCTACCAATACTCTCTCCGGATATGCCTCATCGGAAGTTTCTCCCTCTTTTACAATCTCGATTTTTTTGCCGTTTTCGAGCTCTATTACTGCCCTGTCAAAGAGCGGACAACCCAATATGTACTCGTTTGTTCCGGCTACCGGATAGAATCCAAGCGCAGAAAAGACATACCACGCAGAGAGAGTCCCTCCGTCATCATTGCCGGGAAGGCCATCGGGAGTCGGTGTAAAGTAGGTTTTCCGGATCCAGTTCATATACTTACAGGTAAGGTCTGTTCTGCCTGCAAGAGAGAAGAGATAGACGTAGTGCATATCAGGTTCATTCCCCATCCACAGGTATCTTCTGGACTGTCCGCGCCTTGAATCGTCCGAGCGGGCCTCCTCCTCTTCCCTGATGCTCTTTTCAAAGAGGTCAGAGAGTTTCTTTACAAAATTTTCAACTCCTCCGTCCTTTCCGATGAGCCAGTCAATATCGTAAAATGCAAACCATCTGTAATGGTGAGCAGTCCCCTCGATAAAATCCCCGTTGTCGGGATGCAGGACATCATAACTCATTTTATCCGGGTCAAACAGCTCTTCGTTTACGAATTCGCCGTTACTCATTTTTGCCAGAAAATATCCTGTCTTTTCGCTGAAGTGATTGCGGTAGTTATAACGGCTTTTGCAGAATATCTCTGATTCCTTTGTATTCATTGCTATTGTCATATTACAAAGGGCGTTGTCTGCATATGAGAGTTCCATAGTCTTCGATACGCTCCCGCCCTCATCCAATGTCACAAAACCGAATCTTATGTAATCCTCGATTCCGTCTCTTCCGTTGTAACCGCTCCCTTTCGGAGTCGGACTCAGTGCTGTCTTGAGAATGTATTTGTATAAATCTTCATACGGAGCCTCAATTTCCTTCAGATAACTGTCTGCAATCACGATATCGGCGGGCGAACCTACCATACAGTTGGTCTCTCCGCTTGCAAGTGCCCACTTGGGGAGATAACCACCCTGAGTAGCCATCTGCAGAAGTGAATAGAGCATATCCCTCTGACAGGACGAAAAGAAGAGACTCAGGAAAGGGTGTAGGGTCCTGTACGTATCCCATAGAGAAAAATCGCTGTAGTAATTTCCCCATTTTGCGCTGTGATTCTTCTTATCGAACCCCCTGTAATTTCCGTCTGCGTCATTCTGGAGTGTGGGCATCATAAAGATATGATAGAGCGCCGAATAAAAGACCCTCTTCTCCTCATTAGTGCCTCCCTCCACATTCACTCTTCTGAAAATCTGATTCCACAAAGAATTATTCAGCCTTCTTGCCTCTTCAAAATCCACGCCTTTCCCCTCACTCAGAAAATTGACCTTTGCCCCGTCGAAAGATGTATATGATGCAGCCACAACAAGATTAACCGTCTGCGTGTCCTTATAACAGGCAAGAAGTCCGCACATCCCGCCATCTGAACATCTGGCCCTGTTCTCTCTTATATTCTCATCATTCTCCCAGCCATACAGCTTATCCGGAACCGGCTCTATAACTCCGTAAAAATAGATATCATATCCACCGAAATTTATTGAGAGTCCGCCGTTCTGGTGTGCATAAGCTTTTACCTCTCCTGTCTTATGATTGATACTCATCTCCGATTCCGTAACGATGCTGAGCGGAAGTGTCTTTCCTATATCAAAGAGAATACATTTTAAGTTTGTATTTGACGGAAACGTATATCTGTGAAACGCAACCCTTTTTGTAGCAGTAAGTTCTGCCATTATTCCCGAATCAAGTTCTACAGAGTAGTATCCGGCCTCAGCATATTCCGTCTCCTTTTTATATCCTGAGCGATAATCCTCGGTCTTTCCGCTAATCTTATCAGAGAAGAAGAGCGGGAGAACCCTGAGATTTCCGTAGTCCGGGACACCGGTGCCGGCAAAGTGCACATTGGAGAAACCCGCTATGTATTCGTCGGTATAGAAATACCCCGAGCAGTGATTCTGAAAAGTATAATTTTTGACGCTCTGTGTATCTGGTGAGACCTTGACCAGACCAAACGGTGCAGTCGCCCCCGGAAGATTACTCCCAACACCCCAAGGCGCATATCCGCCGGTCCCTATAAACGGGTCAATGTATTTAAGATTCGGACTTAAAGCTATGTCAGAGCCGGCATCCTCAAAACCGGAATCCCCCATATCGGCAAGACCGCTCACTGTATCCTTTGTAGTGCCATTATCAGCGTATCTCTCTTCACAACCGGTAAAACAGATAAAAACGAAAACAACCGGCAAAACGGAAAAAATCACTCTTTGCAGCATAAGAATTACTCCCTTACTCAAAAGTTTTTATACCACAAAAGAGAAAAATATCATTTATTATTTCAAGGATAATAACTTTGGATTGTCGACTCTCGCTTCGGTACACTCAATTACTTAGCGACCTTGGTATTAAAAGGACATTGAGTAGGCGAAGCCTTATCGAAATGTCCATCTTGGCGGTGGCTTCGATACGCTAAAGCTACTCAGCCACCTTAGTAGCACTATTGCATTCAGATCTATTACGTTTACAGAATTAACGGTAATTAATGTACCTGTATTTATGAAAGGTGGGTTGTCCTCCATATTTTTTTGTGGTCAAATGCCACATTCATTTATTAGAGGTCAACGATGGTCGTTGCCTCATTTATTAACA
>DYEF01000005.1 GCA_020725805.1 Bdellovibrio sp.
TTATTCCGGCTCCGTCCCCACAACCCCTCAATCACACTGAAATACTCCTCGTAATGTCAAACCTGAGTTGAATGTGCTGTATGCATTGACGTATAGCGCAAATCCGGTAAGACTGTCCAGATGCATTCTGACTGATAACCCCTGTGCCACGGATGCTACAAAGTGGCAGAGGGAGACGCTGTATACCAGCAACACATTGAAGATGGTATCATCGGGGAGTGCCATTCAGAGATTCAGGTTGGTGGCGATCGCGAGGGATTCGGATAAGGCTCTCGTTACACTTGCTAATTCTCCGAGACAGAGTAGCGGATGGTTTACTGTTACGCACTCTTCTGCACCTGCCGTGAGAGACGGTTCGAATAAATATTGCATCGGTTGTTGTAAACGAAAGAGCCTATGTGATGTATATGTCGGTTTCGCCTTTCAATGCGGTAATCAGGATGTGTGATACCGATTCTCTCTGTGATACCGAATCGGACTGGCTGGGTTACAATCTGGATTCGGATGTGTCTTTTGCGTTCAAGGGGAATTCACCGGCACTTGCCACAGACAATAATTATCTCTGGGCGGCGTATATCAATCACAATAATTCTGATGTATATGGAATAACCCCGGGTCCGAACAGACTGGTAATAGCCAGATGTACTCAGTCTTCCTCTCTTTGTGATGCTGAATCTGACTGGACAAAATATACACTTCTTGATTCCTCAAATAATGTTATTACCTCCTCTGTTCTTAATCTGAACGTGAGCGGAAAGTATCTGATACTTACCTACAACGATAAGACGGGGGGAAAGGCCCGCCACCTCAGGTGTGATATTCAGGCAACAGGTTGTGATTCGTCAACGGACTGGTTTGAGGAGTATGATGATGCCGATTCATATCCGACCCCGCAACTGATTCTGGATGAAATAAGTTCAAATCCCTATTTCAGGCCGGCAGCTGCAGCGCAGAACGGGGATGTCTGGTATTTTGCAGACAACGGTTCTTCAGCTTCGAAATATGCGGGTCCGGTTCTTCCGGTGCCTAACAAATTTGTAGTAACACCGAAAGACAATCAGATATCCGTAAACTGGGATACGGTAGCACTTTATGATACGACCTGCGACGGATATACGGTGTACAGGGGGAGCAGTTCGAGGAATTATACCGTAAAGAATAAGATCAATTTCAGGGCACAGAACAGTTTTGCTTACGGTATGAGTTCGGACCTGACGGAGTATGTGGCTGTCTCTTCGGACCGCAGTGATGCGAGCTCGAATTATTCAAGTGAATACAGGGCCAGCCCGTTTAATGTACTGACCGTCACAACAAATGGAAAGATGGAGGCAAATGGATTGTTTGCAGCGGTAGGCGGACAGAGTAATTCTGCCAGAAAAGCAGTTGTGTGGTGGGGAACGGACAACAATGTATATGTCAGGGCCTGTTCAGGCAGCTGCGATAATCCCGCAAACTGGGCGCCGGCCGCATCTCTGGGTAATGTGCCCGGGCTCAGATCGCTATCTATTACTTCCGGCTCGAGCAGCAGTTCTCCAATGATGATTGTCTGGTCCAGTAATAACGGAATCTATACAATGATCTGTCCGGGACCATCGAATCAGTGCAAGACAGCCGCCGACTGGGGAGGTACCCCCAGACAGATAAAGTCTACCAGTCAGTTTATGAATATCAACGGAATGTCCGATGATTATGAGCACGTTGTTGTGGGGTGTAAGTTATCACCTTACTATTTTACAGGTTCAAACGGAGAGGCCTATCCAACAGGGTATTCGAGCAATCAGTTTGATATAAAGACAAATTCGCTTGGCTGGGGGGCTTCGGGAAAACTGTTTGAAATCAGAAATTCGACTCTTGGGAATAATGGTTTGTATTATGTTTCGAACGTAAATATGGGCAATGAGAAAATTCTGACTTTGCAGACGATGAGCGGCGGAGCCGTTTCTCTTGCCAAAGAGACGAATCTGCAGTTTGCTCTCTACAGCTGGTCTCAATGGAATACAAATATGCAGGGAACCGGTGGTTATTTTAATTCGGGGGTAGGAGGTTCTGTTTACAATGATTTCAGAACATATAAAACACTCGATGCCAGCTGGGTATCAGATTACTATCTTGTTGCAAGAGGGGCTACACAGACAGGTGTCTATTATATCGACCAGATTGTGGATACAGCAAACGGAATTATGCTGGTCAGAAATCTGGACGGCACAGTACCTACTTTTACAACAGAGGTTGCAACATGGGCTATCGTCAGCGCTTCAACCGGAGATGTTGTAATGGATTACTGTAAATTTGGTTCCAATGACTGCACTGTTCCGTCGAACTGGGTGAGGGATGTTACTGTGATGGACAGAAGTTGTGATATTGCGAAGAATTATAGCACTTACAGAAGCGATCAGGCTATGGTATATGCAAAGAACGGCGAATATTATAATAAGATGTACTTCTACGGAACCAGTTTTGTCACTATGTGCTGGTGGAACTATAACTGTGAGACCTCCGGATTTACAGCGAAGACAGATGTAGGTCCTTATTCCGGCGGAGGAAAGACCGGTCTTGGTGTCTATGCAAACTACGGAGGTGCCAATTATTTCTGGATGCCATCGACCAACAACGATTTCTACGCCGTTGTATCGGCTTTTATGAACTCATCATGGGCAGGACATGATAAACAGGATTATCAGTTTGTATATATTGACAGACTCAACTATGCTACCGATTCTCCGATAATGCTCAGAAGCAGCGCTAATCCGCCGGATCTGTACTATATTTTCAAGAGTGGTTCCAAGCTTTATCTGATGCAGTGCAGATATAACTGCCTGAATCCGGAGAGCTGGAAGTACGGTACTATAAGTGACAATCCTGATATGATAAGATTCCACCCCGCGGCACAGGCTCCGGCATTTATATCCTCTGCTGACGACAAACTTTATATTCTGGAAGGTAATTCAAACGGGACAATAATACTGCATATAGGAGGGGTGCTGAAGGAAGGTTATTGAGAATAAACAGGATTATTTGTCCGGGTCCGTGAGAAGTAAATAATCGGTAGCCACCCTAATACAAAAAGTGGCATCAGAAACCAGTCGTTCAGGTAAGCCATTGTGGATGAAAAGCCATAACTGAAACCGACAGCAGAGTATTTAATGAAACTGTAAGAGGCAACAGTTGTGGCTATACAACTCATAGCAATGAGCCACCAGCTGAATCTCTGTCCTCCGAAGAAGAAGTCCCTTGTAGTCCGGGAGTATCTGCCAAAGAGAAGACCAATCCAAGGATACCGACAAAATAAATCAGGATGATAAGAATATCCAGTTTTGTTCCGTAGACCATTTTATGCCCCGGCTGCTATTATCATAACAGAGTGAAGAAGCATCATTGCCAGAAAACCGCCGGCGAGTTGTATAAGTGTGCGGCGCCCGTAGGCAGACTTTATATCGACAGCACTTTATGAACGGAAATAAAGATGCCTGCCAGAAAAACAATACCACTGATAGAATACTGATATAAAAAAGGTACCCACGGAGAAGAATCCATAGTAAAAACCTCGGCAAATACATAAACGTCTGTGTGGATAGTATAACCGGCTTAATCATAAATCAATATTATTTAAGTTTGGTGTTAAGTTTTTCATGCCGATATACAAATGGCAATAACCAGAATCCGGTCGCGCATTATTCTGACCGGCACCATTATGGTTGCGAGAAGAGAATGTAGTAATAATTTCAACGGGTTGGATTGCGGGTCAAAACGTGGCCGGTACTATTCGAATATCATATATCCCCAGTCCTTCAAAGAATGAAAGTCCCAGTTTGGTGTAGGGAATAGTGCGTGGGCCTCTGTTATCCTGTTCCTTTCCGGCCTCTCGAATCTAAACATATCAATTCTGTATCTCGTCCCTTTTGCAGGTCTGGGTTTGTTGAACTTTTCAAACGGAATCATCATTTCAACAGTATACCCCTTATCAACATCGTCCCGCTTATTTAATGTGCCATCCACATATACCGCACTGAGAAAGCCGCTATTGTAACTCATTGCCTTTTTCAGATCCGACCTGTGATATTCAAAATAGGCGTCAAAATGCACATTTGCGGGGCTTACCTGAAATTCGAAGTATGTCTGATTGTCATCTTCGGGGTCAGCAAAGAACTCCACAACCTCTTCATTGTAAATCGGCTCGTCATCTTTAGTATATCCGCTCCATACATCCGGGTCTTCTACGTCGAAGGCTATATAAAGATTCTTCTCGTCATAAAAGACTGCAGCCCGGGTCTTAAATCTCGGTGGTGCAGGGTCTCCGTTTGCAAGCCCGAAATAGGGAGTCCACTTTGCCTTCTTGTATACCTCTTCGTCAAGTTTCCCGTCAATCTTAATTGGCACATCAATATAGACGGCTCTGACTGCATTTTCATCTGCATAGTATTTCTCTGCACATCTGGTACAGGAGGTAATACAAAGTGATATAAGAAGAAAAATCAAAACAAGCAATAATTTCGGCATATAAGTCTCCGCTCAAAAAAGTTAAGGAGATTATATTTGCTAAAAAGTAGTATTCAAGCAAAATTCTGCAAATTTAATATGTATTTATCTGATATTTATATTGTACCTGACAGCTAAATTTTGTTTTAAAGAGAAAGTTTAATAATATCAATGGGTTAGAATGTGCTTGACACCAAAATCGACACCAGAAATCATACCAAGCAGAATCATACATTATAAAGTGTTTTAATATTCAGTCAGTTATTTATCAATTCACAACTTTTCCTCTCTTTATTACATCTTATATTCTGATTTGTTTTACAATCCATTCTCTTCTTCTCACACTTTATTGCCCCATCAAAACAATGTGAATTAAGTCCATTCTCATCAACATTACTATTGTTCATCTCAAAATCACAATCTAAATCTTTAGGTACATAACAGTAATAATCAAATTTATAATTTGCCTGTCCAATAGCATTTGCATTATATTTGTTTATAGCTTCTTTACAGGAGATGGAATATTTATTTATTGCTCTTGGACAAATTGTAAGACATTCAGATAAATCACCACACTCAGATATTATACAGTCACTATCATCATTACAGCTTGTATCTAAACTATCAAAAATATAGTCAAACTTTCCCTTTTCTAAATCACAGCTTACTATTTTGTAGGTTTTATTGCAAATATCAACAGGGTCTTTCTTGTTTATACTATCTTTGCACTCCTCAATACTTATATTTAGTAAATTATCTAATAAAAAACCATAATTTGTTGATACCTTTTCCACACAACGATCGTTTTCACATGAATCTGACCTACAAGACATGAAAAAGCTAAGAGCCATTAAAATGATTAAAATGTTAACTCCTACTTTATAATTCTTCATATTTGCTACCTCCTAGTTACCAAGTAGCAGGTGAAATCCTTGTCTCTGTATAAATCTCGCCTGTTTTACTAATCTTTGTAATATCAATTGAGTACACAATCACTAATCTGTTATCTACTATTTTGTAAAATATTCCCGGGCTTGAAATTTCTATTGAATCTAAATATTCTTCTTCCTTTTGTATTATCTTACCAATAAATACTGTATAAACATCACTAAAAGATAATAATTTTTTCATTTCACCAGTACCAACTTCTTTTATAAGCGTTGAAGTTATAGTCCAGACCTGTCTATCAGGGTATATAAAAAAACACAGTCTGCCTTTGTTCATTCCAATAGGAATGTCACTTATGTGTTGAACAAAACACGATCTCACAAAAGCTACTCTTTCGTCAACCTTAGAATGTGCATGTTTTTCTATAACTTTGCTTTTCGCAATATCAATCTCTGTAAGTCTCAGATCAATTCCGTCAATTCCTTTAACTTCTTTAATTAGCTTGTTAGATATATCAACAATTTCTTCTTTTGATAATGGCAAGTAACTACCATAAGCAAAAGTCTTCTCTCTGTTTTTCGTTACAACCCATTTACTCTGGTCTTCTAACTTTCCATAAATAATATTATCGTAATAATTTACTTTATAATAAGACTTAAAAGAAGGTATATCCTTACCATATACTAATTTTACAAGTGAATAGACAAATTGCTCTGAGTAATTTGTTAAGGGCTCTATCTTTATGTCTGTTAGTATTTCTTCATAAGGAGTAATTGTGGGTAGTTTATCACTGAATCTGACATCCATAGAGAAAATATTAAACGAAAACAAAAAAAAGACCACAACAAAATATATCCTATTCATTGTCATCCTCCTTCTATAATTATTGGTTAATTATATTACATTGCTGTTTACCATTGCAGTTTTCCCAGTAAATATAGCACATATATTGCCAGTTTGTAGCATCACTTGAATACCAATTACTATCTTCCCAGTTTTCATTATCAAGTCTATATGCACAATAACTCGGTGAATAATCGGGTTATAATGTATCTGGCACTTTTAATTTGGATAATCATAATATTAAAGTAAAATACTTGTTGATATTACAAAATCGAAACCTTCTTCTTAACAGTTTTGACCGGTTTTCGGAAATTGCAAATTTGCTCAATTCTATGGTAATTTACAAAAATTGTTGTTAGACCATATGGATATGTATGGTCTGTTTGCTGCATTGTGTATAGGGTTCTGTGTGAACAGGAGCAGGATTTTATGAACTCACTTGCAAAAAAATGGTTTCTTGACAATAAAATTACCTTTCTGAATCACGGCTCCTTTGGTGCCTGTCCGAAAGAAGTGTTGTCCTTTCAGAACAGAATACAGAGACTTTTGGAGAGAGAGCCTGTGTATTTTATGACGGAGATTTATGAGAGCTACCTGAATGAATCAAGAACTGAGCTTGCAAAACTAATAAATGCCGATGAAGAAGGTATCGTCTTTCTGACAAACGCCACAACGGCGGTAAATACTGTACTCAATTCAATACCTTTCAGAGCAGGCGATGAAATAGTCATTACGAATCACGAATACAACGCCTGTAAAAATGCCGTGATGTTCTATGCCGGCAATAAACATCTGAAGGTGAGAATTGCACAGGTTCCGTTTCCGCTCAGAAATTCACAGGAAGTAATAGACGCTATCGGCAAGGTGATTACAAAAAAGACCCGTTTTATTCTTATTGACCATATTACGAGTGCAACTGCACTGGTCTTTCCGGCAGAGGAGATTGTCAGGAGGTTTTCGGATAAGAATATTGATATTATGATTGACGGTGCACATTCGGTCGGTCAGATTCCACTGAACTTAAAATCTTCCGGTGCCCATTATTACACATCCAACTGCCATAAATGGCTCTTTGCCCCTAAAGGAGCCGCATTTTTATATGTGAGAGAAGACAGAAGACAAAATATCAATCCGCTTGTAATTAGTCACGGCTATAACTCAGAGAGAAGGGACAAGAGCAGATTTCACCTGCTCTTCGACTGGACAGGGACTCAGGATTTTTCACCTTTTATATGTGTAAAGAAGGGGATAGAATTTGCAAAAAGGATAAAAGGTAGTCTAAGGAATCTGATTCGGGAGAATCACATTAAAGTTATAGAAGGAAGGAATATCATTCTTGATGCACTTAACCAGAAGAAACCGGCACCGGATGATATGCTGGGTTCGATGTCGAGCATAATATTACCAGAAAAATTCATTAAATTTGGCAATACCGGTAGAAACAACAAGATACATCTGCAGAATATCCTCTTTAAGAAATACAGAATTGAAGTGCCGGTGATAAGATTCTCTGAAGAAGAGTTGCTGCTGCGAATATCTGCTCAGGTCTATAACTCAGTCAGCGATTATGAGTATCTTGCAGAGTCTCTGCTAAAAATCTTGTCTCGGCGATAAGAATATCTGCTCCTGACTTTGTTGTCTGCAATTGTATTATAATGTACTTATCAATTAGAGATTAATAACTTTTCACCAGAATTCAAAACAAGCTTGACATTATCTGCCAAATATGTTAGGATTGCTACCAATTGTTTTTCAAGGAGGATTTATGAAGAGAATGCTGTTTGTTTCCTTTTTCTTTGTTTTTATCCTTTCGTTTATGGGATTTGGTTGTGATTCTAGCGGGGATACAGGAAATTCTGATGCCGCTACAACCGCTGACACCGGAGGAAATAATACAACGCAGGATACAGGGACTGGTTCAAATTCGACCTCCTGTCAGGAAGAGTTGTGTCCGGAATCCTGTCCAGCAGGCTATTGTAAATCCTGTATTTCAACAGGTCAGTGTGTAAATGATTGTTCTGGAAGTCATTGCACTATGGAGTGTAAGAAAGATGGGGATTGTCAGTTTAGCTGCAGCGGCGGATCCTGCACAATTAACTGCTCTGGAAACTCCAATTGTGAAGCAAGCTGCTCAGGTGGCAATTGTAAATTCAATTGCACTGAAAATGCAAACTGCGTATTCTCCTGCTCAGGTGGGAATTGTACACCAAACTGCAATACAAAAGGAACCTGTGAAAATATCTAAACTTTCCATTAATTAATACAAAATATATAATCAGGGCATTCCGAATTAAACGGAGTGCCTTTTTGCTTTTTCTTTAATTTCAAAAAGATACATCGTTACAAACGCAATTAACGATAAAGATAGGGACAATTTCCCCAAGTTGGAATGTCCGTGGTCCAACATATAATATACTGTGATTATAGTTTTGGTTTTAGTATTTAAATAGAACTCTATATTAAAACAACTACATTACTTGCATTCTCCCGATTTTCTTTAATTTGCGGTATTTTACATACATAAAAATCACAGGAATTATTTCAAGAGTCAGAAAGAGTGAGGTAATCAACCCACCGACCATCGGAAGTGCGAGTCTTCTCATTACATCAGCACCGCTACCAGTTGCCCACATTAGTGGCACAAGCCCTATAAAGGTCGTAAGCACAGTCATCATCTTTGGCCTGACCCTTAAAACCGCCCCATCCAGAACAGCATTTAATAGGTCATCTTTATTATTTATGAGACCATTTTTTTCTCTTTCATCATATATAATATTGAGATATAAGAGCATAACAATCCCTGTCTCAGCCGAAAGACCAAGAAGGGCAATAATCCCTACAATCGTAGCGGTAGAGATATTGTAATCAAACAACGACATAGCCCATACACTTCCGACAAGTGAGAAGGGCAAAACAAGCAGCACGGTAAACACATCAATAAAATTCTTAAAGTTGATATAAAGCAATATAATTATCAGGATAATTGTAACTGGCACTACAATCTTCATTCTCTCGTACATTTTCTCCATCAATTCATACTGACCAGTCCACTTTAGAAATGTGTTTGGTGGAAGTTTTATTTTATCTTTTACCTCATTTTTTGCAGCAGCGACAAAAGTCCCGATATCAGTAACGGATTCATCTACATCAATATAGACATAACCAACAAGCATACCGTTTTCATTCTTTATCATTGGCGGACCTAAAGCAATTTTTATATCGGCAATATCCGAGAGCCTTATGTATGCCTTCTCAAATTCACTTTTTCGGACAATACCCTCCGTGTTTGTCCCGTCTGTAGTGTTCATGTTCATCTCCGACATACTGCCTGTTTTTACTTGTGACGGGGCAGCTACCTGTGATTTATCCTGATTCCGGAAAAATGATATGGGAATTGGTATATTTTTAATTGAATCTATATCGTTCTTTATGTCATCTGCGAGCCTAACGTTTACGCTATATCTCTCCCTCTCCTTGATTATTGTGGTAATCTCCATCGCACCGAGAGATATCTCAATATAACCTAAAACATCTTCTATCCTCAACCCATAACCGGCGAGTCTCTCTCTAAAAGGAATAATATCCAGATAATAACCGCCTGTATTTCTCTCTGAATAGATTGTCCTGAGTCCATCAATGTTCTTCAATACCTTTTCAATTTCCTCTCCTGTCTTTTCAATCTCATTCAAATCATTGCCAAAAATCTTAATCCCTATTGGTGTTCTTATCCCCGTTGAAAGCATATCAACTCTTGCCTTTATCGGCATTGTCCAGGCATTTGTAAAGCCGGGAAGCTTAAGGGCATCATCTAATTTTGCAATTAGTTCATTATAACTAATTTTTCTCTTCTCGGGCCAGAAAGAACCGAGAACCGGCTTGAAAAATTGTGGCACAAAATCCGAATACCATCTCTTTACTTCAACCTCTCTCCACTCGCTTACCGGCTTGAGTCTTACCACTGTTTCTACCATTGATAAGGGTGCCGGATCCGTGGCGGTAGAGGCCTTCCCGACTTTGCCAAGGACACTCTCAACCTCCGGGAATTCCTTTATTATTCTGTCCTGAATATTTAATAACCTTTTAGATTCTTCTATGGAGATATTCGGAAATGTCGTTGGCATAAAGAGTATATCTCCTTCATAAAGTGGCGGCATAAACTCGCTCCCAATCCTTAAAAACAGAGGGATTGCAGACAGAATCGCAAATAATCCTATCAGGACTGTGGAAATTGGATTTTTGAGGGCTACATACATAAAAGGTCTATAAAGTCTGATAAGAAATTTTGATATTATATGTTCTGACTCAGGAATTATTTTGCCCTTAAGAACATATTTTATTATTGACGGGGTAAACGTAACCGATAGCAGTGCTGCAAAAAACATTGCAAATGTCTTCGTAAATGCAAGCGGCCTAAATAGTCTTCCAGACTGTCCCGTGAGAGTAAATATGGGGAGAAATGCTATTGTTATTATAAGGAGTGAATAAAAGATTGAAGGCCCGACCTCTTTGAGTGCATCAAGAATTATCTCACCCCTCTTCTCCTTTGTATCCGCGTGTTCAAGTTTTTTATGGACATTCTCAACGAGTACAATTGACGCATCTACCATAGCACCTATAGCAATTGCAATCCCGCCAAGACTCATAATATTGCTGTCAATCTTAAATAAATACATCGGGATAAAAGAGAGAAGGACCCCTATAGGCAGGGTAATTATAGGCACTAATGCACTTCTTATATGGAGAAGAAAGATTATAATAACAATACTTACTACAATTATTTCTTCAAAAAGGGTCTTTTTTAAAGTCTCAATAGCCCTTTCAATAAGAGATGACCTGTCATATACAATCTTAATCTCCAAACCTTTCGGTAGCGAGGGTTTTATCTCCTCAATCTTCTCTTTTACCCTGTTTATAACATTTAAGGCATTCTCACCATATCTCATTATAACTATTCCACTTACCACCTCTCCATCTCCGTTCAAGTCCGCAGCTCCCCTTCTGATATCCGGAAGTATAGACACACTGGCTATATCTCCAACTTTTACTTTAGATGAAGGATTAATTGTCTTAACAACAATATTCTCAATATCCTCTACAGATTTTATATATCCTTTACCTCTTATATAATATTCTCTACCAGAAATCTCAATAGTTCTCGCTCCTATTTCCCTATTGCTCTTTCTGATTGATTCTGCCACATCATTTATATCAATTCCGTAGGAATAGAGAAGCTCGGGTCTGAGTTTTACCTGATATTGTTTCCTAAAACCTCCCACTGTCGCCACCTCTGCGACTCCATGGACACTCTGCAAGGCATATTTGAGATAATATTCCTGAAAAGAAGTAATATCCTCAATCCTGTTCTTCCCACTTCTATCTACAAGGGCGTATTGAAATACCCAGCCAAGCGATGTTGCATCAGGGCCAATTACCACCTTTGCATCTCCGGGAAAAATCTCTTTTGAGGACGCAAGATACTCATTTATCCTTGAGCGAGCCCAATAGATATCGGTCCCTTCCTCAAATATTACATAAACAAACGCCATAGAAAACATCGAAAATCCTCTAACAGCCGTAACTCTGGGGGCTCCAAGAAATTTTGATACCATCGGATAGGTAATCTGGTCCTCAATCAGTTCAGGCGAGCGGCCCATCCATTCTGCATAAATAATTACCTGCGTATCAGAGAGGTCAGGTATTGCATCAAGTGGGATACTTCTAATTGAATATATTGACCCCAGAAGTGAAAGGAGAACTCCCGTTATTATCAGAAAAGGATTTTTATAGGAATATTCAATAATTTTAAGAATCATATTCTCCTCCTTTAGTGCCCATTATGAGTATCAGAGCCACCTTTGAATGCCGACTGAATTGACCCTTCTGAATCAATCAGGAAATTGCCATTAAGCACTATTTTATCTCCATTCTTCAATCCTTGGGTTACTTCATAATATTCACCATATTTTTGGCCTACTTTTACTATTGTTTTTTCGAAAACCCCGTCACTCTTAAACTTAAAAACATAATTATTATTACCAGAAAATACAACAGCATCTCTTTCAATAAGCAACCTCCTCTTCTTCCCCAGAGAAATAATGACCTTTCCAAACATACCCTCCTTTAAAATCCCCTTTTCGTTTTTTAAAATCGCCCTCGCCTTTATCACCCTTAGATTGTTTTCAAAATATGGATTGATTGTATCAATCTTACCCTTAAACAGAATCTCATCCGTTGCCTCAGGATAGAAGATTACCTCAATGCCCTTTTTGACCTTAAGTGCATCTTTCTCAAAAATGCTTATTGAAAGATAAACACTCTTCGTATCGACTATCTCAAACAGTTCAGTAGAAGATGAGATATATTCTTTACCCGAGATGGACTTTTTTATTATATACCCGCTAAAATCCGAATATATATCAATCTGTTCATACGCCCTCTTTTCTTCCCTAAGCCTTTTTATCTCCTTTTCATCTATCCCAAGAAGGACAAGTTTCTTTTCAATAGATTTAATTGCTTCCTGATTAAGGGACAGGTCAACTCCGCTCTTTAATAGAAATACATATTCGCTCTCAGTCTGAAAAAGTTCCTGACTATAGATTCTGTAAAGTCTTTCTCCTCTGGATACAAAATCACCCTCCCTCTTATAGACCTCCTCAACAAATCCGCTCACTCTTGAATGCAATCTCCTCCTCCTTGAGTCATCAAATGTGACAAAGCCATAAGCATTTATTCCATCATCTACCTCTCTCTCCACAGCCTCTGTATAAGTAATACCAATTTTCTGAATACGGTCTATCGGGATATGAATCTCCTGATTGAGGGCAGCAGCTGTATTATCTCCGACGTTAGAAGAATGATCATTTATGAGATGTTCATCCTTAAAAGTTACTTTATCCGACTTAACAAGCTTCATTTTACAAATCGGGCAACGTCCTTCAGTCTCGGATATTATTTCCGGATGCATCGGGCAGATATAGAATAACTTATCAGATTTACTCCCCGACGATTTATCAATGATAGTTTGATATCGCTTAGTATTATCAGTTCTCCCGGCATCTTTTATCTCGACAAGAGTCATTCCACAGATAGGGCAGTCGCCCGGTTGCTTTGAGATAAAGGTTGGATGCATAGGACAGGTATAGAGAGTTTCTGAGCCAGATGAACCATAAAAGAACAAAAAACTAATAAACACATAAATAGCCGCGATAAAAACAATCCCAAATATTGCCCATCTTATAAGAGAGGCGATCTTAATCTCACTATTATTCATTGCTATCCTCCTTTTTGATAAATGAAGATTTGAGAGATAATCCGCAACACCTCAAAAGGTCTATGTATGTCATTATATATTCTGATTTAACTTCAAGATATTCCTTCTTTGCTCCAAACAATTCCCTCAATGTATCAATAAGATTTATATATGTAGTCTGATTCTTTTCATACATAGAGAGCTCATTACTCAGAGTATGCTCCTGAATTTTTATCATTTTTTCGAGATTTCTGATAATGTCATAAAGCCCGTTAAGTCTTGTTATGAGAGAGTATATTTCCTGAGCTGACATATTTATTTGGTCCCTGTACATCTCCTCGTTCTCCAGATACATCTTTTCCTCCATTTTATACTCGTATTCATTCTTTTTATTAAACCAGGGAATACTAATACTGACCATAAAATATAGACCATCCTGCATCATCGGACTTAGCTGATATCCTCCTGCAACCATCAGGTCCGGCATATACATCGAAATATTTCTAAACTTTTTTATTGCATCCTTTTTTTTCAATTCCATCTCAACAATTTTGACCTCTGGTCTAAGTGTTATAAGAGTCTTTACAGCCCTCTTATCTGTTTCCGGCCTTTCTATTTCATAATCTGACGGCGGTGGTAGTTCTTCTTCCCCATCTTTGCCCAGCAAATAATTTATCTCCGACCTGATATTCACATACTCATTATGAAGATTTATCAGTTCATTCTCTACCATCAAAATTTCATAGTCGTTCTTAAACACATCTGTCTGCATCAGCTGGGAGGCGATGTATTTACCTGCAATAATATCTCTTAATTGTTTCAGATACTTCAGCTCCTCGTTTAAGATCTTCTTTTTATAAAAGTTGTAGTGATATTTATAAAAAAGTGTAAATATTCTCAATTCGAGGTCAAGCTCTGTCTTATCTAAGACAAGTTTAATTCTTTTTTGTTCATACTCTTCTATCTTTGTCCGTGCATTCAATTTCTGTGGCAAAATAATTTCCTGCTCTATTGCAAACATATACATATCGGTGCCCATAAAATCATAAGGTCTGGTGACAGGTAATCTCTGGATTTCAAACTTAAGCTTTGGCTCCATCAGACTTTTTGCGGATTCTTTTGAATACTCACTTGCAGCCTGCCTGTAACTGAGGGCATTGAGCATCGGGTTATTCTTTTTTGCCCGGACAAACAGCTCATCGGGTGTAATTGTTTTTTCCTGCGGGGGGATTTCCTCAGCATCTATGTAAAACGAGATAAGAAGAAAAAATATTATATGATGAAATTTCATACAAACCTCCTGTGAAACAAGCTTGTTCAGAAGATATTTGTTGTTTTTTTTGTAAGGATTAAATAATAAAGTGATTGACTTCTTTGTATCGGGGGAGTTTTAGTATTCCTCCATATCTGGGAGGAATATCGGTGTCTGTTATATTCTCTTCACCGCCTGTTGCCTCTTTTATAATGACATCAACATACAGATTGACATTGATTTCATACTTAAGATTTACTGTATAATAGCTTTTCTGATTGTCCCTCTCTTTACTGCAACAGGAACATTCTGATTTGATTGAATCTGGTTTTGAATTCTTAACGCAGCAACTACTCTTAAAAACCGCCCTTGAACAGTCGAAACATTTATGAGCAAAAACAGGGATTATTAAATTGCATACAAATATTACAGCGATTATTGTAGAGAGAAACCACCTCATAACTATATATTATGCCTTAAACCACATTTGTCAACTTTTATAATTTAGCAAGGCGAGGCTTTGGTGTTGTTTGGGTATATATGGATAGTTGGGGTTTTCGAATGCCTGATGAAGATTATACAAGAATTCCTGGGAGATTATTATACTGAGTAAATAATGATTGTTCGGAGACTTGTCAAAAATTTTGTGCTTGAACATCGGAAAACCTCTATTTTATATCTATCTCAGACAAAAAAATTAAATCCGGATAAAGACTATTTTTTGACAACCCACTTTTACAAACGGCACTATAGGCAAGTTAATATTTGTTTTTATTTTGCTACCGGTAGTATTATCTCGAACTTTGTCCCCTTCTGCTCCACAGATTCTACGAATATTCCGCCGTTGTGCATCTCCACCGCTGTTCTGACCGAGAGCAGACCGAGGCCTTTCCCGTAGGATTTTGTGGTAAAGAAGGGCTCGAACATCTTCTTCTGTGTCTCCTTGCTCATTCCGCAGCTGTTGTCCTCAATCTGAATAAATGCATATTCACCTTCCGGAAGGTTAGAAGATGTAAGATTCTCTTTCAGCTCTTCTGCCCCGAAAATTCTCCTTCCTGTCATAATAGTTATTTCACCGCCCCTGTTACCGATGGCCTCGATCGAATTTATCAGAAGATTCATTACGATCTGCTGTATCCTCAGGTCAAATCCCGAGATGGTGATTCTTTCTTCCGAAGGTTTGAATATTACTTTCGTGTTCAATTTATGCCTCGGATTGACCCATCTTATAATCTCGCTGACAAGGGAATTGATTTCCACAATCTGTGGTTCCTCTGTCTTCCCCTCTACAATCCTTACGAGTGAGGCCGAGAATCTCTGGATTTTTTCGATAGATTTTTTGGTCTGAGATAAATGTGGATTCTTCTCTGTCTCCTCTTCTGTAACCAGATCCAGTGAACCGGCCGCTGTCATTATAGCATTGTTGAGGTCGTGAACTATTCCGGGTATGACATTCTGTAATGATTCGACCTGCTGAAAGATGTGAATCTTTTCTTCGATGGATTTTTTAAGCTTTTCATAAAATAGTTGCTCTGAAATATCTCTGACTGTGGCAAGCAGAAAACTCTCGTTGTTAATCTCTATCTTTTTCAGGTGGACTATTGCGTCAATCGGATTTCCGCTGATATCGGTGTGCTGCCAGTAAAATTCCTGCTCTACACCGGACAGAGCCATATTTATAAGGCTGTTGCTCTTTTCGAATGAGTTACTTCCGTCGGGCTGAAAGAGAGGGGAGAAATCGGCAGGCCTTTTGCCTATTATATCTGACTTTTTGCACTTAAATATCTCCGCCATACGGTCATTTGTATCGACGAAGATCTCCTTCATTATCAGTTGTCCGTCTTTTGATGTATTGAATAATTCCCTGAATTTGGATTCGCTCTCTTCGAGATTCTTGATAAGCATTTTGTAATTTGTTATGTCTGTAGCGAGGTGGACAAAGCCGGTTATCTCTTCTTTTTCATCGATTATCGGGTCTACCGTTACCCTGAAGACCTTATCCTCAACCGCCATCTCCATCTCTTCTCTTTTTAAACTCTTCTTGGATTTTATCAGGGGGCATCCTTCAACGTGAAATCCCGTTCTGTGAACCACTTCGAAACATTTTTTGCCGAGCACCTCTTCCTTATTCAGGTTGAAAATTGCAAGAAACGCCCTGTTGCAGTTGAGAATAGTGCCGTCTTTATCCAGATAGAGCATCAGGTCGCTGGAGGCGTCAAAGAATTTTTCGCAGGGTTCACGGAATTTCTGCTGCACTGCAATAGTCCTCCTAGCAAAAACTTTATAACAGCCGCCCTTTTCATTACTAAATATGAGACTTTTGATTCAATATGTCAAGCAAAAACTTTTTTGTGCCACAACAGGAGAGGAATGTAGCATCAATTAGGATAAGCAGATATGTGAACCTGTAATCTCCGGTATTTGTTTGTTGACTATAATCAAGACAGAATATATTCTTAAAACGGTATCGTTTTCTGAATTACTTCTTTAATCAGGGTTGTATTATAAAGGAGTATGATATGACAAGGATAATGGTGCTTATACTTATATTATCAGTGTTCGTTTGCGGTTGTATCCCGCGCTCCGAAATCGGAATGGAGAATGAAAGGTGTTTCGAGGACGGGACATGCCTGAACGGACTTGTCTGCAACGAGGATTTTAAGTGTGTGCCGAAGGATAGTATATCAGACGCGGTCTCTTCGGATGTAATTTATCCCGATACAACAGGTGATACGGGTGTTGTTATATGTTCAAATCAGGTATGTGCAGATGAAACCCCGTATTGTGATACGGTAGATGGCAAATGTGTCCAGTGTCTTATAAGTGAGCACTGCTCTCTTAATGCTACATGTAGAAACAATAGCTGTGAATGTCTGTCGAATTATCATAATTGCAACGGATTATGGTCGGACGGGTGCGAAACAGAATTTGGTACCCCTTCCGGATGTGGTACCAGCTGCAATAATATTAAGGATTGCAACCTGATTACGCAGAACGTAATGGCTGTTTATTGTATGAACGGGAGCTGCAGTTATAATTTTTGTAAGGACCAGTTTGAAGACAGTGATAAAAATCCTGAAAATGGCTGCGAGATACTCTCATTCTTTCCCAGAATTTACAATGATTTCTATGAGATAACGAAGGTTATCCGGGGTTTTGACAGTAAATATCTGTTCATCGGAAGATATAAGAATAATTTCGGGGTCTACGGGGAGATGGAGGCGAACGGGAATATAATGTATGCAAAGGCCGGTGCTACCGGAGAGTATTTCTCTGATATATTCAGGATCGATGAGAATAATTTTTTTGTAGCAGCGTATAATACTTCTGACGACAAAATCTATATTCTGCTCGACAGGAAGGATTCACAGGCGTTTAAGGATGTTGATGTTATTGAGTATGACTGTACGGACTGCGAGACACTGAATATCACAAGGTATGGAAGCTATTATTATTTAACTGCCAGAAAGAGTCTTATGTTTACGGCTATGTTTGATAGAGATTTGGTTGTTAATAAGGCAATAAGGATTAATTTGCAGGACTACACCTTTTCCGCAGAGAAGATTCTGAATATTCTGGACAAGCCCCTTATTTTCGGAACACTCAGTAATCAGACTGAGAAACAGATATTTATGTATTCGATATCGGATATTCTTGATAATTTAAAAGAAAGTGTGCGGATATACGGTTTCAAAAACGCCCAGAAACTTATTGTTAAAGATGTCCTGCCCGTAAAGAATGGTTACCTGATAGCTGCTTATATATATGACGGGAGCGCTCAGGGTGTCATTCTGTTATACTTTGCCGATAATCTGCTGAAATGGTATAAATTACTCAAAGATATAAACGTAGATGACGGAAAAGTAAATCTGTATCTCAATCCTTTAAACGACCAGATATATGTCTTTATCGATGATTCGTTTACCTCGTCGGAAATAGCGCTCTCCTTTTCGGCTCAGAATAGTGGCTTTGATATCTCAGATATTCTTTATGCCGGAAAGTATAATTATGTCAGGACCTCATCAGTCATTCACCACTATGAAGACCCGTTTTTTATCCTTTCAGGTTCATATCAGGGCAAGGGTTTTGTAATGGCACTGAATGATAATCTCTCTGTATATTATGATTGTCCGTTTATCAAAACGGGAACGAACTCTTTAGTGTCAGATGCATATTTGTCCCTTAAAATTGATTTTAATCTTCCAAATAGTATGGAGGTTGATGTTAATAACGTTATTGTCAATAAACAGAAAAGTAAAAGGACGTATAATATTATGGGATCCCCGGATCTGGGTTCGGTGCCTGTCTGTTTCAGTAAATAGCCGAATTACAATCTGATGTTTTATCTTAATTACCCTTGATATTTGGTATTTGATGTAATAAGTTATTCCCGCATATGAAGGCATATATAATTCAGACAGACAGAAAGGTTGCGCCGTTTGGCAGGAGTACCGCAAAGATATATTCCCCTTTTGTAAATTTTGGAAATCTCCTGAAGGAGGAACTCTCCCTTTGCGGACTAAAAGTCAGAAATATCAGATTTGCGAATGAGATTGATACAGCAGAACCCTCCCTGCTTGTGCCGGATTATGTCTTTGTAACTGCTCCGCTCGTTAAGAAATTTCTTTTTCTCTGTAAGAATAATCCCGGCCGGATCCAGAGGTTATCCGTGGCAAGGTCGAAACTCACTGATTACTATACACCGCTTATGGATATCGGGGAGTCGGAGTCAGACGGCGAGGCGAGACTTCTGTTCGATATATTTTATATACCCGCCGGACAGGATTTTGCAGGGGCGGATAACGAAGGGAATCTGATAGAGAAAATGCGAAGGGATTCTTCTGCTACAAAGGTAACCCAGACTTTCGGCATAAAGATAGAACGTTTGTCGAATGTGTCGGGCAAACCTTACTTTGAGGAATTTCCGGTTACGGACGAAATCGCGGGTCATATCAGATTCTGGTTTCATTCTCTCCTTATGAATGTGTTGTATCTCGGGCTTTTCAGAAGACGGCTTATGGAGGGTGATTACTCCTTCGGGTTTCTGAACAGAAAGAAGAATTTAAATAGCGGAAATGTCTACCAAAGCGTAATCGGGAGCAATGTCTGGATTCACCCGACGTCTGTTGTGGAGAACTCTGTTATTGCAGACAATGTCCGTATCGGTGCAAAGACAATAATCAGGGATTCGGTCATTATGCGCGACTGCACTATCGGTGATAGCAATATTATCAAAAACTCCCTTTTCGGTGAATCTGTTACTTCACTTTCGAACTCACGGTTCAGGTGCTCTGTAATCTCGCCGCGCTCTACTGTCTCGAATCTGGGTTTTTGCTATTCTGTGCTCGGGGAGGGCTCCTTTCTTACTACGGCTGTCATTTTCCTCTACGAAGGAATCAGCTCGACAATAAAGATAAAGTATAACGGAGAGGAACTTGACACCAGAAGATTCTTTCTCGGGAGTGCCGCCGGTGAGGGAGCAGTTCTCGGTACGAGGGCGATAGTCAGTCCCGGGCTTGCAATCCCGTCCGATACGGTGATAGTGCTGAGACCCGAGGAGGGGGTTATGAAGATTCCCGAACTCTCTGAATCTGACTATTATGTCTGGGATAATGCGACAATGAGAAAATTTGATGAAATCTTCGGTA
This sequence comes from Bdellovibrio sp., assembly GCA_020725805.1. GTDB lineage: Bacteria > Myxococcota > SpSt-1050 > SpSt-1050 > SpSt-1050 > SpSt-1050. The sequence goes on from DYEF01000005.1 coordinate 20,357, forward strand.
ATCTGGACAAGAATGATTTTTTGTAATATGTGAGGTAAAGAAATGAATGTATATATACTCAGGACAGGGATAAAGACAGAACCTTTCGGTGATGAGCCGTTTCTCGCTGTATTCGGGACCGGGACAGTTCTGAGATATCTGACAGGTATGATTAAGTCGATGGGGCATACCCCTGTTATACTCGAGAACTCTTCCGGATTTTTAAGCGGACCCGGGGTTGTAATCTGTGACAGGGTATTTGTAACCAAGAAGCTTCTGAACGATTTCTTAAAGAGTATCGACAAAAGCCGTGTAAATATGCTCGGTGTAATGCGGACGGTTACCTCCTCTTATACCCTTCCGGTTATGGATGCGGAGATAAACCGGCTCGGGGACGGGGGAGAAGGGATATTCTATTCCTGCTTCTTTCATCCTGACTGCTCGAAGCTGAAGGGATTAAGGATAGAGGATGTGGAGACAGTACTCAGGAGTCAGGCAAAACGGCACATAACAAAGACCCGCGAGATCACAATGGATATGAAACTCCCCTCGATAAAGGAGAAGCAGTATCTGTTGCGCTTCCCGATTACTTCTTCGGTGGCAGGACATATAAATCACTGGATTCATATCCTCAGGCTCAACCATCTGGCATTCGGGATTTTCTGGCTTGAGTATATCTATTCGCATATCCCTTCGACTGCTGCAATGGTCCTGAAATCACTGAAAAACGGATTCCCGTCGAGCCACCACGAAGTACTCAGGGAGATGAATGTAATTGAGGAAGATACAGATATCCACAGGTCTGCCTATGTCGAGTCCTCTTTTGTGAAAAGGGGTGCAAAAATAGGTGCAGGTGCACTTGTGAGGAACTCATTCATCGGTGAGAATGCCGTCATAGGCGATGGCGCAACAGTCATCAACTGCACAATATCCGAGAATTCGTATATCTCCGATGCAACCGCGATAATATTCTCGACAGTCTATCCCGACTCATCGGTCTCGAATGTCAAGATTCAGATGTCCGTAATAGGCAGGAATACCTTCATTCACCAGTGGTGTTCCTTTCTGGATGCAAGATTCGTGGGAGACGTAATGATATCACACAACGGTAAGACAATATCTGCGGGGAGCCCCTTTCTGGGAAGCTGTATCGGCCACAACTGCAGTATGGCAGGCAAGGTTCTGATTATGCCGGGCCGTACAATTCCGAACAATATCACAATGGTTATGAGGCCCGACGAAACGATATGGCATATTCCTGAGAATCTGCCGCCGAACATACCGCTTGTGCGCGACAACGGGACACTTGTCCCTCTCTCTTCCCTAAAAGGAGAAAAACGGTGAAGCAGATAATAATAATATTGCTCTGTCTCTCTCTTCTCTCTTCTCTCTATGCTCAGGAGATCGAAGGCTCGAAGCCTTTTTCGATGTCAGGGGCCTTTTCGGCGGCAGCAGGCACAAATGACGCCCTCTTCCTGAATGCGGCTGGAATGTCTTTGTATCCGAACCGCTACAATATCGACCTCTTTCATACCTATAAAAACAGGGACGGATTCAATATCTCGACTCTCTCTATTCTCGACTCGACTACCTTCCCGCTCGGTGCGGGTTTTGCATTCTCCTATATGTGGGGAGATGAGAATAATGCCGAAAAACAGGGGTACAGGATTGACCTTGGTTTTTCATACCCGTTCGCTGCAAGGCTGCTCTGGGGGTTTGATGTAAAGTATGTAAGACTTGACATAAACGACAGGGAGAATGCCATCAATGCGGCAACCGCCGATACGGGATTTATCTTTGTCGCTGCAAAATGGGCAAGGGTCTCCGTTTACGGACAGAATCTCGTCTATATCGGCAGGGATGAACTCCCTGTAAAATCCGGAGCCGGGGCAATGGTAGGTAATGAATCCTCCTTCTATGCGACTGAGGATACCGTTTTTACATTCTTAAGAAACGGCGACAAAAAGATTACACAGAGCGTAGGTGCAAATCTCTTTCTGGGAGAGATATTCTCGCTCTCGGCAGGGTACAAGTATGACCAGACGGGACTGAGTAATCATTACATATCGGCGGGGACCGGACTCTTTTCGAAGGCGGCGGGCATAGAGGCGGCATACAGGCAGTCCCTCGAGAAGAAAGATGATTTCAGCATTGTTGCATCAATAAAATTCTTTATGGAGTGATGTATGTGTAAAAAAATTACATTTCCGCTTATCATTGTTGCTCTTTTATTGCTTACAGGTAATGCAATATCCAATGAACAGAAACACAGGGTCAATGTCAAGATACCTATCGACTCCGAATGGAAGAGGCTTCCGCAATACTCCGGACCGGATATCTACTATAAGATTCTGAACGAGGACGGGATAAACTTTCTGAGGGCCCACTTCAAGCCCGAACTGAAGACCACAATATTCTATCGCAAACTTCCCAAGGTCCCGCCGAAGTATAAAAAACTGAAATTCAGGTGGAGGGTTTACAAGTTCCCCGAAGGTGCAAATGAGACAATTGAAGGCCGTATGGATGCCGCCGCATCTGTTTATCTCTTCTTCAAGGACGGTATAAAAAAGTATGTAATAAAATACATATTCAGTATGGCAAACAAGAAGGGGTTTAATTTCAGGGCTCAGGATTCGAACTTTCTCAACAAATTACATATAGTCGTTATCGAAGACAGGGTGAGTGAGGCGGGCAAATGGCTCGAATACGAGATAAATTTCTATGATGATTTCAAAAAGTACTTCGAGCGCGAGGACGTCCCGCAGTTTATGGGTATAGGAGTCCTCTCCGACGGAGACGGTACGAAGAAGGAAGTAATAGCAGACTATGCGGAATTCGTCCTGATTGATTCAAGCTGCCCCGGAGACGAGAATCCCGAAGAGAATGCAGAATAGATAATTCGGGCAGAAGATTAAAGGGAGGAACATAATGAAATATTATTCTTTTCTGACCGTTTTATTTTCTGTTGTCTCTTTTAGTATTTATTCCTTTGCAGGTGAAGGACAGAAGACTATTGCGATTCCGGTGGATACGGAGATAAAGGATGTGGCTGCTCTGCAGAAGAAGAACGGCTGGCTTCTTAAGGCGAAATCTGAGTTCGGAATCAATTACGGGCATAACAGCAATGTGGTTGGTCAGCCTGACGGTACGACACTCCTTCTGAATCTCGGAATCGAATCGGGTTTCGATATGAAGAGTGGTTCGCATCAGTGGAGAGGTAATCTTCTTATCAGTGAAACTTTTACACAAACACCACTTATCGATGAGTTTATTAATTCACAGGACAGTCTGAAAATAGATACAATGTATCTTTATTATCTGGTAAATATGTTTGGGGTATATGGCCGTGCCGGAGCCGATATGCCTCTCTTTGCGCATTATGACTATCAGGCAGCACCGGTAGATTACTCTATTACCCAGAGGGACGGAACAGTCAACAGAAGGACGGATAAGAAGGTTCAGCTGACAGAGCCTTTCTCGCCCCTGAATCTGTATGCCGGTGCCGGTCCGTTCTCCCGTGTCCTCTCGCAGAAATATGCAAATGCGGAGATAATGCTCGGAGTCGGGATGAAGAAGACGATAGTAGATGGCGGTGACCTTGTGGTAAACGATAATTCAGATACACCTGAGAGGGAACTGACCGAGATGAGCGATGTGATGCAATTCGGTGGCGAATCTATAATAAAATTCTGGGGTGAGCTTTCTGACGGGCGAATCCTTTATTCTGCACAGTCAGTCCTGATGTATCCTATATATGCCGACCCCGACCCCTCAAAGAGTAATCTCAGCGGGATGGAGATTCTCAGTGTCGACCTGACGGCAAAGGCTGAATTCAAAATCTTCTCCTTTATGTATCTCGGATATGAAATGAGGGCGGTAAGGGAACCGCTGCTTGTCGATATGTGGCAGGTACAGAATAATATCGTCCTGAAGATCAGTTTTGCCGGTGAAAAATTCATTGAAACAAATTAGGAAACAGATAAAATTTCTCTGGACTTGCACCAAATTATTAATAATCCGATTTGGATTGACATAAAAAAAAACTTTGTTATAGAGATTTTCGCATCTTGGAGGGGGAAACAAACGGAGGAATAAGATGAAGGTATCCTCACAGGCATTTAACTGGTTTATGCAGAGGATTACGGCACTGATAATTGCAGCGGGGCTGATAGTCCATTTTGTGGTTCTGCATTTTCTGATCGAAAGACCGGTTACCATTCACAAGGTGGCCGAACGTCTCCAGTCTTTCGGATGGGTTCTTTTCGATTCGGTTCTTCTGATAGCCGTAGTATATCATGCACTTTACGGCTGCTATAACATCATAAACGATTTCAAACCGTCCGACAGGACGAAGGGATTTATGGTGGTCTTTCTCTGGGTAATTGGTCTGACTGCCACAATTGTGGGTATAGCAAATCTTCTTCCTTTTACAAAACCTATGTAATAAAGGGGTTGTGACTATGTTAAGTAAGTATCTGTACATAAAGGAAATCAGTCTCAACAGGAGTATCAATCTCTTTTCATTCCTTCTGATGCGTCTGACCGGTATTGCGCTCTCGGTCTTTCTCTTCCTTCATATCTGGACGGTTGGTCAGGTTCAGAAAGGGAACGACAGTTTCAATCAGGCAATGAGTGCATATAACAATCTCGCCGGCTGGATAATGGAATATCTGCTTCTTCTCGCCGTACTTTATCATATGTTCAACGGCCTGAGGCTGATTGCTGCCGACTTTTATAATCTGACGGAGAGACAGAAGGGGCTTCTGTGGATAGTAGTTGTAATCGTTGCGGTAATTGCATCGGCAAGCCTCTTTGTCTTCTTCCCGATACTTCCCAGAAATATTTAACAAGCAGAGGAGTAGCAAAATGAGATATTTTCCTGTTATTGTTGTGGGCGGCGGACTGGCGGGGCTGAGGGCGGCGCTCGAAGTCAATATGCACAATATCCCTGTATGTGTTCTGTCGAGGGTTCACCCCGTCAGGTCGCACTCGCTTGCGGCACAGGGCGGTATAAACGGCGCCCTCGGAAATCACGTCAGAGGTTCTAATGACTCCGTCGAGAAGCACGCCTTCGATACGGTAAAGGGCTCGGATTACCTTGGGGATCAGGACGCAATCATCAGGATGTGCAATGACGCACCGCTCAGAATCTATGAGATGGAACACTGGGGCTGTCCTTTCTCGAGGACCTCAGAGGGTAAGATCGCACAGAGACCTTTCGGAGGCGCAGGTTTTCCAAGGACGGCGTATGCCGAGGACAAGACCGGACACGTGCTTCTGCACACCCTTTACGAACAGGTCGTAAGATTCGAACATTCCTCGGAAAGGGCGGACATTACCGTTCTGGACGAGATGCTTGTTACATCGCTTGCAGTGGATGACGGCAGATGCACCGGTGTTATTGCGCTCAATCTCAAGACAGGTAATTTCGAGGCGTTTCAGTCTGATGCGGTAATCTTTGCAACAGGAGGCTCAGGAAGGGTCTATTCCAACTCCACAAACGCACTGATTTCGACGGCTCTCGGGGCATATATCCCGTTTAAGGACGGTGCACCGCTCAAGGATATGGAGTTTATTCAGTTCCACCCGACGACACTTATCGGGACCAATATCCTTATGACAGAAGGGTGCAGGGGTGAGGGCGGATTCCTCGTAAACAACAAGGGTGAGAGATTTCTTGCCAACTACGAAGATTCGAAGAAGGCAATGGAGGTCGCGCCGAGAGATATCGTTGCGAGAAATATTCAGAGAGAGATAGACGCAGGCCGCGGGTTCGAAAATTCGTATGTCCATCTCGATATCAGGCATCTGGGAGAGAAGAAGATAAACGAGAGACTGCCGGGTATCAGGGACCTCTGCATAAAATTTGCAAACATAGACCCTGTTACCGACCCGATTCCGGTTCAGCCCGGGCAGCACTACACAATGGGCGGCATCGATACGGATATAAACGGTGCATCGGATATAAAGGGATTGTTTGCAGCCGGTGAGTGTGCCTGTGTCTCCGTCCACGGTGCGAACAGACTGGGCGGAAATTCACTCCTTGAGACGATTGTCTACGGGGCGATTGCAGGTAAGAGCTGTGCCGAATATGTCTCGTCTCTTGCACAGACAAAGACAGGTGCCGAGAAGGTAGAGGCAAAACTGAGAGATGAGGAGAGAAGGGCAAGGGAGATCGTCGCAAAGGACGGCGACTACCTTATATGTGATGTCCGGGACGAACTTGCCCAGACAATGGCTCAGAAGGTCGGACTCTTCAGGAAAGAGGACCAGCTCAGATCTGCGCTTGAGGATATTGAAAGGGCAAAGGACAAATTCAAAAAAGTAAAGTTTAACGCAAAGAGCAAATCATTGTCATACAACTACGAATTTATCAATTACCTCGAGACCGAGGCAAGTATCTGCGTCTCGGAGGTGATAGTAAAGGGAGCACTCGAGAGGAAGGAATCAAGAGGTTCGCATTTCAGACTCGATTTCCCGAAAAGGGACGATGCAAACTTCCTGAAACACACAGTGGCCAGATATTCAAAAGAAGGTATAACCCTCTCATACAAACCCGTAAAGATCGTCAAATGGGAACCAAAAGAGAGAAAGTATTAATAAGGGAGAATTGCCGTGGACAGAGTAATTTTTGAGGTCTTCAGATTTATTCCCGAAGAGAAGAGTGAACCGCACTTTGACAGATTCGAGGTCCCCTATACGAAAGGGATGACAGTTCTGCAGGGACTTCTGTATATCCAGTCGAAACTCGACGGTTCACTCGGACTCAGGTTTGCCTGCAGGGCAGGTATCTGCGGGAGCTGTGCAATGCATATCAACGGAGTCTACCGCCTCGCCTGTGAGACTCAGGTCTCGCTTCTGGGTGAGCATATAAGGGTAAGGCCGCTTGGGCACCTGCCGATAATAAAGGACCTTGTTGTGGATATGACGGAATTCTGGGAGAAATACAAACTCGTGAAGCCGTATCTCATTCACAGCAAAAATGTCCCCGAGAAGGAGTTTCTGCAGTCGGTGGACGACAGGGAGAAGCTCACCAGAATCGTTGACTGTATTCTCTGCGGGGCCTGTTATGCCGCCTGCCCGGTAGTCGATACACATAAGGATTACATCGGACCGCACGCCTTTGCAAAGGCAAACAGATTTATCAGGGATTCACGTGATGACGGCACATTCGAAAGGCTCAGAATCATCGGCGGTGAAGACGGCGTCTTCAGGTGTCATACAGTCTTCAGCTGTCAGGAGGTCTGCCCCAAGGAAATCAATGCAAGCGGCTCGATTGCCGAACTCAAGATGCTTACTACAAAGGCGGCATTTACGGCATTCGACAGGAGCAAACTTAAAATGTGAGGTTGTTATATGAAACTGCACGAATATCAGGCAAAACAGTTATTCAGGGAATATCAGATACCTGTGCCGGATGGTCAGATGGCAAAGAGTCCGGAAGAGGCAAAGGATATTGCCCTAAGACTCGGCGGAGATAAGTTTGTCGTCAAGGCACAGATTCACGCCGGAGGAAGGGGGAAGGCCGGCGGGGTAAAGGTCGTATCGGATGCCGGGGAGGTCTTTAAGGCCGCACAGAGTATTATCGGAATGAGGCTGGTCAGCAAGCAGACGGGACCCGAGGGAAGGCTTGTAAAGAAGATTCTGGTCGAAAGAGGTGCCGACATAAAATCCGAGATGTATTGTGCATTTCTTATAGACAGGTCAAAGGAGCGGGTGAGCCTCATATTTTCGACAGCAGGCGGAATGGACATAGAAGAGGTGGCCGAGAAGTTTCCGGACAGGATAAAGAAGATACCTGTGGACCCCGTAAACGGGATACAGCCTTATATTGCACGCGAGCTCGTCTTTTCGCTCGGTCTCAATCCGAATCTCTCTTCTTCCCTCTACAACCTGCTTTCGGGTATGTACAGACTCTTTACAGAGAAAGACCTCTCCCTTGTGGAGATAAATCCGCTCGTACTTACTGCATCAGATGAGCTTCTGGCCGTGGATGCAAAGATAAATGTCGAGGAGAACGCACTCTTCAGACAGAAGGCCCTCTCCGAGATGAGAGACCCTGACGAGGAGGACCAGAGGGAGAGAATGGCACATCAGTACAATCTCAACTATATCTCGCTCTCCGGGAATATCGGCTGTCTGGTAAACGGTGCAGGACTTGCAATGGCTACAATGGACATTATCAAGTATTACGGAGGAGAACCCGCCAATTTTCTGGATGTCGGCGGCGGTGCAAACAAGCAGGCGATTACAGAAGGATTCAAGCTGATTCTCTCGGATACAAGGGTCAGGGGAATTCTGGTCAATATATTCGGTGGTATTGTAAAGTGCGATGTGGTGGCACAGTCGGTAATCGATGCGGTCCGCGAAATGGGAATTTCCGTTCCTCTGGTCGTAAGGCTGGAGGGGACCAATGCAGAGCAGGCGAGGGAGATAATAAAATCCTCCGGAATAAAACTGCATTATTGCCAGAGTATGGCAGAGGCTGCAGAGCAGATCGTCAGACTTGCAATTCAGTGAGGTCGTTTTATGTCTATACTTATCAACAGAAACACAAGGGTGATTGTTCAGGGCATTACCGGTGACAACGGTAAGTTTCACACATCCCAGATGCTCTCATATGGCACAAAAGTGGTCGGTGGTGTCACTCCCGGCAAGGGCGGACAGAGCGTGGAGGGTGTCCCGGTATTCAATACCGTATCGGAGGCAGTAAAAAAGACCGATGCGGATGCCTCCATAATATTCGTGCCGGCACGTTTTGCCCCCGATGCAATCCTCGAATCCGCCGATGCAGGGCTCAGGCTTATAGTTGTAATTACAGAGGGTATTGTCCCCTCCGATATGCTGAAGGTAAAATATTCGCTGAGAGGGAAAAACGTAAGGATTATCGGCCCGAACTGTCCCGGAATAATTACGGCTGACGAGTGCAAGATCGGAATTATGCCCGGCTATATTCACAAAAAAGGAAAGGTCGGTGTTATCTCGAGGTCCGGAACACTTACCTACGAGGCGGTCTATCAGCTCACGAAGCTCGGAATTGGAGAGACCACCTGTATAGGAATCGGCGGTGACCCTGTGGTAGGGAGCACTTTTCTGGACCTGCTCGAGTTGTTCAACGGTGACGATGAGACAGAGTGTGTGGTAATGATAGGTGAGATAGGAGGCAGTGCGGAGGAGGAGGCGGCGGATTATATAGCAAAGCATTTCAGAAAACCGGTAGTCTCTTTCATTGCAGGGGCAACGGCACCGCCGGAGAAGAGAATGGGACACGCGGGAGCCATTATTTCCGGCAGGAAGTCTACGGCCCAGAGCAAGATGGAGTACTTAAGGTCGAAGGGAATAAAGGTTGTAGAAAACCCGTCACAGATTGGAGATACAGTATGGGAGATATTAAAAAAGAAGTAAAGGGCAACATTACGACATACGAGGACGAAAGGACCAGAATAGTCATAAACACAAAGTGGTGCAAGGGGTGTGAATACTGCGTTGTTTACTGCCCCAAGAAAGTCCTCTCAATGGAAAGAAGCAAGGCAGTAGTTGTCGACCTCGCACAGTGCACGAGATGTATGCTCTGTGAAATGAGGTGTCCGGACTTTGCCATTGATGTTATCAAATTAGACGAAACAAAGGAGAACAGGTGATATGGCTGACATAAGATTTATACAGGGGAACGAGGCCTGCGCGCTCGGTGCGATTTATGCCGGATGCAGATTCTTTGCCGGGTATCCGATTACCCCGTCATCCGAAATTGCCGAGATGCTCTCGGAGGAACTCCCGCTCGTTGACGGTGCATTTATTCAGATGGAGGATGAGATTGCCGCTATGGCAGCAGTAATCGGCGGCTCACTTGCAGGCAAGAAATCGATGACTGCGACCTCCGGTCCGGGTATGTCCCTCAAACTCGAAAACCTTGGATATGCCTGTATTACCGAGATACCCTGTGTCATTGTAAATGTACAGAGAGGCGGTCCGTCGACGGGGCTTCCGACTTCGCCGGCACAGGCGGATATTATGCAGGCAAGATGGGGAACCCACGGTGACCATCCGATAATCGCGGTATGTCCGTCCTCTGTCTCCGAGATGTTCACGGAGACAGTCAGGGCATTCAATCTTGCCGAGATGTTCAGGACTCCGGTAATTGTTCTCAGCGACGAGATAATAGGTCATATGCGCGAAAAGATAGTAATACCAGAAGAGGGTGAGATTCCGATTGTAAACAGGAAGAAGCCAAAAGTAAGTCCCGAGGAATATAAACCTTTTAAGGGTGAAGAAGACTATGTGCCGCCGATGGCAGCCTTCGGCGAGGGATACAGGTACCATGTAACCGGTCTCTCCCACAATGAAGAAGGATTTCCGATTCAGAGCGGCGAACTGGTTCATCAGATGAACGTAAGGATGCACAACAAGATTTATAAGAATCTGGACAAGATTCTCAAAAACGAAGTCTATATGTGTGATGATGCAGAGGTGATAATCTTTGCTATAGGAGGGAGTGCGAGGTCCTCGAAAGGGGCAATAAGACACCTGAGGGAAGAGGGAATAAAGGCAGGACTCTTCAGGCCGCTTACTATATGGCCGTTTCCGGAGGATGAACTCAGGAGAGTCTGTTCGAAGGCAAAGAACGTCCTTGTAGTTGAGATGAATCTCGGACAGATAGTCTTCGAGGTGGAGAGGGTGCTCGGCTGCACAGGTGTCAGGGTCGACGGATTGTTTGACTCTTCAGGAGAGCCTTTTACGCCGCTCTCTGTTGCCAACCGCGTAAAGGAAATTATAAAGAGGTGAAAATATGGGAGTTAATTACCACGAGTATTTGAGAGAGAAGATGATGCCGCATATCTGGTGTTCGGGCTGCACCCACGGGATTGTGACCAAGGCACTGATAAGGGCAATCGATAAGGCAAAACTCGACAAGAACAAGGTTGTGGTTGTCTCCGGAATAGGATGTGCCTCGAGAATGCCGGGCTATCTGGACTTCAACACACTCCATACGACTCACGGACGTGCCCTCGCATTTGCAACGGGGGTAAAACTCGCAAATCCGGATCTGCATCTGATCGTTGTGTCGGGTGACGGAGATGCCGTTGCAATCGGCGGAAACCACTTCATACACGCCTGCAACAGGAATATCGATATGACGCTTGTGGTCCTGAACAACAATATCTATGGTATGACAGGCGGGCAGAGGTCTCCCACGACTTACGAGGGAGATATCTCCTCGACGAGTGTTTACGGTTCGATAGGCAGTCCGGTAGATGTGGTGAATCTCGCCCTCGGTGCAGGCGCCACTTTTGTAGCCAGAACGACGAGTTATCACGTCCAGCAGCTGGAGAGTTACATATATTCCGGGATTGTGCACAAGGGATTCTCTGTTATCGATGCCGTCTCCGCCTGTTACACAGCCTACGGCAGGAGAAACAAGCAGAGGTACAAGAGTTCGGTCGATATGCTGAACTATATGAAGAACAATTCCGTAAATATCTCGGCCGCAAGGGAGAAGAACCCGGATGAACTGAAGGGGAAGATTATTGTCGGGATATTCAGGGACAGCATAGAGCCCGAATATTGCGAAGAGTACAGCAAGATGGTAAACAAGATCAAGTCCAGATAGAAAGGAAAGAGGTATGTCTTCAAGATATGAGATTAGATTGTCCGGATCCGGTGGTCAGGGTCTGATTCTTCTGGGAATCATTCTGGGAGAGACCGCCTCCATATACGAAAACAAGAATGCCGTTCAGTCGCAGTCCTACGGTCCCGAGGCAAGGGGAGGAATGAGCAAGTCAGACGTCATTATATCGGATGAGGAGATTGACTATCCCAAGGCATATAATGTCGATTTCCTTCTTGCCCTGACCCAGCAGTCTTTCGACCGCTACACCAGAGAGGTCAAAAAGGGAGGAATCGTCCTCTATGATTCGACACTCGTTCACTCGCCCAGGGAAGGTGATTACAGACTGATTGGCCTTCCCTTAAACGATACGGCAATAAAGGATATCGGCAAGTCAATGGTCATAAACATCGTCTCGCTCGGTGCAATAGTAAAGATTTCAAACATTGTTACAATCGAAAACACAGAGAAGGCTCTCTTAAAAAGGGTTCCCAAAGGGACCGAAGAGCTCAACAAAAAGGCATTTTATGCAGGAGTAAATCTGGCAAAATAAGAATTTACCGGAGGTTTTTATGCTGGAGAGAACACTGGGTATCGTCAAGCCGGACGGTATCAGAAGAGGACTGATTGGTGAAATCCTGAAACGAATCGAGGACTCGGGTCTCAGAGTTGTGGCTTTGAAAATGAAACAGCTTACGCGCAGTGAGGCAGAGGGTTTCTATTACGTCCACAGGGAGAAACCGTTCTTTAATGACCTTGTCGATTTTATGACGTCAGGACCCGTGGCGCTGTTCGTCCTCGAGGGAGAGAATGCCATCGAGAGATACCGCCGTCTGATGGGGGCGACCGACCCCAAGAAGGCCGAGAAAGGGACGATCAGATCAGACCTTGCCGAATCAATGCAGTGCAATACCGTACACGGTTCTGACGGACCGGATACAGCGAGATTCGAGATATCGTATTTCTTCGCTGCAACAGAAATCGTCAAGAGGTGAGAGATGAAACCTTCTATGATAAGACCGCCGGTACTCTCCGAAAAGAGAAATATCAAGTCGATGACACTCAGGGAAATAGAGAGGCTGATTACCTCGAAGGGAGAGAAGAGATTCAGGGCATCCCAGTTCTTCAAGTGGCTTCATTACAAGGGGGCACTCTCCTACGACGAGATGACGGATATCCCGCGCGCCCTCAGAAATACGATAGCGGAATACAGCCCGATAACGAGACTCGAGACAGACAAGAAGGTCGTTTCGAAGGACGGGACGATAAAATACCGCTTTAAGACGGCCACGGGTCATTTTGTTGAATCCGTCTACATCCCCGAGAAAGGAAGACAGACGGTCTGTGTATCCACACAGGTAGGATGCAAAATGGGTTGTGATTTCTGTCTTACGGGGAAGATGGGCTTTGTCAGGAATCTCGGCACAGACGAGATTGTGGACCAGATAAGGGCGATAGCCTCCGACCTCAGGGCATCCGGTGCTGGAGCCGAAGAGTCACAGAAGAAGGTTCGTTCACCTCACAGGGGACTTATTACAAATGTAGTCTTTATGGGTATGGGCGAACCGCTCGACAACTTTGCCGAGGTAGTAAGGGCGGTCGAGATACTGACACACCCCGAGGGTTACGGATTCTCCCACCGTCATATAACCGTCTCCACGGTAGGGCTCGTCCCCGAGATGATAAAATTTATCCACGAGGCAAATGCAAAACTTGCAGTCTCCCTCAATGCAACCACAGACGAGGTCAGAAGCAAGATTATGCCGATAAACAACAAGTACCCCATTCAGATGCTTATAGATACCACACATCAGCTGCCGGTCAAGAGGGGCGACAGGATTACTATAGAGTATGTAGTCATCAGGGATATCAATGACTCGGTTATGGATATGAAGAGGCTTGTAAGGCTTGTCTCGACATTCCCTGCAAAGATAAATCTGATTCCGTACAATCCGAATCCGCTCTCGCAGTATCAGGCACCGTCCAAGGAACTTATGATGAAGCTTCTCAGGATTCTGACAGATAACAATATAACAGCAATAATAAGGGCGAGCAAGGGGCAGGATATAATGGGGGCCTGCGGCCAGCTTGCCATAATGGAGGAGGGAAAAGAATGAGCAAAAATATTATCGGAGTAATCGGCGGAAGCGGACTCTATCAGATCGAAGGGCTGAAGGTAAAGGAAGAGAGAAAGGTAAAGACGCCGTTTGGCAGTCCGTCAGACTCGTATATCCTGGGTGAACTGAACGGGGTTGAGATGGCATTTCTGGCACGACACAGCAGGAAACACACAATCCCGCCGCACCAGATAAACTACAGGGCAAATATCTACGGATTCAAGCTTCTGGGTGTTACCAAACTCATCTCTGTCTCGGCGGTAGGTTCGATGAGGGAGGATATAAAGCCATCGCATATGGTAGTCCCGTATCAGTTCTTCGACCGAACGCTGATGAGGGCGCGCACATTCTTCGAAGATGGAATAGTTGCACACGTATCGATGGCAGATGCTGTCTGCAAATCGCTTGCACACCTGATAGCGCATGCGGTTCGCAGGGAGAATCTTACGGTTCACGAGGGAGGGACATATATCTGTATAGAAGGTCCTACTTTCTCAACAAGGGCAGAGTCTGAGATATTCAGAAAATGGGGAGTTGACGTAATAGGAATGACAAATCTGCCAGAGGCGAGACTCGCCCGCGAAGCGGAGATCTGCTATGCAACACTTGCCCTCTCGACGGATTATGACTGCTGGTACGAGAATTCAGAGGATGTAAATGCCGTTATGGTTATCGAGATAATGAAGAAGAATGTAGAGAACGCAAAGAGAGTCATCAAAAGGCTCATTACAGAGATAGACGCTGATGAGAATTGCAGCTGCAACAATGCACTTGCGAACTCTATAGTTACCTCCGAAAAGAATATCTCACCTGCGGTGTATAAAAGACTCAGACCAATAATCGGGCGGTACGTAAAACCTCAGAGAAAGAAATAACAATATGAACTTTTCAATGTGGAAGAAGGCACTCCTCGTAATCCCGAGGATTGAGCCCGAAGAATTCAGAAAACTCGATGTGGTTTCCAAGTGGCTGATTATCACAAGGGCGGCTGTTCTTATAATGACATTCACCTCTGCTGCCATAGGCGGGATTCTGGCGGCAAAAGACGGTATGTTCGACGGACTCTACTTTATAATCTGCACCATAGGACTGATTCTTGCACACGCCACAAACAATATGGTCAACGACTTTACAGACTATATAAAGGGGGTTGACAAGGATAATTACTTCCGTACCCAGTATGGTCCTCATCCGCTCGAACAGAATCTGATGGATAAAAAGGAGTTTATGCTCTATCTGGGCATAACCGGCCTGATTGCCCTTCTGTGCGGGATTTATCTCGTATATGTGAGGGGGAATGTGGCTCTGTATCTGCTTCTTTGCGGCATATTCTTCGTCCTCTTCTATACATTTCCTCTCAAGTACATAGGTCTCGGGGAGATTGCGGTCCTTCTGGTATGGGGTCCGCTTATGACGGCGGGGACATATTTTATCACGAGCGGGAGTCTGAGTTACAATGTCGTGATTGCATCTATCCCCTATGCCATAGGGACGACAACTGTGTTATTCGGGAAACACATAGACAAGTATGAGATGGATAAGGCAAAGGGGATAAGGACGCTCCCTGTGCTGATAGGCGAGAATGCCTCGAGAAGGGCTGTTATATTCCTGATGGTATTCGAGATTTTCTTCGTAATCTATCTTGTACTCAATGGATATTTCTCCGTTATTATGCTCCTTGTCCTCTTCTCCCTCGGCACACTGAGAGAGGCGATAAAGGCATATCTCGAGCCGAAGCCGAAAGAGAGACCCGAAATATGTCCGCCGAATATATGGCCACTATGGTTTGTGGCAATTGCCTTTTATTTCAACCGTCGATTTGGTCTCTTATTTCTGGGCGGACTTCTTCTCGACCTGATTCTTATAAAATCCGGAATCAGAACAGATATATATTCACTTAAAAGTTATTTTTAGTCTCAAAGAAGAGAACACCGGGTCATCCTTCCCGGCGGTCCGCAAGTGTTAGCGTCTCTATGTAAGGCTGACTTTCACCCGGGGTTATAATGGCAGGTGCAGATGTGGGAAAATCAAATTGCTTTTTTATTACAATTCGAGCATATCTTCCTCAGATAAATCACCGCGAGTAGTATCGAAGCAGGAGCGGCAGAGATAAGTGCAGTAGTAGGATTTTTTATTTCTTATTGTGAGTTCGGCATATTCGGCAAGCCTGTTTGGTCCGCAGATTGTACATTTTGGAATAAATTGCTTTTTTGCAGCTATATACCAGCAATTATTCACGAAATCGAAGACCTTCTTGAATCTGGTGGTTTTAATTTTCAGGTCTTTAATAATCTCTTCGTCTACAATATTGAAGTAGACCATATCTGTATTGTTGTCTGCCTTTATAATCTCAAACAATTTGTAATAGTGAATCATCTCTACCTCCCGAAAGTATTATAATATAATCATTCAAACAGTTCAAACCGTAAAGTTCGTGTTTTGGAAAGCTATTAGTTAAAAAATATACCTTAAAAGCCAATTCGTTCGCTTTCTGCCATACAACTAATTTTTTGTAGTTCGACATAAGTGAGTTATTAACATTTGAATAAAAATAATCAATTGAAATAAATAACTTCAGTCTTCAGCACTGGAATAACTTTCGCCTTCCGCCTTCAGCACTAATGAA
>DYEF01000114.1 GCA_020725805.1 Bdellovibrio sp.
TATATGAAAATCAATGAAGCCGAAAAATGTAACATTTTAATTTTGCAGAAATGTAACATTTTGACGTTGCAGTTACAAAGTTATTATCTCATTCTTTATTTTTTACCAGATACTCCCCTACTCTGCCAACCAGTTTTTCAGAGGGTTTCAAGGTCGAGTCCCCTTCCCTCCACTTTGCCGGACAGGCCTCATCCGGATGCTTTGAAAGATACAGATGTGCCTTGATTTTTCTGACAAGTTCTTCCGCATTTCTGCCTACATTATCATAGGATATTTCCACACTCACAAGCCTTCCTTCCGGATTAAAAACAAACGTCCCTCTCCTTGAGAGACCGGATTCCTCATCATAGACACCAAGCAATCCGGAAATTCTTCCGGTCGGGTCTGCTCCCATAGGAAATTTTACATTCTTAAGGAGTGGTTCGGAATCCTTCCATGCAAGATGGACAAATTTAGTATCTGTTGAAAAAGAAATTACTTCCACACCGAGATTCTTGAGCTCCTCATATCTGTCTGCCAGATCGTTCAGTTCGGTAGGACAGACAAATGTAAAATCTGCAGGATAAAAGAAAAAGACCAGCCATCTGCCATCTCTCTGAAATTCTGTTGTTCTCTTCTCGGTAAATGCCCTTTCTACAGGGTCATATACATCAAAACTGATATCAGGTAATTTCTGACCGATTTTTAATACATCACACATATCAGACCTCCTATAACAAATAAATCCGAAATTATTTGATTCAGGAATAATAATTAAGTTTCAATTGAAACCAAATTCCGCAAAAAATCGCCTTGTCAGGTGCCGGTTATGATGTAACCCATTGTTATTATTAGTTAAAATAGAAACAAATACTTTCGGGTGCCAGGCAGGAAACATATGTTATGTAACCGGCAGAATTTACCGTTTCCCTCTTTTAAATCTGGAACGAAAATTGCAGAGATAAAGAAAATATTATGCTTGGTGAAGTAATCATACCCGAAGAGATGCCGAGAGAAAGACTCCTGAAATACGGAGAATCCAGTGTCAGTGATACCGAACTGCTTGCTATCATATTGCGCACCGGAAACAAAAAACACGGAAATGTCATTCATCTTGCTGCAAAACTTCTCAAAAACTTCGGAGGTCTTGACGGTCTCGACAGGGCAAGTATCTCAGAACTGACTTCAATAGGAGGAATCGGTAAGGTCAAGGCACTTGAAATCAAAGCCGCACTTCAGCTGGGGAAAAGACTGAATACCAGAAAATTATCCGGCAGTCCGCTCAACCAGAGCTTCAAGGTTTATGAATACATAAGAGGAAGATTCATCAATGAAACCAAAGAGATATTCTGGGCAATAATTCTTAACAACAGACTTATTCCGGTAAAGGAGATATCCCTTACAATCGGGAATAGTTCCAGTTGTCCGATAGACCAGACCTATATTATCAGAGAGACCATCAAGGAAGGTTTCAATAATCTGATTATTGCTCATAATCACCCCTCTTCAGACCCCGAACCAAGTCTCGACGACATTGAATTTACCAGGCGGCTCAGCAAATCCTGCAAACTGATCGGGATAAATCTGCTCGACCATATAATAGTAGGAGGGAATACGTATTACAGTTTTTCCGAAAAAAGAATTCTGACCTGATTATTTCTTATCTACAAGATTTTTGAGTTCTCTGCCCGCCCTGAATACCGGAAGTTTTTTGGGAGCTACAAGAATCTTCTCCCCTGAGTTCGGATTTCTGCCCATATATGATTTGTATGATTTTGTAAAAAATGAACCAAACCCTCTAAGTTCCACACGTCTGCCCGACTGTAATGTCTTAACAATGAAGTCAAAAAATGATTCTACAATCAGTTCTGCCTTTCTGTAAGGAATATTATTTTTTTCACTTATCAGCGCAATCAAATCTGATTTATTCATTTTTGTCACCTCATAGACTTCAATAATGTAAATAAAATATGTTATTGTCAAGATAAAACTCGTTATGCAAAACATTTGATTTCCATTACTGGCCGAGATGAACTATATTATCCACCAAACCGTTAGTCAGACTCATAAAAGTTGACAACAGGCAAATTTGCATCTATTTATTCAGATTCGCTGTTGCGCCCGTAGCTCAACTGGATAGAGCGTCGGACTTCGAATCCGAAGGCCGCCCGTTCGAGTCGGGCCGGGCGCGTAAATAATGAGGTTCTGCGAGAGTGGCGGAACTGGCAGACGCACCAGACTTAGGATCTGGCGGGAAACCGTGGGGGTTCAATTCCCCCCTCTCGCATTTAACGAGGGCTTTAAAAAGGAGTTTATATGAAGGTTAAGACGAAGGAAGTAAAGGTTGAGGAAATCAGTCAGATCGAGAGAAAAATAATCGCAGAAATCGACCCCGGATATTTCAGGGACGAACTCGAAAAGACTTTCAGGGATGTAATCAAAAATGTAGCCATCAAGGGATTCAGACCCGGGAAAGCACCACGCCCTATCGTTGAAAAACTATACGGGGAAGCGATCAGGGAAGAGGTACTCCACAGGATAGAAAAGGATTTTATTTCCGAATATATGGAAGAAAACAATCTTGAGGTTGTATCTCCTATAAAACCGAGCCATACACACGACGAAAAGAATCTGAGATTCGAATATCAGTTCGAGGTCAAGCCTCTTATCGCACCTTCAAATTACAGAGGAATAGAGGTCAAAGGCAAACAGGTAAATATTACCGACGAGGAGATAGATGCGGTCCTGAATGATATTGTCGAGAGATACTCAAATCTTGTACCCAAGGAAGGTGATACCGTCAGTGAGGGAGATTTCATAAAAATTACAATCACTGCACATAAAGACCAGAAGATGGTCAATAAGCCTCTCTATGTGGAACTCAACGAAAAGAAAACAAAAAAGTTTATTATCGACGCTGTCGCAGGCAAAAAACTAAATGAGGAGATTGAAGTGAATGTGGCAGAAGGCTCGGAAGAGAAGATGAAGATCAGAATCGATGAAATCAAGAAAGTGGACAGACCCGAACTAAACGATGAATTTGTCAAAAAATATCTTCAGATGGAATCACTTGATGCCCTGAAAAAGGATATCGCAGAAAAGGTAAAGGAAAGGAAGGAAAATGAAGAGAAGGCAGCAAGATTCGAAAGTATAATAAAGGAGATTATCACAAGAAATCCGTTCCCGGTACCCCCCTCTATGGTTGAAAGGGCGGTCGAAAAATACGTACATGACCTCGAACATTCATCCAAAAGGGAATTTTCAAGTGAAGAACACGATGCAATTGCAAATTCCGCACGGGACAATATGACATACGAGATTCAGAAATACCTGATTATGGAGGCAATAGGGAAACTCGAAGGTATAGATATAAGTGACGATGATATGGAGGCACATTTCAAGAAGATTGCAGACGAATCAGGTGAGAATGTAATTAAGATCAAGGCATATTATGAAAAGAATAATCTACTTGAAGGACTGAGAGAGGACCTGAGATTCAATAAGATTCGTGATTTTCTTATCAACGAAGCCAAAGTTACAATCGAATAGCAGAGGGAGGCAAGATGAGTTCACTTATTCCGTTTGTGATCGAACAGACAAGCAAGGGAGAAAGGTCCTTTGATATATTCTCCCGCCTTCTTAAGGACAGGGTAATATTTTTGGGCGGTCCCATTGATGACGATATGGCAAATGTCATCATAGCCCAGATACTCTTTCTGGAATCCGAAGACCCTGACAAGGATATCTATCTTTACATAAACAGCCCCGGAGGCTCCGTAACAGCCGGTCTTGCTATATATGATACAATGCAGTACGTAAAACCAGATATCAGTACTATCTGCATAGGACAGGCAGCGAGTATGGCTGCGGTTCTTCTGTGCGCCGGGACAAAGGGTAAGAGACTCTCACTCCCGAACAGCAGAATCCTTATCCATCAGCCTATGGGAGGCGTACAGGGACAGGCTACTGATATCGAAATCCATGCCCGCGAGATAATCAAAATCAGAAATGTCCTGAACCATATTATATCGAAACATACCGGTATGGATATTGCAAGGGTTGAAAAAGACACCGAACGTGATTATTTTATGAATGCAGAGGATGCTTTATCATACAGAATCATAGACAGCATCTATACCACAAGAAAGGCATCCAAATAATGAGGTTGTCAGGTGGCAGACAGAAAGAATAACAGACTTGAATACTGCTCGTTCTGCGGCAGAAGTGACAGAGAGGTAAAGAAACTCATTGCAGGACCGGGTGTGAGTATATGCAATGAATGTGTCGCCCAGTGTGAAACAATAATCGATGACTATGACCCATACTCTGCCCTTGAGGAAGGGACATTCGATGTCCCGACACCCGGCGAGATTAAATCTATACTCGATGAATATATAATCGGTCAGGAGAGGGCAAAAAAGATTCTTTCGGTCGCTGTTCACAATCATTACAGAAGGATAAGTCAGGCAGAAAACGAGAAAGACACTGAAGTGGAGTTTCAGAAGAGCAATATCCTACTCGTTGGTCCGACCGGCTGCGGCAAGACACTCCTTGCAGAGACACTGGCCCGTATCCTTAAAGTACCTTTTGCAATTGCTGACGCCACGACACTTACAGAGGCCGGTTATGTCGGGGATGACGTTGAAAATATCATTCACGCCCTGCTCCTTAAGGCCAATGACGATATCGAAAAGGCTCAGAAGGGAATTGTCTATATAGACGAAATCGACAAGATTGCAAAAAAATCCGAATCACCATCAATAACAAGGGATGTATCCGGAGAAGGTGTTCAGCAGGCACTGCTGAGAATGCTCGAAGGCACAATCACGAATGTCCCTCCAAAGGGGGGAAGAAAACACCCTCAGCACGACTATATTCCCGTTGATACCACCAATATCCTTTTTATCTGCGGAGGGGCATTTGCCGGTATTGAAAATATAATTTCAAGGAGGCTTACTAGCAGTGCTGCCGGGTTCGGAGCCAGAGTAATCTCCCGCAAAAGTACAAGACTCGGTGAAATTCTCAGGCATATTACAACAGAAGACCTGCTGAAATTCGGTCTCATTCCTGAACTTGTAGGAAGACTTCCTGTGATTGCCACCGTGGATGATCTGGATGAAAATGCGCTCGTTGAGGTTCTCACCAGACCAAAAGATGCCATTATCAGGCAGTATTCGAAACTTTTCGAGGCAGAAAAGATATCACTCAGATTCACGGAGAAGGCACTCAAGGAAATCGCAAGAATAGCCATCAGCAAAAAGACCGGTGCCAGAGGACTGAGGGCAATTATCGAAAAAGCGCTTCTCGAGACAATGTTCTGTCTGCCTTCAATAAAGGGAATCAATACAATAACCATAGACGAAGAAATTATAAAAAACGGTGGTTATCCGATAGAAATTTTAAGCAGGAGAGATGCAAAAAGTGTCTGAAAAAATATTAAAAAACAATAAAAATGTCCCTTTTATCCCTCTGAGGGATCTGGTAATTTTCCCGTACACCACGGTCTCGATACTCGTGGGCAGGAGATTATCTGTCGAATCCCTTGAGGCAAGCCGCACATCGGCAACCGACAAAAACAAGATAATCCTCACCCTTCAGAAAAATCCCGAGGAACACGAACCTACAATCGAGACTATATATACCACAGGAGTCATAGGCAACATACTGAATGTTTCAAAAACACCTGAACAGACGAATAAGATTGTAGTGGAAGTACTGAAAAGGTGCAGAATTATCAATCTGAAACAGGACTCCTACTGGTCAGCCGACATAGAGGAAATCAGGTCTGCAGAGAATATTATTGGTGAAAAGGAAAAGGCCCTTTTTGACCTCATCTACAAGTCATATACGGAATACAACTCACTTCTTGACAAGCCAAAATCCGAAATGTTTACCTACAGTATGTTCGAGTCGGACCCCGAACGGGTATTATACCTTCTGGCTCATTCACTGAACATAAAGAGTCTTTCGCAGAGACAGTTTCTGATCGATGAAATATCTCTGGAGAAGAGACTCGAAAAATTATACGAAATCATCGAAGCCGAGATCGATATCATCAATATCGAGAAGAAGATCAGACAGCAGGTCAAAAAACAGATCGAAAAGAATCAGAGGGAATACTATCTCAGGGAGCAGATTGATGTAATAAACAAGGAACTCGGCGTTCAGGACGACTTCAAGGCAGAGATTCAGGAACTCGAACAGATAATCAAGAACAAGTCTTTTACAGAAGAGGCAAGGGAGAGGGCCGAAAAGGAACTCGCAAAACTCAGGATGATGCCGCCTTCTTCTGCAGAAGCAACAGTCGTAAGAAACTATCTCGACCTGATTATATCACTGCCTTTTACGGAATTGTCCGAAGAGAAAAAGGATATTAAGGAGGCAAAGAGGATTCTGGATGAAGACCACTACGGACTGGACATCGTTAAGGAGAAGATTCTCGACTATCTCGCTGTAAGACAACTAAGTGAAAACCCCAAGATGCCTATACTCTGTCTGGTAGGACCTCCGGGTGTAGGAAAGACTTCGCTTGGTAAATCTATCGCAAGGGCTACAGGAAGGTATTTCATCAGGATATCCCTCGGCGGTGTCAGGGACGAGGCGGAAATAAGAGGTCACCGCAGAACATATATAGGAGCACTCCCCGGTAAAATAATCTCTGCAATGAAAAAGGCAAAGACGATTAATCCTGTCTTTATGATAGACGAAATTGACAAACTGGCACAGGACTACAAGGGCGACCCGGCTGCGGCCCTCCTCGAGGTACTTGACCCCGAACAGAATAATACATTCCACGACCACTATCTGGATTTCGGTTATGACCTTTCCAAGATACTCTTTATCACCACAGCCAACAATATGGAAACAATCCCCCTACCTCTTCTGGACAGAATGGAGGTAGTAAGGATACCCGGATATACCGATTACGAGAAACTCCACATTGCAAAGCAGTTCTTAATACCGAGGCAGAAAAAATTCAACGGTCTTGAGGCTTACAACATAAATATTCCTGACGAGACCATATACAGTGTAATTCACCAGTATACCAGAGAGGCCGGAGTGAGAAACCTCGAACGTGAAATCGGTAACATTATGCATAAGCTTGCCCGCCAGATTGTTGAGACCGGTTCAGAAAAGGCCAGAGAGGAGAAATTTGATATTCTTCCGGAGAACCTCAAGAGTTATCTGGGTGTACCGAGGTATATCAAGGAGGAGAGACCTCCGGTTCTGCCGGTGGGTGTTGCCACAGGACTTGCGTGGACTAGTGCAGGAGGAGATATTCTCGCAATAGAGGTAATTTCGTACCCCGGCAAAGGGAATATTACAATAACAGGCCAGCTTGGAGACGTAATGAAGGAATCCGCACAGGCAGCATTCAGTTATATAAAATCAATTGCAGAACACTTTGGTATCAGCATAGCTGATATCAACAACAGGGATTACCATATACACATTCCTGAAGGAGCCACGCCAAAAGACGGACCATCCGCAGGCATAACGATTGCCTGTGCCCTACTCTCCAATGTTCTGGGTATTCCTATCAGAAGTGATACCGCCCTTACAGGAGAAATTACACTCAGCGGACGGATTCTCCCGATAGGAGGATTGAAGGAAAAGGCGCTTGCGGCCTACAGAAACAATATCTTCAGAATAATCATACCGCTCAAAAACAGGAAAGATATCGAGGAAATCCCTGAAGAGATAAGAAAATCAATCAAATTTATACCAATCACAGGTATGGAAGAGGTAATTCTGGAGGCTTTCGACAGAAAATCAATAATTGATATAACTTCCAAAAACTCCGGAGACTTTTTTACCCTTAAAGATGTCGAGGCAACCCTCAGCAGGGAGAAGACACAGGAAGGCAAATGGGAGAACATATCCTCATAGTCGAAGATGACCCGAATCTGCTTTCTACACTAAAGGAACTCTTTGAGAGGGAGGGTTACAGGGTATCTGTCGCACCAACGGGGACAGAGGCATTGAAGATTTTATATGGTTCCCAGATAGACCTAGTCGTTTCAGATCTTATGATACCCGGTATCTCGGGGATGGAACTTCTGACATCGCTGACGGAGTCCGGATACAACTGCCAGTTTATAATGATAACCGCATACGGCACAATAGAGACGGCAATCGAGGCAATTAAAAAGGGGGCATACGATTTTATCACCAAACCGGTCAACAGAAGCCAGTTGCTTAAAACCGCGAGACTTGCACTTGAAAGACAACAACTCTTAAATGAAAACAGGACTCTTAGGGAAAGGATTAAAAACCTTGAGAGGTCTGAGTTAATCGGCAATTCTGCCGCATTCAGACAGGTACTCGAAAAGGCAGATAATGTTGCACAGAGTGAGGCAACTGTTCTTCTGACAGGAGAATCAGGGACAGGAAAAGATGCCATTGCAAGATATATTCACAGTCGTAGTCCCAGAAGCCAGAAAAGTTATATACCTATCAATTGTGCCGCAATCCCGGAAAATCTTCTCGAGAGCGAACTCTTTGGTTATGCCAGAGGTGCATTTACAGGTGCGGACAGAGACAAGAAAGGGAGATTCGAACTTGCAGACGGGGGAACAGTTCTGCTGGACGAGATATCAGAGATGCCATTATCCCTTCAGGCAAAACTTTTAAGAGTTATTGAAGATAAAGTTATCGATATCGTGGGAGGCACTTCCAAGAAAGTAGATATAAGATTTATTGCCGCAACAAATAAAGACCTCAGTCAGTTGACAAACAGCGGCAGGTTCAGGTCCGACCTTTACTTCAGATTAAACGTAATAAACATAAGGATTCCGCCTCTTAAGGAACGGACCGAAGATATACCTCTGCTTGCAATGCACTTTGCCAATCTCTTTTCTGTAAAATACAAAAAGGAGATAAAATCAATATCACCGGAAGCACTGAATCTGCTTCAGACATATCACTGGCCGGGAAACATAAGGGAACTTCAGAATCACATAGAAAAGGCAATCATTCTCTGCAAAAACAGTGAGCTAAAGTTAGCCGATTTTACCGAGCTCGATACAGGCCTGATTCCCAGAAAAGAGATAAATATTCCGCTCGGAATGCCGCTTGAGGAAATAGAAAAGATAATAATTTCAGAAACGCTCAAACTCACAAAGGGAGATAAGAATCTGGCAGCCAAATTATTAGGTATAGCAACCAGAACTATCTACAGAAAAATCAATCCCGAAGAATAAAATTATCTCATTCAAGTTTTGAACCACAGGACGGACAGAATTTTGCTCCTGATACGAGTTCCTTCCGGCATTTTGAACAGACAACTTTCAGGGGAGCGCCGCACTCTATACAGAATGCCCCTGCCCCGCCCTTATTACCGCAGTTTGAACAGACGAGAGAAGCCACATTCGGCACGGACTGAACAGGAGGTTGCGGCTGAACCGGTACAGGGACTGCCGCAGGCGGAGGTGCATTTGTGCCCTGCTGAACAGACTGAGGCTGATTATATGTATTAACCGGAGGCTGATTAGGATTTATACCTGCTGCCTGAACCTCAAAAACCGAACCCGGGGCCTTCTGCATCAGAAGATGCTCTTCGTTGTTGAATATAAAATACATTACGCAAACTACCACAGCAATAAACGGCGTAGCAACAAAACTCCCGATATAGGTAATGCTCAGTATTCCTGATATGAACCCGAATATAATAAGCATTACAAGATGCATACCAAATCCGACCTGAGAGACCAGAGCCTTGCTCTTCGACATTGCTTCACCCATAGATACCTTCTTATCGACAATATATACAACTACGTACATCCAGATAGTAGCCAGAAGCAATCCCGGAATAATGCAGAGAAATGTTCCAATTAAAACAAGAATTGTCAAAACAAGAAATGTCAGGAAGAGAGTTCCGAACTGGTCCATTGCAGAAAAGATATCACCTATTTCCGGTGTCTTCTGCTCCCGGACTCTTCTCAAAACCATCTTAATAAGACCACCGTACAGCGGCCCGGCAAGAATCCCGAGAGTTATGAAACCAACGATTCCGGCTATCAGACCTCCTACAATCAGAGGCACAATATCCTTAACAAAGAGTTCCCAGGAATACTTAAAAATTTTGTTAAAATCCATCAGATCCTCCTCTCACTTCTTTACTGCATTGGCAAACATCCATTCGACACAGAATGGTCTTACAAATACCGGGACAAAGTTTATCTTCTTAAATGACCTTCTCAAAATGTCTTTGAGCATATTGATTGTATCAGTGTCATAAACGTCACAGCACTGAATAGAAACCAGCCCGTCTTTGTTCAGATTTCTGGATATCTTTGCAAAAATGTCTCTCAGAAATTTTTCGCGGTCTTTAACTGTCAGCCACTCGGGGTGGAGAGTAAGGTCATAAATGATTGCATCAAAACCCTCGTGGTGTTCAAGAAAATTATTTGCATCATCAATAATTACCTTAACCTTCTTGTTTTCAAACGCGTCGCCGCAAATCGAAGGTAGATGTTCCCTGCACGCTGCAACCACCATTTCGTCGATATCAATCAGATATATATCCTTTGCCCCTCTTTTAATAAGTTCCTTAGCTACTCCTCCGTCACCGCCACCAAGAATAGCTACCTTATTTAAGAGTTTCTTCTCTGCTATAGGGCTTACCAGAGCATCATTATATTCGGCATCACCGATTTCTGCAATCTGGACATCATCATCCAGAAAGAGCATTTTGCCAAAACTGTCATTAAGAATTATATCTATCTTCTGATATTTGGAATGTCCGGAAAAAATACGGTCTTTTATGTGATATCTTGTCTCTGTACCGATAGAGCCATAGGAAATCATCCAGTTGGTGTCATTTATTTCCAGCTCGTCTCCTCTCTTAATCCTGATAGTCCTTGTGCTTGCAGGTTTAAGAATACTTCTGAAATATTCGAGCAGGGCATTTGTAGGTTCGGGTGTCTTCGAACAGGTATAGATATCGATTGATGCATGTTTTGCCTCGGGGAAGGTATGAACAGCCACATGTGATTCACTGATAATAGCAACAACCGTAAGCCCGATAGGTGTAAATTTGTGATTGACCACCTTAATAAGACCGAGCCTGCATTTATTTATGCCTACACGAACCATTTCGGTAATTGTCTTTTCGTCATTCAAATCAAACTTGCAGTTCAAAAACTCACACACAATCTGATTGCCATATGGTCTCATATACTCTTCTCTCCTCATCTCTTTTTAAGGGGATAAAGCCAGAGGTCAACAGGTACCTTGTACCTATAGGGAACCTTTAGAGGGAACTCAATCTTTCTGCCAGTTGCAGCACTCAGATAGGCCGCTATCATAATCTCAAGGACCACCTTCCCGTCTTCTGCCGACTCGATTGGCTTTCTGCCATATAGGATACAATCGACAAAATGCTGCATCTCCTGAGGATAACCGTTCTGATAATTCCAGTCGTATTCGGGGAATGTCCAGCCCATACTTTCTCTCGGATTTGGTGTAAATCCTTTCTCTGAAAAACATTTTATTCCGCCGCCCCTTAAGAGGTCGGAATAAATAACGCCCTCCGTGCCATAACATTCCATTACACTGTCCATTCCGCCTTTGAGTGCCCAGCTTGCCTCGAGATTGGCAAGAACCCCGTTGTCGAATTCTATAAGAACTATTACATTATCGTCCAGTTTTGTAATCTTCTTATGCAGGACAAGGTCAACCTGAGCATAGACACTCTTTACTTTGGGTTTATTCAGAAACCATCTCGCAAATTCAATGGCGTGACACCCCATATCCATCATTATCCCGCCGCCTGCTGTCTCCCTCTTAAAAAACCACGGAGAATAAGGCCCTGCGTGTTTCTCCCACTCCTTTATCATATATGGCTTACCTATACCGCCTGCATCCACAATCTCCTTCGCCCTTACAAACTTCGGGATAAAACAGAGCTCCTCGGCATAAAAAGCAAATCTTTTATTTTTTCGGGAAGTCTCGATAATCTCATCGGCGTCTTCGAGCGTAAGGCATAAAGGTTTCTCGATTATTACATGCTTACCGTTTTTTAGACAGGTCACTGCAAAATCCTTGTGCAGATAATTGGGAACACCCAGTGTAATGATATCCACTTCATCAGACTCAGCCATCTGTTTGAGTGTCTCAAACCGGTATTTCAGCCTGTTCTTCTTTGCAAATGCATCTCTGCGTTTCTTATCAACATCTGCAATGGCAACCACCTCGGCTCCGTTTACCTTCGAAAAGGCATCAAAATGTACCTGACCGATAAATCCCGAACCGGTTAT
This sequence comes from Bdellovibrio sp., assembly GCA_020725805.1. GTDB lineage: Bacteria > Myxococcota > SpSt-1050 > SpSt-1050 > SpSt-1050 > SpSt-1050. The sequence continues at coordinate 12,240 of DYEF01000114.1, forward strand.
TCCTACCCTTAATTTTTCCATAAAACCTCCGCTTAATGATATCCGATATTGCCAAAGACAATATCAATTGTTGACATAACTTGCTATTTACCCTGCATCAGGATGCATCGAACTCTTTTTTGTAATACTGTATCTTATTCTGATTTCATTTGTTTTGTACTTTTTCCCGTCATAGGTTTCGAATTCCATATACAGAGTAATCTCTCCTTCGGACTTTGAAGGGAGTTCTGAATAAAACTGCGGGAGCTGAAGATTCCTGAAACCCATATAAAACTCATCCTCAATATTCTTGAGTCTTCCTATATCATAGACCTCATTCGGAAACGGTTTTTCATTCTCAACAGGGGCTGTGCTGTATACAATCAGGTCCTCGTAGACATCCAGTTTTGCACTGAGTCTGATGACCTTTACCGATGATTCCGGCAATGCATGGATATAGGATATATATCCGTACATCCAGTCCCAGTTACCATATCCCATATCTTCGTAATATGTAAAATTGACCTGTGAAGGTGTGACCGCTGTAAGTACCGGATTGGTTCTGATCTTATCCCTCAATGCAGAATACACAGTCATTTCATAACTCTTTCCGGGCTCAAGTCCGTATCCGAAAGATTCAGCAAGCCCGGGAACCACAAACGAAATTGCCCCGTTTTCGCCTTTATAATATCCGAAAAGCGAAGGGAAAAAATAATTTTTCTGACTCTGAAAATCATATTCATAATATTCCCCCGAATAGGCGAATTCAAGTTCTGCCTTTTTATCCTTCGTTACAGATTGTTCTCCGAGAAGGGTTGCAAAGTTCTTTCTCTCTCCTTCAACCATCTTTCCCCTCTCGAAATAGTAAGCCTTCAGAGTACCGGTATTGGCTATTTCATATTTAGAAGCCTTAATATCGGTTATCTCAAAGACATTAAACCCGATTCTGGCGATTGGATTTATTTCGACATTAACAGAAGTGTCTTCCTCTATCGTTAGGTCACTGACCGAACCCCTGAACGTTACATTCCCATCCTGTCCGATAGTCTCTACCACTACTGACCTGTCGGTACCCACAGGAACGCTCACCGGGATAATTACTTTTGCAAACATACGGTCACCATAATTACAGTTTGGCGGAAAATATGTATCATATTCAAAGAAACCCTCGCTATCGGGTTTATAATACCCACCGTCGCTCAGGCAGACCCATTCAGGTACAGAAGGAAAATCTATGCTCTTCTTTACGGGCGCCATATTATTGCCATATACAGAGACAACAAGTTTATTTGCATATTTCTGAATGAAACTGTTAAGCCCTCCCTCTCCCTGATGCTGGAATGCTAAAATGAGCTTCAGATTCTCCTTCTCCTGATTACAGGCGAAATAGATTCCAAAAATCAGAACCGATAAAAGAATAAAAGCAAAATAAATTCTTTTCATTGTTCACCTCAGTAGTTGCTGGTATCTATAAAAATATTGACATCGACCTTCTTGGCATTTACCTCTCCTGTAAAGTCCCTCGGCGTCACGACACCCTGAACATCCTGCTCTCTGAGAGGTTCTGTCAGGCTCTGTGAATATGCACTCCTTCTGGCAATATCCTCTTTCTCTGCTTCCCTGATGCCCAAGATGAGTTTTTCTTCAAAATTGCCAAATAATGTTTTTGTATCCGGCATCATACCCGAACCCTTTTCGAGCGTTTTATTGAGTTCGTTTTTAATCATGGCCATAATCGAGGTCTTCTGGTAGATATCCTGCAAAACATCAGGAGGAATAGGCTGGGGAGGAGTCGGAGCACTGCCTTCCTTTATTTCCGAGAAAGTTCCTTCAGAGAGCATAATCTCCGGCAGGTCCATCTTGTCTCTGCTGAAAACACCCACAAAACCATTTATAAGAAATACTCTTGTCGTTCCGTCCTCTGCCACATCAAGTGCCAGATGAGTACCCCTGACTCCTGCTATTGCAGTTTTGGACTTAAACTCAAATTTGCTTTTGCTGCTCACCTGCTTCTTTACAACAGCCCTGACTTTCCCTACAAATGTAAGAACAGATGCCTCCCTCTTATCCTGACTCTTGACCAACGATTCAATAAGAATCTTTGTCTTGGGAGCTATGCTTAGTATCGTTTGGTCAGAGAGTTTTACTACGGCCTTTGAGTTCTCTCCGGTAGAGAGTGTGGCGTTCAGTGCAAGCATTGTCCCTATCTTGGCGTCTTCCGGACTTTTGGCCGGATATTCAACCTTGACTGTCCCTTCCACCCATGTAATCTCCCCGACCGGATTCTCCTCGGCATAAAGAGTTGAACTGATAATCAGAAAAAGCGGAAGCAGAATTACAAATTTGTTATACATAATGATTCTCCTTCTCAGAATTTAAGTTCCCAGAAAAGCATTCCAAGATGCCTTTTATAGTCATAGATTTTGGTGATATTGGACTGATTAAGAATAAAACTGTATTTCAGACCAATCCTTCCTACTTTACCCAGAATAAATTCAGGTCCGGCATTAAGAGAGAGTCTTTTATCGGACCTCTCTTCTACTACGCCATCCTCCATTACATATTCAGAATCAGAAAAGTCCCTCATGAAATAATCGGCCAGAAATCTCAGGTCGATTACAGAAAGCGCAACAATGGAAAGTCCCAGACCGAATCTCAGCCCTGAATATCTCCACTGACTGCCGTCTGCATTACTCTTATCGTATTCGAATCTGAACATCAGTGTATCATCTCCCATAAAATACAGCATACTCTCAAGTCCGGCACTATGCCCGGTGCCGCTCATCGAATTCAGAGACGAATCCTCAACACTCTGGTGGTAAAAATCCATTCTCAGTCTGTAGTAAGGCTTCAGAGTCAGAATATTTGCAAGTGAAAAAGAAAGATTCGGTGCTACCATAACAGACGTAAGATAAAAATTCGGGCCACTATCTGCACCTTCCTGATGAACGAATGAACCAAACTGGTCTGTAAAGAGATTCAGGACACCCGTCTCGAGCCCCGGAGAAAGACGATTTTTATCAAATATGAAATCATAGCTGTATCTCGCCCCTGTATAAACAAACATTATATCATAATAGTTTGCATCGAATTCGCTTCTCTTTATCATTGCATTCACAGGGAGAAAATGGAAATTACTGAAATATGTGAGTGTTGCGTTTGCTTTATGGCTGCCGTTCTTAAAATTAACTCCGCCGGACAGTTCAAGGTCGGTTCTGGCTCCCCATCTCATAGAAACGCTTCCGAGGTTTGTAAGATATTTGAGATTCTCATCCTCATTTTCGGCCATTTCAGGGACATTCGTATCTGCGACATATGTATTTCTGATCTTGAAGAAAGGACTAAACATACTTTTTGACTTCAGCTTCTCCTTATCCCCTGCAATATTATTTAGGATTCGTGCAGCCTCTCTTCCCTCCTCCGAATCCTTGTCGGCAGCAGCAGATTCAAGGTATTTCAGCGACTCATTAAGATTTTTTTCTTCCTGCGAAATAACGGCCAGATAATAAGCTGCTCTTGATTTATATGCTGCGGAAGATGAATACAGATCTGCAAACAATGGCTTTGCCTCCTTAAAATTCTGCATAGCCATATTCAGTGTTGCTATCAGGTATTTTATACCATCCTTATCCGCCACCGTATCCTTTACAGAATTCAGATATTCCTTTGCCTCCTTATATCTCTTGTCCTGAATATAACACTGGGCAATATCGGCATAGACATTATCCCTGTCCTTTTTTTCGAGACCTGAATCAATCTTCTTAAAAATATTGAGTGCCTCGGTACAGTCCTTTGAATATACAAATGACTTCCCGAGCATAATCAATGCCTCCTTATCCCCCGGATTTTTCTCCGTATATTTTCTGAGGACAGGTATCACTTCCGAATATTTTTTCTGGGAATAGAGGTCCAGTGCCTTCAGCAGTTCTTCCTCCGTCTGTAAATCTCCCGACTGGATACTTCCCGAAGGAATTACCTGAGCCGAAAGGCCTGAAACAACCAGCAAAATGGTAATAACAAGCGAACTGATCTTCATATCTCTCTCCTGATTTACTTATATTTTACACTGATTATATATTGAATCAAGCTCATCAGATAGTTTCTTCATCCTTTTTACGACTGATTCAAGCCTTTTTGCTACTTTCTCGGACAGGTGCAGGCTCTCCCTTATCCATTCCGTTGCTTCTCTCTCGAGCTTTGAAATCTTTTCCTTTGAATGCAACACCTTATAGATCTCCTGCATAGTAAACAGCTTTTCCTCGAAGGAGTTAATCCCTTTCAATATATCTCTGGCGTCTTTTGTGCTGTTTATATAAGATATAACCTTTTTGAATGTCTTTTCATCAATCTGAAGCAGGACAGATTCCTTCTCGACCGCCTCTATCTCGTCATCTGTCAGATTTCCGTCAACGCCCAGTACCTGTAAAATGATTGCCATCAGCTGAACATTATTGATCTTCATAAATACTCCCTGAAAAATGTTGATTAATTATAATATACATAAGCAAAAATGCAAACAATAAAATTCCCCTTTTCCTCAAAAGACGGCAGACCAACAGGTAAGATAATGAAAATTGCGGCAAACCAACAAATTTCTTTACATATTGTTAAAAATGAAATAATAGACACCTGATATGGGAGAGAAAAGAAGAGAAGAGAGAATTTCCGTAGAACTCAAGGTTGGTTACAGAACAATAGGGTCATTTATAACCGATTACATAATCAATATCTCAAGGGGCGGAATATTTATTAATACATCGAAACCGCTTCCTGTCGGGACCAAAATAAGAATTCTCTTTTCAATCCCCGATATCCCCCTGCCATTCGACCTCAACGGTATTGTGAGATGGATTAATCCTGTCGGTCATTCAAGTCATTCACTCCCCGGAATGGGCATAGAATTTCTGGAAGTTGAAGAGAACGTCAAAAAGCGCATCGAAAAATTCATCAGTCAGCAGATAAAAAACCAGAAATAATGTTCTCTTTTCTGCTACAGCTCTTCGAGAGACTCAACAAGAACGGAATCAGTCTTACGACAGATGAAAAAAGAGATATCATCTATTCGCTTCTGAATACGGATATCAGTGACAAAAACAAATTCAGATACGCAGTAATCAGCAACGCATCACATAATTTATCTGACAGGGAAAAGGTATTACAAATACTCGATAATATCTCCCTTCCTGAACCAGAAATCATCGCTGATATAAAAGAGACGGGAGACAGAATCTCGAATGACATAAAAGCAAGAAAGGAATTCTTCAGAACATTATTCGGGGACAGAAATCTGCTTGAAATATTTCTCAATAATCTGAAAGACAGAAAAATGATGGAAGAGAGTGAATTTTTAGACAGGCTTTATGACGCTCTCGTCTGGGAGAATAAGGAGAGCGATTTTTTTGAACTGATCAGACAAAACGGACTGACAGACGAATCGATAGATTTGTTACTGAAGATATCTCACGGTAAACCGGATATTGCCGGAAGTTCAAAGGCGGTTCAAAAAACCAAAAGACCTGATATCAGTTTTGTCGATTTCCGGGATATTTCCAACGAAGACCTCGATATTCTCAGGCAATCCATCAAATCCGCAGCTGCAAAATTAAGAAAAAAAATCCATAATAATTACAGACAGGGGAAGACAGGTATACTCGATATTCACAAGACATTGAGGGCAAATGCAGCCTGTGAGAATATCCCCTTCAAACTGAGATTCAGAAAAAAGAGGCTGAAAAGACGTGATATTGTAGTTCTCTGCGATATGTCCCAGTCAGTAAGAAATTCAGCTCTCATAATGATATCTTTTCTTAATGAACTTAGTCTTATATTCAGAAAAGTAAGAAGTTTTGCATTCGTAAGTGATATAACCGAAATTACACAGTATGTCTCAAAAAAAGACCTTCACAGTATCATCAATTCACTCTTATCCGGGGGCATCAATAATATCTTCGGAAATTCAAATTATTCGCTCGCCTTCTATAAATTCTTCAGCAAATATCAGGGGATTCTCGACAAAAACACAGTTGTCATAATTATCGGAGACGGAAGAAACAATTTCAACGAACCAAACCTGTCTGACCTGAAAAACATCAGGAGAAGAACAAACAGACTCTACTGGTTTGTACCCGAGCCGAGAGAACTATGGGGGAAGGGGGATTCACAACTCCCTGTATATCTCTCTGTCTCGGATAAAGCATTCACGACTACAAACATTGCGCAGCTCAGCACCGCCATTATGAAAATATCTGTATGAATAATTATTTAGGGAGATATGCGGAAGGGGGGACTTGAACCCCCATGGCTGTGAACCACTAACTCCTGAGGCTAGCGCGTCTACCAGTTCCGCCACTTCCGCGCAGGCAGATATAATATTTATAAGCGACAAAATGTCAAGAAATGATTACCGGAATAACTGGAAATACCCCAAAATTTTTCATAAATCCTCCGCAAAACTAAATCTTAGCTGGTTTTTATTCACTTTTTTCTCTTTACTAAGCATCTGCTTTATCCTTTTCATAATGATTTTAAGCACTTCAGATAATCCGTCCCCA
>DYEF01000115.1 GCA_020725805.1 Bdellovibrio sp.
ACATAGTCCTTGCAAACATAAGGAAACAAGAGGCTTAGAGAGACAGATTGCTTTTAGATAGTAGTAAAATCAATAATCACTGCTCTCATACACTCTAAAAATACCAAAATTTTGGGGTATATTCAGGGGATTTTTCTGTCTGTTATGTCCGTCTCTTACTGCGGACCGGTCCCGGATATCTCGGAGCCGACAAACCCCTGAAAATCTATCGCATCACTCCTGCCAAGCGCAAATCTGGGTGTCGGGTCCGGGAAGACTCCCCAGTAATTATTCCTGCAATCCACCTTTCCGCTATCTGTTACAGCGGCTATCTCCTTAACGAGTCCGTCCTCATAGTATATCACCTGCTTCACACTCATCGAACCGTAATATGAGGTATTCATGTCCACCACCTGCGAAAGAATCGTCTTTGCGCTCTGTGACAGTATGTCCACATACATTAACGACTGTTCCGAAGAGGCAGTAAACATTACTGTTCCGGTCCCTGAATCCTTCCTTACATATCCGAAAACATAGTTTGAACTGCTGTCGTATTCCGAATAAATCACCCTTATAAAGTGAATATCGTTATTGTTTGGAGTTGTGTACGGTGCGGAGTTCTTGCCAGATGCAAAATAATCACTTGCAGTTGTCGAAACAGAAATATCCGTATCTTCAATCCTGCTCCCTTCAACAACGGAGTTTCCGTAAATATTGTTGTTGTTGATCACCGGGTTCGGGTTTGCACCACTGCCGGATCTGGCAAGGTATATTCCCTCGCGGTTGTTATACTTTATATTGTTGTAAGTTGTACTGCCTGCCGAATTCCCGATATATCTGATTCCGTTGAGGTTATAATTGATATTGTTGTACCTGACTGTGGCAGTTGCGGAGTTCAGGGTTATGCCGTTTCCCGTATTATTTGTAATATTGCTGTTCTGAACCGTAATTGAGGTGGTGGAAGAGGAAATATTGATACCGTCAAGTGCATTATTCTGAACGGTCAGATGATTCAGACTGACATTGCTCGAAGATGAAATAAATATACCATATTCCCCGTTCTGATTCGAGGTCAGATAATCCCCTGATACATTACCTGCACTCAGTATATATAATCCGTGGGAGCCGTTCTTTCTGAATTCGGTATTCGTTATATTCATCGCACCGCCCGATTCGAGTCTCAATCCGTTGAAGCCATATTCGAAGACAGCATACGTAACTGTAGCGGTACCGCCCGAATAGACCCGAACGAAATTATAAGATCTGGGTGTTTTGCTGGAGCCGTACTGAGTGAACATTACCCTGTTTGCACTCTTTCCACTGACAATAAGGTTCGAACCGTTCATCAGTATCGAACAATCGCCGGTCCCGTTGTAATCCTGATCTATACAGCCGAACAGAACATTCGTCCCTTCTTCGACGGTCAGTGTCTTGCCTGATGCAAATGTAAGATCGCCCGTGATATAGACAGTCCCGCTAAAGGTCCTGTCCGAATTTATTGTCTCACCCCCGAAATAGACTCCCTTGCTCCAGCTTGAGTCGAAGGGAATACCGATAAACCCCTGAAGGTTTGCTGCGTTGTTATGTCCGAGCGCGACAACATCCAGAACATTAGGGAAGGTGCCCCAGTAATTGTGTTTCATATCCACGGTTCCGCCCGTAAGGATAACAGCCGCCTCCTTTACTGCACCAGCCTTGTCATAGGCTACCTTACTGACACTCATTGAACCATAATAAGATGTATTCATGTCTACAACCTGTGCAAGAATTCTGGAGGCATCACCGCCTGATACGACAGCCCACCCTGTGAAGTCGGAAGAGACCGTAACAAGGGTAGAACCTGTACCGGAATCCTTTCTCACGTATCCGAAGACATAATTCGAACTGCTGTCATACTCCGAATATGAATAGTACAGCAGGTCTATAATCTCCGACGACGGTGTCTGATACAGGGAGCTGTTCTTCCCCGAAGCATAATAATCGCTCGCAGTCGTCGAGACGGAAATATCGGTATTTTCAATGACCCTTGAACCCCAGACTGAATTTCCGTAAATGTTGTTGAAATTTATCACCGGATTGGGATTGGAAGAGCCGTTGGTCGAAATCCTGACACCCTCTCTGCTGTTCGCGGTGATCAGGTTTCTGGTAACCTGCCCTGTTCCCGAGCCTGAATATTCGAGACCGATATTCCCGTTGGCTGTAATGCCCGAGAGTGTTATATTTGCAGTCCCGCCCGTAATATAGAAACCATCTTTTCCGTTTAATGATACTTCACAGTCAGAAAAGGAGGAGGTCCCGGCACTCTGTTCGATACCATTGACTGTATTGTTCTTCACCGTGCAGGAGGAGATCGAAGTATTTGCTGAACCTGAGACCCTGAGACCGGTCGAAGACTGTCTGATGGTTATATTCTGGATATTTGAGTTGTCTCTGATATCCAGACCCACGTCGGCATACTCCACAATGGCATAATTTATCGTTGTCCCGGTCCCGTTCAGAATAATTCTGTTGTAGGCCTTCGCGTGCCTGTGGTCTGTCCCGTATACGGTAAATATCACAGGCTCCGAGGCAGTTCCCTCAACTTTAAGCGTCCCGTTTATAGTAATATCATAATCACCGATACCATCCGTATTCTGGTCAATATATGTAAACAGGACACTCGTCCCTTTGGCGATTGTAAGTGTATTTGATGCAGGAACGACCACATCTCCGGTAACTACAATTGTGCCTGTCCATGTCGTTGTAGTGACCGTACCCGAGACATACTGCATAAGACTGAGTGTCACACTTCTCGTAGCGGATGAAACCTGACCGACAGCGTCTTTTACCTCCATTTTAATTGTATATGTCCCCTCCGACGGATATGTATGCTCAAGGACCTTCTTTGTATCCCAGCCGGTATCCCAGAGACCGTCATTCTCGAAATCCCATCTGACCTGCAATTCGGATGCCTGGGTCTCTGTATCGGTTGAAGAGGTCGCATCAAGTGCCACCCTGAGTGTTCCGCTTACAACTGCCGTAAAACTCGCAACCGGCGGGTCATTCTTTACGTTGAGATTGCGGGTCTCGGAAAGCCCGACTGAGTTCTGATTATCTGTCGCCTTCGCATAATACTGAATGGTGGAATTCGTAGGCGTATTCTGAGGTATAGTATAACTGAATTCATAAGGTGCGCTGCTATCCGTCCCTATCAGATTACCCTCAACATAGAGTTCTACCTTGGATATTGACCTTCCGGATGACGGTGTTGCATCTATCAGAAAGGCGACATTCTCTCCCTGTGTTACCTGCTTGTTGTTTACAGGTTTTATAATCACAACAGCCGGGGAGGACGGGTCCGAAACAGAGACACCGCAGGAAGTGCTGTTTTTCAGCCCTCCGTTGTCGGTAACAGTCAGTGTAACAGTATAAAAACCGCCCGAGGAGAAGGAATGGGATACCACACTCTGCGGACCCGAGACCTTCTGACTCTGGTCACCGAAATCAAATTCATAATTTACGATACTCCCGTCGGAATCGGCCGACTGACTTCCGTCGAATACCAGCGACTGACCGATACTCCCGGAAGACGGACAGGTAAGCTTGGCCACAGGGGCTATATTGTCGGACAGATTATTTGCCCCGGGCGTAGGCGTTGCAAAATCCCTGAAATCAGTTGAGTTGTTATCTGTATCCGTATGTGCTGAATCCCTTCCGAGTGAATGCCCTGAAGCCACATCCACGGCAGGGCTACCCTCACCCCTGAAAACAGCAGAAGAGAAATCACCATATCCGAGTGAATCAACCGTTATGGTCCCGTATCTGACGGCAATATTGTCGGGGCCGTTCTGGTAATCCACCTTTGCATCCAGCATATCAGCCTGATCGCGGATACTCTGTGCGGCATTCTGACCTGCTATTACAAAGAGTCCGTCGGACGGAATTTTGCCGGCAAGCGTAACTACATTATATTCCGTCCCGCCGTTACCATCCAGCCCCACAAGGAAATATCCTGCAAGGTCTGTTCCGGGAGGGCCGTAGAGTTCCACAAAGACATCATTATCGGTACCCACAGCATCATAGAGGACCTCGTTGATAAGTATCTTTGCCGGAGGCTCTTTCTGCTTGCAGAAACCGCTTTCACAGGTCTGGTAAATCTCACAGTTTACCGTACTGCTCCACTCAAGACAACTGTCATTGTTGTAGTCCCCGCAGATCTGATAACCATTGCCATCACACTTTCTCTCGTTGAGAACCGTACAGGTATTGCTGCAGTTGTTCGAACAGTTTCCCTCGCTGCAGACGAGATTGCCGTCACAGGAAATGGCAGAGCCCCACTCCAGACAGCCGTCCTTATTATAGTCATTGCAGATCTGGTATTTATTGGTCGTCCCCTCCACACACTGCCGGCTATCCTTTACAAAACATTCATCCGTGCAGCTGAGGGCACAATATCCCTGATTGCAGACGAGCGGAGGTTCACACCCTACAGGCGAACCCCATTCCAGACAGCCGTCCTTGTTATAATCATTACAGGTTACGATATTCCCTCCGACATCGCACTTCTTTGAATTGACAATCTGACATTCGTTCGAGCACTGGGTCTTGCACTCCCCCTGACTGCAGACGAGCGGAGGTTCACACTTAAAAGGCGAACCCCATTCCAGACAACTGTCATTGTTGTAATCCCCGCAGGTAACGACATTGTTATTTTCATCGCAGTTCCTGGCTCCGATATAGGTGCACGTCCCCACACACTGATTCCTGCAATATCCCTGCGAGCAGACGAGATTCTGGTCACACTTCTGTGAGTTCCCCCACTCAAGACAACCGTCATTATTATAGTCATCGCAGGTAAGTACATTATTCTCCTCACCGCACTTCTTTGCCCCTATAGCCGAACACTCCTGATTTACACAGGATTTGATACAGTATCCGTCCTTACAGACAGTATTGGTATCACATTTTATCTCTGATGAGTAAATGAGACAACCCCCGATATTCCTGCAGACCTTATAGGAGGCATCTGAGGTGCAGACTCTCTCACCTTCTCCTTCGCACTCATTTGTGCAACCCGAATCTTTACCCGCATCCCTGCCTGTGTCATACAAGATATCTCCCGCTATCTCTGTATCGTTTGTCTGTTCACTCTCCGGTGTCCCGGAAGTACAGGATATTACCGTAAAAAACATCAGCAAAGACAGAGACAGATACAATGCAGACATAAAACTCTTCTTCATCATCTTTTAACTCCTTTTGATAAGCAGTTCTCTTTTGTTTAACACAATTAAACGGTATGGCAAGATAAAAAGCAGATCAGTAACTGCAGACTCATCTCTTCATAAATAGCTTCTTTATGTTTTTTCTGTATGGCGGATAGACGATTCCGCGTTCGGTAATAATTGCGCTGATATATCCTGCGGGGGTCACATCGAAGCCAAAGTGGAGTGCGGTAACTCCCTTCGGAGCAATACTCCTCCCCATTATATTGAGCACCTCATCCCCGCTTCTCTCTTCAACGGGTATCTCATATCCGGTCTCAAGACTGATATCGAATGTAGAGAGCGGGGCGGCGATATAAAAAGGTATTCTGTTCTCCTTTGCGAGCACCGCAAGGGAATACGTCCCTATCTTGTTTGCGGTATCTCCATTTCTTACAATCCTGTCTGCGCCGGTTATAACGAGGTCGATCTTCCTAAGTTTCATCAGAAAACCCGCAGTATTGTCAGTGATGACAAAATGCCTGATTCCGAGACTCTTCAGCTCATAGGAGGTGAGTCTTGCCCCCTGAAGATAAGGCCGCGTCTCGTCCACAAATACGGTGATATCCTTCTTCTCCTCGAACGCCCTCCTTATTACCCCTATTGCGGTCCCGTATCCGCCCACCGCAAGGGCACCGGCATTGCAGTGAGTAAGTATACTGGCACCCTTCGGAATCAATCTGCTCCCGTATCGTCCGATTTTCCTGTTTGTCTCTATATCTTCTCTCAGGATATTCAATGCCTCTTTCTCGAGGATATGTTCGATCTCCTTTATGCTCTTTTTTTTATCGGGCAGAAGCTTTGCGGTCAGTCCCAGCATTCTGTTGACTGCCCATCTGAGATTCACGGCAGTCGGACGGGCCGAGCCGAGAAGATCTGCAATCTCTGTAATCCTCTCTTTTAGAACCTCTCTGTCCTCTGTTTTTACCGACCTGAATCCGAGACAGAAACCAAAGGCAGCAACTATTCCGATAGCAGGGGCTCCCCTTATAAGCATATCCCTTATGGCCCTGTAGACATCATTATGGTCTCGCAGCTTAACCCACTTTGTCTTATGAGGAAGAAGTCTCTGGTCAATAATGTAAAGCCGTCTGTTCTTCCATACAAGAGGGGTCAGTTCCTTCATAAAATCTCCTGTAATTATGACTTGTCGAGTTCTGTCTTTACAAGTTCACGCGCAGCCTTCGGGTCGATTCTCCCCTTCATCCTCTTCATAAGTTCACCGATGAAGAAGCCTATCAGATTCTGATTTCCTTTTTTATAACGGGACAACTCATCGGGATGCTTTCCGATTATCTCCCTGATATTTTTAAGAATCTCGTCTGAATCATTTACAACCGTAAATCCCTTCCTGTTTATAATCTCCTGAACATCTCCCCCTTCCTCAAAGAGAATTACAAAGACCTCTTTTGCCATATTGAGGGTAATCTTTTTTTCCGCAACCTGTTTTATCAGGGATACAAGTTTGTGAGGAGTTACCGGCGACTGCTTTATGGATATTTTTCGGGCATTGAGTTCACGCATATAATCATTTATTATCCACGAGGCAATCTGTTTCGGTTCTTTCAGGAGCAAAGCACACTCCTCGAAGAATTCGGCAACACCCTTATCCTGCACAAGAATTTCGGCCTCATACGGCGTAAGTCCTAACTCGCCCGTATATCTCATCTTCTTCTGGTGAGGGAGTTCGCAGATATCCTCTCCGTATGTTCTGATATCCTGCTCCGTAAGAACAAGAGGAAGGAGGTCCGGTTCCTCGAAATATCTGTAATCATGACTCTCCTCCTTGCTCCTCATAGGACGCGTAATATTCTCCTTCGAATCATACAGCATTGTCTGCTGTTCTATCCGTTCTCCCCTCTCGAGCATCCCTATATGTCTCTCTATCTCACATGCAAGTGCCTTCTCGACAAACCTGAACGAATTCAGATTCTTTATCTCGGTCTTCGTGCCAAGTTCGGATGAACCGGACTTTCTCACAGATATATTTGCGTCGCACCTGAGCGAGCCCTCCTCCATATTTCCGTCACATACATCGAGATACATAAGGATATTCCTGAGTGTCCTGAGATATTTCGAGGCCTCCTCGGGCGTTGAGATATCAGGTTCGGTAACTATCTCTATCAGCGGGACACCTGACCTGTTGTAATCAATATAGCTCTTGTCCGGAGATATATCGTGGAGGTCCTTTCCTGCATCCTCCTCCAGATGAATCCTCTTTATCCTGATTCTCTTGAGTCCCTTCTCTGTCTCGATTTCAACAAATCCGTCTGTGGCAACAGGTCTGTCGTACTGGGTTATCTGATACCCCTTCGGGAGGTCCGGATAGAAATAATTCTTCCGTGCAAATCGGCTCTCCCTGTGAACCGTGCAGTTCAGTGCAAGTGCCGCCCTTACAGCCAGTTCGACCGCAAATCTGTTGAGCACCGGCAAAGTACCCGGCATACCCAGACAGACCGGACATACATTCGTATTTGGATTTGCACCAAACTCATTGGGACAACTGCAGAATATCTTACTCCTCGTCTTAAGCTGTGCGTGAACCTCAAGACCGATTACAGCCTCATAGTTCATAAATTCACCTCATTCAGAATATTCATACACATAGACTCCCTTTCATAAAAGGCGGCCGTATTCAGAAGGGTGTGCTCATCGAAGGGTTTACCGATAAACTGTACACCTATCGGCAGTCCTTCCCTGTTCCTGCCGGCCGGCATCGATATAGCAGGGAGACCGGCAAGATTGACAGGGATTGTAAATATATCGGAGAGATACATAGAGAGCGGGTCCGACACCTTCTCGCCGAGTCTGAAAGCCACATCCGGGGTCACCGGCATAATAATGGTATTTACCTTTGAAAATGCCTTGTAGAAATCATTTGCAATAAGCCTCCTGACCTGAGAGGCCTTTCTGAAAAATGCATCATAGTATCCGCTGGAGAGGGCAAAAGTACCGAGAATAATCCTCCTCTTGACCTCGTCTCCGAACCCTTCCATCCTTGTTTTTATGTACATCTCCCTGAGATTGCCGAATTCACCGGATCTGAAGCCGTACCTGACACCGTCATACCGCGCCAGATTAGAAGATGCCTCGGATGTGGCAATCAGGTAATATACCGCGACTGCATATTTTATATGAGGAAGTTCGATCTCGGTTATCGGAATATTATGTTTTGCAAAGAGATTCACCACATTCTGATATGCCGAAAGAACTTCGGGATTGACCCCTTCATAAGTATCCGGTCTGAGTATCCCGACTGTAATCTCCGAGGGGTCACCGACTATCCACTCCGTATAATGTGGAACCGGTGTCGACATCGTTGTTGAATCCTTCGGGTCATTGCCAGCTATCGATTCAAGCAGAATCGCACAGTCCCTTACATTTCTGCACATCGGACCTGCCTGATCCAGAGAGGAGGAAAATGCTATCATACCGTATCTCGATATCCTGCCGTATGAGGGTTTCATACCCACAATCCCGCAGAAGGCCGCCGGCTGTCTTATCGAACCACCGGTATCGGTCCCTACGGATGCGGGTGTGAGTCCTGCCGCCACAGCTGCTGCAGACCCTCCCGATGAACCTCCCGGTGACCTGCTCAGGTCGAACGGATTCTTTACCGGACCGAAATATGAATTTTCGTTCGAGGAGCCCATCGCAAATTCATCCATATTCAGTTTACCGAAGATAATAGCCCCTGCATCCCTCAGTCTTCTTACCACAGTCGCATCAAAGGGCGGAACGAAGTTTCCGAGTATCTTCGAGCCGCAGGTAGTCCTTATGTTACGGGTAACAAATATATCCTTAATGGCTATGGGCAGACCGTCCAGCGGTCTGATACCGTCGGGATTCTTCTGAATTATCTCGTCGGTCTGTTTTGCCTCGATCAGGGCAGATTCCCTGTTGATGGTGATAAAGCAGTTCAGTATCCCGTTCAGCCTCTCTGCCCTCTCGATATAAGCCTTCACCAGCTCCGTACAGGAGACCTCTCTCTTTAGCAACAGACTCTTTATCTCAAATATCCCGAGTTTCGATATATCCATAAATTACCTCATTTAATGTCATTCTATTACTTTGGGTATCTCGAAAAGTCCCTCTTTTTCCGAAGGGGCATTCTGAACCGCACTCGTACGTGCAAGACATTCCTGTGTAATATCCATCCTGAGGAACTGCGGACATTCGATACCGCCGAACATAGGAGAGACATCATCGGTTTTCAACTCGTCGAGCATACCGATATAATCCAGAATCCTCTGAATCTGGGTCCTGAACCTGTCATATTCCGAACGTTCAATACCGAGCATAGAGAGGTTCAGAAGGTGTTCAATAAGTTTATCATCCACAACAATCTTACTCATAACGGATACCTCTTGTATTAAAAGGAATCATCATTACCGCAAATCAGACGCTCCACTTATAATACTTTTGCAAATAAGTGTAAATATTAAAATTACCTGATGAGCTCTTCAATTTCAAGTTCGTGAGGCAACAGTTTGGGAGGTGAAACGAGGTACTGGTCGGGAGAGATGTTGAAGAAGTTGGAGACCCTCGAGGTATAGACACAGGCATAATCCTCGACCTGCGCACCGAACTTGGACAATTCGTTCTCCTCTCTCAGAAGTGAACCCCAGATTATGTTGTATTTTGCAGATATTTCATCTCTCCTGATACCTATCATCTGCACGAGTCTTGCGTGTTTCTTCTTCAGTTTCTCAAGCTCCCTCTTAAGAGAACTTCTCTTCCCGTTCTTCATACTGAACTTTACGGAGTTGAGGGTTCTGTCGAGTATTATACTCTGCATCTCCATACGGGTCAGACTTTTTATGTCCCTTATATTCTCCGTCGAAACCTTTATCTCCTTTTCGAGCTCGGGTATAATCATACAGGTCCGCCACAATGTCCTCTTCTTGGACGAGAGGATATCCCCGTAGATATGGTCCCCTACATAGAGTATATTCTCCCCCCTTATGGCACTGAGCCTCTCGAAGTCCTTTATGTTTCCGCCCTGATAGATTACGCCCTTTACGAACGAGGCTATCGTGGTCTCAAGCGGTCTCGTCTGAAGATTTGAGATATTGACAGTATAGAAGATGTTATCCGAGTTGAAAAACTCAGGTTTTCTTGCCCCGACGATGATAATATCGAAGTATCCCGTCCAGTCCCTGTACTCCTTCATACGGTTGTTCAGAAGATAAGACATCAGCGCATTGGTATAATCCCAGTGTGAATTCGTGAGCAGAAAGAGTTTCTTGCCGTTAGACTTGAGCCTGTGAAGCGTCTGCGGCAGAAAGGGGTCATATTCGATATATTTCGGGATATCTGCCAGTATAATCCTTTTGAGGGTATTATCCTGATGTACTTCATCGATAGACTTCCTCACATCGGTAATTACATCCGCATATCTGAAGTGCTGGAACCTCTTCTGGTTTCTGATATTCTCAACCGCATTGATTATTATCGCAAGTTCAGGAATCGAGAAGAGTGTATCGAGCCACATAAAATCATCCGAGAAGAGGTCGAGTTTCTTGTTGCGGTAATTCGAATATCTCTCCTCGTATGTTAGCATCCTTCTTCCGTGCATAGCCCTGTGCACGAAATTGTACTTATCCAGTTTGAGTACATTTCCGCTCAGCTTGTCGATAACAAGTCCCCTCATCACGTAACTGCTCTCGAAGTTTCCCTCAAAGAGTTCATAAGGATAACCCTTCTCCACGAGCCTCTCGATCGTCTTGTTCATTGCCAGAATCTCGAAGTCGGGATATTTGTAGATTGCGAGGGTATAATCCATATCGAAACCGACCATCTTTATCGAACTCAGTCTGAGATTGCGGTTTACAAAGATAAGCTCACCGGCCGGTATGCTGTTTTTATAAATATCATCTCTTTTCATAAGATAAAACAACCCTAAAGACAGACGAGGGTTCAATATAATTAATCAGTAAAGATTAGGCAAGAAATAATTTAGTATTGTGTTGTTCCAAAATAGAAATGTTACATTATTCTCTCAAGTAGAAATGTTACATTTAA
>DYEF01000006.1 GCA_020725805.1 Bdellovibrio sp.
ATTTTCTCTTGACAACCCACTTTCATAGATGACACCCTAAATACCGATATATCGCATAGTTCAGGCGGTTCCGACAGCGGGTGTGCCTGTTCGTTAATCGAATAGACCGTAGATATATCAGGGGCTGTGTTTGCTCTTTTTATAACTGGCACCAAAAAACCTTGGGTCTGTTTTTGTTCAATGATATCAATGGGTTATAATAGGCCTGACATCTTCACCTATCTATAACCAAAGGATTTTATTTCTGCTTTGAAAAAGTGGAACAGAAATTGACGGGATAAAGAAATATTCAACTTCTTTTTAGGAGGTTATTATGAAGAATTCTCTTTGGTTTGTGGTTCTTGTTCTTTTGACACCGTCTGTGCTGCTTTCAGAGGAGGTTGTAAGTAAGGTTTACACCCCTCCGATAGGGCTGGGGGTTTCGGCAGGTCTCGGAGTCGGCGGTGAACAGGACTGGTCAATGCGTTACAAAGACCAGAAGGAGAGCGGGTTTAACGACCTCACAACGAGTAAGGCCTTATCACTATTCTATTTCTACCCTATGGGCGAGCATCTCGAAATAGGTGTCAACGGGAGATTTATGTTCTGGAATACGGATGCAGGCGAGGAGGACGATATGGATTCTAATATGATGGTCGATCTCTCTCCCGTTGTAAAACTCTTTCACAGATTCGATTCGAATCTTAAGGGTTGTGTCAAACTCTATCTGGGCGTTTCATATAATATTGTCGGAGAGAAGGACCTTGAAGATTTTGTCATGGAGAACTCTCTTGGTTATAACTACGGCCTCTCTACTGCTCTCGAGATGAGGATTGTGGATAACGTATCAGGAATTTTCGAGTTCGGGTATGTGGCGAACAATGTGAGCGGATACATAAAGGGAAAAGGAGAGTATAAGGGCATAAAGGTTTCTTACAGAGAGGAACTCGGGCAGTTTCTTATAAATACAGGACTGATGTTCTGATAAAGATGCCTAACAAGTTCTGAGATTAGACCTGTGTACAGCTTATTTTCCAGCGGGTTGTGGAGGGAAACCCGCGGGTTTTTTATTTTGTCACAGAGAATGCGTCAGTCAGGTCTTTAATAATGTCCTCAGGCTCTTCCGAACCAATAGATAACCTGATGAGTCCCGGAATAATTCCGTGTGCAGGCTGCTCTTTTAAGGGAATTGTGGCATGTGTCATTGCACTCGGATAGTCTATCAGAGTCCTGAGTTGTCCGAGGCTCACAGCAAGAGTAAGAGTATATGCATTTTTTGCAATATGATTCACAATCTTCTTTGCGCGCTGGTGTGCCTGTTCGGGTTTGCCGGCGATCTTGAAGGCAATCATATTTCCGGGCGCAAATTCTCCGTTGAAATCTGTCATTTGCTTCTTTGCAATCTCATACTCCCGTGTCCCCTCTATTCCGGGGTATCTGACATATTCAACGAGTTTCTGTCTCTTGAGGAAGTCCACTATAATTTTTGCAGACTCCTGCTGTCTCTTCACCCTCATTGAGAGCGTTGGCAGGCCGTACACATAAATCGTCCATGCAGTCTTCGATGCAAGCTGTCCGCCAAAATCTTTTCTATAAAGCATAAGCGGGCTCTCGAATTCCTCTCTGGTGATGACGGCACCTCCGACATCTGTCCCGAAACCGCCGATATTCTTTGTCAGACTATGCAATACTACATCTACACCTAAAGAGAGAGGTCTCTGACAGAACGGCGTGGCAAACGTATTATCGACAACTGTATGAATCCTTTCTTCCTTCCTTCTTTTTCTGTTCAATTCTTTTACCAATTCAACCACGGCCCTTATATCAATTAGCTCCATAGTAGGATTGGTCGGCGTCTCAAAATAAATCACCCTCGTCCTTTTATTAACGAATTTTTTGAGATTCTCTGCTTTTGTAAGGTCAGTAAAATGGACCTTAATGTTGTATTTAGGATACCAGTTTGTAAAAAGGCTATATGTACACCCGTAAACAGTCCTGTGTGAGATGACCTCATCTCCGCTCTTTACAAATATTCCCACAGCGGCACTGACAGCCGCCATTCCTGATGCAAATGTTATAGCGCAGTCTCCTCCCTCTGCAAAGGCGAGATTGTCCTCGAGCATTCCCCTGACAGGTTCATCCAGTCTTTCATAGATGTAAATAGGGTCGGGTGTCCTGTGCCCGAACACAGCCGGGTTTGCAAAATTATTGAATCCCCTTGCGGCGCGCTCTATCGAGTCGAGTCTGTATGTAACCGAGGTTGACATCGGCGGAATTACATGATGCGAAAAATCCCACTTCTTGGTAAGAAATTTTCCGTGAATAAGAAGTGAGTTCGTGGAATAGTTTTTCGTCTTCCTGTCAATATGATGCGACATTAATACCTCCTTTTGAGAAAGATTGATTTGTTTTGCAGAAAATTAACATAAATCAAAATAATCACTAAATTGAAAAGTTGTCAATTTTAATACTGATTTTATAATCTGAAAACGGATAAGCTTTTACTCTGCCAATAATGTGACACATTAATTATCTGAAAGCCAAAATGTATGTTGTGTATATTTATGTTGAAAAAATCCGAATCTTTTGTTGATAAACAGAATCATATCAGATATGAACAGATTTTGTAAGTTAAGTAATTTTTTATAAGGAGGTATGAGAATGGAAGTCAGCAATCAGTCAAAACGTATGCCGCTACTCGGGGATGATTTTCCCGAGATGAAGGTTCAGACAACACGGGGAATGATGAATCTGCCGAAGGATCTGTCGGGGAAGTGGTTTGTGCTTTTCAGTCATCCGGCGGATTTTACTCCTGTGTGCACGACCGAATTCGTGGCTTTTCAGAAACGTTACGACAAATTTAAGGAGCTGAATTGTGAACTTGTCGGGCTCAGTGTTGATCAGGTATTCGCACATATCAAGTGGGAGGAATGGATAAAGGAGAAACTCGGTGTGGAGATTCAGTTTCCTATCATTGCCGATACCGGGGCCGTCGCTGAGACTCTCGGGCTTATTCATCCGGGAAAAGGTACAAATACAGTACGGGCTGTCTTCGTGGTGGACGATAAGGGGAAGATAAGGATTATCTTTTACTACCCGCAGGAACTTGGCAGAAATATGGATGAAATTCTCAGGGCAATAAAGGCAATGCAGATCTCGGATAAGAACGGCGTCGCAATGCCTGCAAACTGGCCCGAGAACGAACTTGTCGGTGAGAGGGTTATTATTCCACCGGCAAAGGATGTGAAGACGGCCGAAGAAAGGCTGAAAAAGGCTAAAGACGGCGAATTCGAGTGCTATGACTGGTGGTTCTGTCACAAAAAGTTGTAGGGATTATTCGTAGCGCAGGGCATCTATCGGATTCATATTTGCGGCACGACGTGCAGGGAAGACGCCGAATACAACACCGACAAAGACCGAAAAACCGAAGGAGAGCATAAATATCCACGGAGTGAGCCTGACCTGAAAATCAGGTACCAGTGAATTGAATATTACAATGGTAAGAAGACCCAAAAGAAGTCCTATGATTCCTCCCAGAAGCGATATCGTGATACTCTCGATTAAAAACTGAATCAGAATATCGATTCTTCTCGCTCCCACCGCGATCCTGATTCCTATTTCACGCGTCTTCTCCTTGACCGTTACGAGCATAATGTTCATAATCCCGATTCCGCCGACCAGCAGGGAGATGCTTGCAATTCCGAGTACCACGAGCTGCATTGTCGCTGCGATCTTCTCGAAGGTGGAGAGCATATCCTTCTGGGAGATTATCGTAAAATCCTCGTTGCCGCTGTGGGCCTTTTTCATCAGATCTGTTACCTCCTCGATCGAGGCGTCTATGTTAGATGCGGAATTTGCCTTGACGGTAATTCTTGTAAGCCCTTCCTGATTGAAGATATCCATTGCGACCGTAAGGGGAATATAGACGATATCATCCATATCTATTCCGAGCGACTGTCCCTTGCTCTGCATAATTCCTATGACTGTAAATCTGCCGCCCGCAACTGTCATCTGCTTCCCGAGAGGGTTTTCGTTGTGGAAGAGTTCCTTCAGGACCGTGTGACCTATGACAGCTACCTTCTTCTTGCTCAAGACATCTTCGGCAGATATGAACGAGCCGCTCTCGACGGGCATGTTGTGGATATATGAAAAGGTCTCGTTTGTCCCGATAATCATCAGGTCTCTCTGTCTGTTAGAATACTTCGTATTTCCGCCTCCCATAATGAGTCCGTTTACCGTCTCGAACGTCCTTCCGCGCTTTTTCAGAAACTCCATATCCGAAAGACTGAGCTTTCTGACTGTATTTATCATCGGGTGCGGTGCACCTCCCTTTGTGTCCTTCTTGCCGGGGAGCACGATGAGCAGGTTGGAGCCCATTCCCGAAAAGAGGTCTGCAAAGTATAATTTGGCCCCTTCGCCGAGAGAAACCAGAATGACGACGGAGTATACACCTATCACGATTCCGAGAGTAGTCAGAAAAGTCCTCCACTTGTTCAGAAGGGCAGACTGAATAGCCGTTTTGAAAAACTCATAAAGTTCCAATATTGTTCTCCTTATCCTCTATTATTTCACCGTCGAGAATTCTTACAATTCTCCTCGCCATTGCGGCCACATTCAGGTCGTGAGTTACAAGGACCACCGTTACATTCTTCTCTTTGTTGAGCCCCTTAAAGAGCGAGATAATCTCCTTTCCGACCTTCTGGTCGAGATTGCCGGTAGGCTCGTCTGCGAGTATGATATCCGGATTATTGACGATGGCCCTCGCTATGGCAACCCTCTGTCTCTCTCCGCCCGACAGTTCACCGGGTCTGTGTCTGTTGCGGTGAGTAAGATTTGCACTCCTGAGTGCCTCGGCAGCCATTCTGTTCCGTTCTTTACTCCCTATACCGCAGTAAAGGAGCGGCAGGGCGACATTTGAGAGCACATTGAACTGAGGGAGCAGGTTGTAATTCTGAAAGACAAAACCGATTCTGCGGTTGCGCATATATGCAAGGCGGCTGTCGCCGAAATCCTTTACGTTTACACCGTCGAAAAAATAGTCTCCCTTGGTCGGACTCTCGAGACAACCGAGTATGTGCATCAGTGTCGATTTGCCGGAGCCGGAAGGACCGATAATAGAGATGAATTCACCCTTTTCGATCTTGAGGTTAATATTGTTAAGGGCGATTACATCCTCTGAACCCAGATGGTATATTTTAGAGACATTTTTGAGCTCTATAAGCGCCATCAGAATCTTTCCGACTTTTTGAGTGTTTTTCTGTTGATTTTCATACCTTCCTTTAGTTCCTCCGAACTCGAGGGGACCACAACCATATCGGAGTCGTCGATGCCGGAAAGGATCTCCGTTCTCTCCCAGTTCGACAAACCTGTCGTTATGACTTTTTTGTTTATGATATCTTTATTGACAATAAAGACATACTTCTCTCCGTATTTGCCGATGATGACGGAGGACGGCAGATATCTGGCAGATTGTTTAGTGTTTATAATTACTTCTGCCTCGAAGGTCATTCCGATTCTCATATCCGGCTCGATGGATGCAGGTTCGAAGTGCACCTCTACTCCTCTGGAGGATTTGATGTCATAAGAGACAACGGGAGAGATCCAGCTCACCTTCCCCCCGATTATTCTTCCGGACAGCGTGTCAGATTTGAGTCTCACCTTCATTCCCGTTGAAATTTTTGCTGCATCGACCTCGTCGAACCTCGCCGAGAGATAGTAATTGTCATCCTTGAAGAGGTCATAGACAGGTGTGCCGGGGACGAGATATTCACCGATCTCGACGTAAAGGTCCGAGATTATCCCGTCAAACGGGGCCCTTATGAATGTGTTTTCGTAGAGCGATTTTGCTATTCTCATCTGGGACTCGAGCTGAAGTATATTTGCCTCGGATATATTCAGTGCCTCCTGCATTACCTGAGACTCGGTCTTGGTCTGGTCCAGATTCGATTCCGATACTATCTTTTCGGAGAAGAGTTTCTCCGCCCTCTCCAGGCTCTTCTGGATATTTGAAGACCTGAGTTTTGTCTGTTTCAGCTGGGCAATGCCGGCCTTGAGATTTGCCTCGGCAAGTTTGAGTCTGGCAAACTGTTCGTCATTCTTCAGCTTTATAATGAGGTCGCCCTTTTTGACGCGTTCACCCTTTTTGAACATTATTTTCTCTATCTCGCCGGTAGTGGAGGCCCGTATCTTTGCAAACTTCTCTGCCTGAAGGACGGAATTCGACAGAGGGGTTACCACCTCCTCGATACTTCCTTCTGCAATTTTTACATATTCAACATCCAGAAGTTTCTTTGGCCAGAGATAGAACATCAGAAAGAGTATCAGTACCGGCAAAACCAAATACTTGAAAAGAGTTGTTAATATTCTCAATTTATCTCTCCTCGTCGATTGAAAATTCCTCAATTAGATTATTGTTGTTATCAAAGGTCTTTACATTGATTCCGGTATCTTCCACATAGAGAATCGAGTAATTGTATACCATCTGATATTTGACCATATATGGTTCTTCGCCTTCTTCGTATTTTATTTCTTCCTCAGGATAGAGAGGTGCTCCTCCGCCTCCCGACACTAAGTAATGTATCTTGTCCTTGTAAATGTGTTCATAGAGATGATTGTGTCCGTTAAATACAAGTCTTGTACGGGTTGTTTTCAGGAGCGGGACGATATAATTGCGTGCATCTGAGTTGGGAGAATGGGAAGAGAAGGTATACGGGGGATGATGAAATGTGACAAATATGTGTTTAATACTCTTGTTTGAATCAGCGGTCTCTATATCGTTCTTAAGCCATTTGTACTGTTCTGTATCCGTTGAGATACCGCACTGGACACAGAGTACGATAAAGTGAGACTGCCCCCAGTCAAAGGAGTAGTAGAAATTTTCGCCATTGGTAAATGAAAACTGACGTCTGAATATATCTTCTCCTCCGCTCTCGTGATTACCAATGGAGACAAAGAGAGAAGTCTTTTTAAAAAGTGTCGCCCCGTCGTTGAAAAACTGATACCACTCATCCTCAAAACCGCCTGTATATACTATATCGCCGGTATTGATAACAAACTCGGGTTCATACTTTGAGATCTGAGAAGCAATATCTTTGTGTGTTGGATTCGTCTCCATAAATGGTGCACCCGGCCTGTTGTCTCCATATACAGCAAAGATAAAATTATTGTCAGATGATACCGAATAGAAACTTCCCTCGAACGGAGTAGCTAACGAGAGAATTTTATAAATATATTTTTTTTCCTGCGGCAAGAACTTTAGTTTTAGTGTATGCTGATAGATGTTTTTGACTCTCGAGTCCAGCCCCATTTTGAGTGAAAGTTTTACCTTTTCTGAAGTAAGTATCTTTCCGTCAAGCTCTACATAACCGGTTTCATCTCTGTCTGTCTCCCAGAAGATGGTAAACGAGTCATTCCCGTTGTAATTTACATAAGGATATCTTGTAAGGCGGGATTTAAATGTTCCTATATCCGTACCTGCATCCAAAATACCGATGTCTTCAGTCGAATCGTTTGTCTCGGAATCCCTGCCAACCGGGCTTTGCTCTGATGAACAGGCAAAAAGGGAGAATGAAAAGGATATACATAAGGTCAGAACCGGTTTTATAAATTTATTCATACCTTTCATCCTCCTGAAAAAACTTCAAGAGAGCAGAGCATATAATACACCATTTGCTCAAAAAGACAATAAAATGGCATAGTCTTGAGTATTGAGATTGTCATCATAAACAAATTATAGACAGTCCATTTATCAAAAGTTAGACTATACCTGAATATACCCCAAAATTTTGGTATTTTTAGAGTGTATGAGAGCAGGGATTATTGA
>DYEF01000007.1 GCA_020725805.1 Bdellovibrio sp.
AAAAGGGATATGGGATAATGGGAGGTGAGTGGATAATATGCAGTGAAATCAACAGGTTAGAACTAATTCTACCTGGCACCGGGGGTTAGTACCTAAGGTTATACCTGAGATAAGAGCACCAGTGGTTCCCGTTTGACATAAAATTATATATGTGATACAAGTTTGCCAATCTTTTATAAGGAGGAACTTTAATGAAGATGCTTGGTGTTTTGCTTGCGTGTTCTGTTTTCTTTTTTGTAGTTGTTTCGTGTGTGAGTGTTCAGCCGCAAAATATTTCTGCCTCGGCAAACCGTGCAATGATGCCTGACTGGGTGAAGAAGATGAATTGTAAAAAATCATCCGAGGTAAAACCCAATATGATTTGTGCTGTAGGTATGGTTACAGCAGACTCGGAAGATGCCGCAAGGTCACTTGCAGAAGATAACGCCAAGGTCAAACTCCTCACTTTTATAAATGAATCAGTTGCCACATCCTCTGGTTCCCAGACATCTATTGGTCTCAACAAGACAGCAAACTCAGGCGGGGCAGAGGGGTCTGTGTCAGGTATGGTAGGGGGAAAAGCTGCAGGAACAATATCGACATCATCCGAAGGTATTTCTCAGAGCAAAACAACATCAGTCTCTACTGTAACAAAGATCGAAAATATTGCCGGTATTGAATATGTTGACTATTTCTGGGATATAGACGGGAAAAAGGCATATGTAATCGCTACCGTTTCGATAGAAGGATTAAGAGGGGCTATAGAAAAGGCGCTTACAGAACCGGCCCAGAGAGAGAATGCATACAAACTTCTCGGGGTTGAGCCTCAGAAGCAGTAAATCTTTTTTATGAAAAAGATTCCTTTCATTCTTTTGGTAATACCATTATTATCCTGCATATCTTCAGGACAGCAGGCGAAAGTGGTTCCGCAGAATCAGGAGACTTTTCAGACAAAACATCAGAGTGCGGCGGTGGTAAAGAAGATTACATATCAGGAAGTCCGCCTGAAATACCCGAAAGAAAAATTTTTAATAGCCATAGCAGAGATGAAATCTTCTCAGGAAGAGGCAAGATCAGCTGTAAAATCAGATATATCTTCCCAGATCAGGTCTTCAATTAAATCGAGCAGCCAGACAATTATACAGCACTATGTTCAGGACACAAAGAGCTCTTCAAAACACGATCAGGTTAAAAATACGATTGAAAACACCGAGTTTGAACACGCCGAAATGATAAAGGTGGACGAAGGTCTGAGTGGCAGGGATGACTCGGGATTTTATGCGGTCGCATATCTGCAGACAGATGAGGTAGTCCCAGTCTTTATTATGGAATATGAAAAGTCTGCATCTCTCTTCCGGCCTCTTGCTCATGGAGCGCTTAAAGAAAAAGGTATATCTGTCTTCGCAAACCATTACAAAAAAATAAGTGAGGAGAATGCAAAGATGGCCAGGATTGCCCTGCAGATTCAGGCACTCTCCGGTAAACCCTTTCAGGATTTCCTCAAGGATATGGATCTTTTCAATAAGGTAACGGCAAAAAAGGCGGCTATTATATCGCAGCTGCAGATTTGTCTTACCATAAAAAGTAATATGGACAGTTCGTCAGAGCTGAAAATAAGTCAGATAGTTACAGATGCAATAAGTCTGACAGGTGTGCCTGTAGCACAGGGTAAGAGATGCTCCGGTACGGTGAGTCTGGCAGTCAATTCACAGACTGAATGCAAGGAAGGACGTTTGGGACCCGTATGCCTGATGAGTATTGAGGGGTCGCTGACAGACCAGTTGACAGGTGAAAAACTTACGGATTTTTCTTATCCGAATTCGTTCAAAGGTGTTCACGGAAGCGATACTGAAAAGGCCAAGAAGAACCTTATCGATAATCTGACGAAGGATAAGATAGTTAAACTGGTTGCCGAACCGGTAAAATCAGTATTACCGGCAGAATAAAGAGGTATTTATGAAAAGATTTTTCGGATTACTTTTTGTGTTTTTTATGTTCGCTCAATCGGTTGGTGTATCGGAAGAGCCGAAGAAAGAACCTGTTAAATCAGAGACAGCCCAGAAGTCAGGGGAGGCAGTGGTATCGAAGTCCGCTCCATGGTTTGCAGCGTGGGATATGAATGATAAGGTTATCAATTCCAAAAACATCTTTAGTCCGAAGACCAGACGTGTAGTTCTCGTATTCTTTGCAACCTATTGCAAACCCTGTATAGCAGGACTTAAGATCATCGCAGAAAACAGGGAAAAGTTTGAGGCAGCAAATATAAGAATTGTTCTGGTCAATTATATGGAGGAGAAGGCTGTTGTACAGGAGTTCCTTCAGAAGCACAATCTGGAATCCTTCTCTGTTTTGTGGGACAAGTTCGGAAAGGTCTCCGAGAAGTTCGGCGTCCTGAATACGGGCGAAAACGGGGTGGTTGGTTCATTGCCGAAAACGGTCGTTATAGAGAAAGACGGTAAGGTGGCAAGAATAATAGGGAAGGAAGGAGAGGATTACGTAGACCTCATTGTCAAGTAAGCCTGAAAGAAACAAGTAGTTGTTTTTTTTGCATTTCG
Source organism: Bdellovibrio sp. (assembly GCA_020725805.1). GTDB lineage: Bacteria > Myxococcota > SpSt-1050 > SpSt-1050 > SpSt-1050 > SpSt-1050. The sequence goes on from DYEF01000007.1 coordinate 2,535, forward strand.
TGATAATATTTTAAATCTGTGTACGGGAGTAGATGATGACGGAAGATACGAATCTCAGAAATACAGAAATTGCACCGGAGGAACAGGAACAGGCTCTGGACCTGAGGGAACTCTGGATAGTCATACTGAAGAGAAGATGGGCTATTACTATGTTCTTTCTCACTGTTATGACTATTGTAATGATTTATACTCTCAAACAGCCCAAGATATATCAGGCCACAGCGTCAATCGTTATTGAACCTCAGGCACCCGAGGTTCTCTCAGGTGTAAGAGAGGTGGTGGACCTCGGAACAGGCGGATACTGGACCAACAAGGAGTTTTACGAGACACAGTATAATATCATAAAATCGCGTGCAATTGCAAAAAGGGTCATCGAGAAACTCGGACTCGACAAGGATTCCCATTTTCTGGGACTGGATGTAGTAAAGGACCCAAAAGAGAGAGAGGCCCTTGCCAAAAAGGTGGACCCGGTAAAAAAACTCATATCCAAGATTACCGTGGAACCTGTCAAGAATTCCAGAATGGTTTATATAAAGGTGGAAGATACGAATCCCGAGTTTGCGGCACTTCTTGCCAATTCCATTGCAAATGCATATATGGAGGCCAATCTTGATATAAAACTCGATGCGACAAGAAGTGCGGGAGACTGGCTCTCCGACCAGCTGCAGGACCTGAAAGAGAAGGTTGAGAAATCCGAATCGGCCCTGCACAACTTCAAGAAGGAACACAATATTCTCTCTGTATCCCTCGAAGACAATCAGAATATGCTCTCCCAGAGACTTAGGAGTCTTTCGGAGGCGCTCAATAAGATGGAGGTGCAGAAGATAGAACTCAAGTCGATGAGAGATATAGTACTGAAGGTGCGGGATGACCCCTCGAAGATAGACTCCCTTGATATGGTCTCCCAGAACTCCCTGATTCAGAAGCTCAAGGAAGAGTATGTAAAGACGAGGAGTACATTTCTGGATATCGCGGAAAAATACGGAGAGAAGCATCAGAAGTATCAGGTAGCAAAGAAACAACTCGAACTTGTCGAATCAAATATCAGACAGGAGATGAACAACATCATTGCAAGTTTTGAAAACAAATACACCGCCATTGTCAATACCATAAATGAACTAAAGCGGTCTATCGAGGAGACGAAACAGCAGGCGATGGACCTGAATAAGCTGGAAGTTGATTATATCAAACTCAAACGGGATGCAGACAACAACCTCAATCTCTATCAGATAGTACTCAAGAGACAGAAGGAGACCGACCTGACGGGTCTTCTGAAGGCAAATAATGTCAGGAAACTGGATAATGCCCTTGTCCCCACAGTGCCGATAAAGCCGAAACTCAACATAAATCTTCTCATAGGTGCTCTTATTGGCATTTTCGGTGGTATTGCGCTCGCATTTTTCCTGGAGAGGGTCGATAACACCATCAAGACACAGGAAGATATCGAAAGGTATCTCAAACTCCCGTTTCTGGGTCTCATTCCCCTTATCAAGGAGGACGATGTAAAGACTCTCGAACAGAAGGGGATACCGAAGGACCTGTTTATCACCGAATTCCCCAAGTCCTCCGTTGCCGAAAGCTGCAGGGCAATAAGGACAAATCTGATGTTTCTGAGCGCAGAAAAGAGGATAAAGGCCATAGTCGTGACAAGTGCCGGACCTCAGGACGGGAAGACGATTACCGCTACATCTCTCTCGATTTCACTTGCACAGACCGGCAAGCGTACACTTATAGTGGATACAGATATGAGGAAGCCAAGAGTTCACAAGGCATTTGGTGTTGAGAACTCAAACGGTATTTCCAATTACCTTATCAGTGATGTCTCGCTTGCGGATGTGGTGCGTCCTACCGGTATAACCAATCTCTTCGTCTGCCCCTGCGGACCGATTCCGCCGAATCCTGCCGAACTTATGTACACACAGCGGTTTAAGGAGTTTGTAAGAGAGGCGAAGGAATCGTTTGATATAGTCATCTTTGATTCTCCCCCCGTTGCCGCTGTTACGGACGGAGTGGTAATCTCCAAATTAGTCGACGGTGTGATTATTGTAGGTAAGGCAAAGAAGACAACCAGAAATGCCCTTTTACAGGTAAAGAAACAACTCAAGGATGTCAATGCACATATAATAGGTATGATTCTCAACGAGATCGACCTCGAGAGCAAGGAATACAATTATTACTATTACTCGTACTACTACAGACATTACGGTTACTATTACGGCGCTGATAAGTATGAAAAAGAGAAGAAAAAGAAGCTTATCGGACTATGATGAATATTTGCCGTGTATTATTGACAGAGAAAGTTTCGGGATATATTTTTTCACCAGCCGGGGTTTTACCCGCATAAAACAAAAGGAGGATTAAGTGGCAAGGTCCAAGAGTAAACACAGACTTATGAAAATGAAGAGAAGGATAAAACACAAGAAGAAACTTAAAAGGCTGAAGAAGGCGAATAAAGTCAAGACCAAATAAAAATCTGAAGAATTCAGATTGAAAACTGCTGCTTAAATCATTGTTATAAAGATACAACTTTGCGTATTATATTTTCTCCTGAATTTCAGAGGGAGACCTGATGAAAATTACTATTAAAGAACCGCAGGCACTCACATTTGAGGAGTTCGAAAAACTTTCACCCGAGGAAAAACTCCTTCTGCTGCCTCTAATGCCTCCGAAAAAGAGGTTTGACTTTCTGACAGATTCAAGAGATGCGGGAGCTCTTGTAAAGGCGTCTCCGGTGGTTGACCTTATTGTAACGGTTAAAGAGGTAGGTCTCGAAGGGGCGGGCGCTCTTCTCGCCCTGTGTGACAGTGAACAGATACAGTATTTTATGGATATGGATACCTGGGACGGATACAGGTTTGACAAGGAACGTGCCCACAGATATCTGATGGTCTTGAGGGAATGGGACAGGGATGTGCTCAGGGAGAAATTCAGCGGGCTCGACTACGAACAGCAGCTTATATACTTTCTAGGTGATTTTAAGGTCTTTCTTGCAAAGGAGGATTTTGACCCTGATGAGGGTATCCCAGAAGATAGTTTTACAATTGACGGTGTATATTACATTTCTCCGGCCCGTGACGAGGAAGATGAGATCCGGTGTGACGAAGAGAAAATTCTTCTGACCAAAGAACTTCTGACCCTTATTATGGAAACCGACAGAAATCTGTACCTGAGACTAGTGGAGGGGATGAGACAGGAGCTGTATTCCGTGCTCGAAGAGGACCTTTATCGTGTAAAGTCTTCGAGAATAACAGAGCTCGGTTTCTACGAATATGACGATGCAATTAGGCTCTATTCGGAGCCCACCAATATTAAGAGGGAGATTATCCCAAAGAGGGTTGAGCAGTTCTCGTACTCGAGGCTGCCGGTCAGGTATGTAAGAGATATAAAGCCGCTGGACGAGGGTCTGGAATCAATCGATGAGAGAACGGCACTCGAAATTCTCTTCGAAATACAGATTCTTATAAACCGCCTTATAGTTGCCGACAGGCTCGATATGTTCGAGATAGAATCGCTTAAGCTCTCTTCCGAAAAGGTCAAATCACTTCTGAGGCTAGGACTTGAGGTAATGACTTCAGAGATGGGTATATCTAACTCCGAGGCAATGAAAAATTACTATGTAATCGATATATTCAGACACGGCTATAAAAAGCTGAAATTTATAAGAGATGATGCCAGAAGAATCAGGTCTGTGCATCAGTATCTGCGGCTTGTTGAACTCCCGCAGTATTTCGAATATCTTTTAAGGATAGCCGCTACTAACTTTGCAGAAATTGACATGAGAGAGATATTTTCAGATGCATATTCGGAGTATCCGCAGTCCCTTTCGGAGGTGGAAAAGCTCAGTGAACTGCTCCGGGAACTGGAGGCATCTCTGGATATCATCATCAGGTGTTTTGATGTTACGGTTGAAGATATCGGGAAATCTGACTTTAAGGGTACAAATATCCCGTCAGATTCGAAGCCCACACTGTTCAACCTCCTTATGACTCCGGTTGCTAATAATTATTTGGGGAAAGGCTTCAGGTATCAGCCCATTAAAAGTGATGAACTCGAATCTTTATGCAGGCTCTCTTTTGTTAAAAAAGACGGCGGGATATATTTGTCGGAAGATTTTCTGAAAGACCTTGAAGATAATCTCTTTTCGAAGATAAAGGAGAATAATCCCGGGTACCAGTACGCCCGCAGAATAATGGGAAGAGTGCTCGAGGAATTTATATCCGAACTAGGATATATCGATGATTTTTCTTCTCTAAAACCTGAATTTATCAGCATAATAACCCTTCGTAAACCCGATTTTTATGTAACTGCAACGTCAAAATGTTACATTTCTGCAAAATTAAAATGTTACATTTTTCGGCTTCATTGATTTTCATATAACTGCCTCACTATATTCTTTTACTATCCCTGATTTTGTTTTGCAAAGTCTTTTTCCTTTGT